>JAKAZA010000102.1 GCA_021816155.1 Pseudomonadota bacterium | reverse complement strand
CCTCGCCCCCCACTCCGATGCTGCGCAGCACAATCGTCGCGATCATCTTCAACCCGCCGTGGATCGTGCCGCCGGACATCGCGGCTCGCGAGCTGTTCCCACGCGGTTCGGCCTACCTGGCGCGCCACGATTTCTACGTGTCTCACGGCCAGCTCATCCAGCGCGCCGGCCCGCAGGCGGCGCTGGGCTACATCAAGTTCGACGTTCCGAACCGGTTCACCGTCTATCTGCACGACACGCCCTCGCGCAGTCTCTTCGATCGCGATAACCGCTGGCTCAGCCACGGCTGCATGCGCCTGCAGAAGCCGCGGGAGCTGGCGGCGTTTCTGCTTGCGCCTCAGGGATGGACCCCGGACGCGGTCGATGCGGCGATCGCCAGCCACGTGACCCGGCGGGTCGCCCTCGAGAAGCCGACGCCGGTGATCGTCGTCTACCGGACCGTGGCGGTCGATTCCGAGGGCCGGGCGGTGTTCCGGCGCGACGTCTACGGGTGGGACGCCAAGCTCGCGGCCGCCCTGCGGCCCGCTTGACCGCCGCCCGTCCTCAGCGGTTTCCCGACTCCCCGCTCCAGCCGCCGCCAAGCGCTTTGTAGAGCGACACCAGATCCTCATCGAGCTGACCGTCGCTCTGCGCGAGCTGCGTCTCGGCGTCCAGCACCGCGCCCTCGGCGTTCAGCACGTTGATGAAATCGGAAAGGCCCGCCTTGTAGCGGTCGCCGGACATCTGGTAGGCCGCCTCCGCGGCCTGGACCTGGGTTCTCAGGAGAGCGTTGCGCCGCCGCTCGCCACCGTAGCGCGACAGCCCGTCCTCGACCTCTTTCAGCGCGCCCAGCACCGTCTTTTCGTAGGCGTAATACGCCTGCTTGCGGTGCTCCTCGTAGACGTGGACGTTGGCGCGGCGGCGGCCGCCGTCGAACAGGGTCTGCACGAGCGCGGCGGTCGCGGCGGTCTGCAGACTGTTGACCGCGACGATGTTCGACAGCGAGGTCGAGATGAGATCGGCGGAGCCGGTGAGATTGATATTCGGATAGAGGTCGGCGACGGCGACCCCCACGTCGGCGGTCGCGGCCGCGAGGTTGCGCTCGGCCTCGCGGATGTCCGGCCGCCGACGCAACAGCTCCGACGGCAGGCCGACCGGCACCGCCGGCGGCGGCGGCGGAACGGCGGCGACCGGCGTAAGCTCGGCGCTGAGCGCTTCCGGCGGCTCGCCGAGCAGCACCCCGAGCGCGTGGATCTCGGCGCGCGCCTCGGCCTCCAGCACCGGCGTCTGCGACAGCGCGGCCGAGAGGCTCACCTGCTGCTGGCTGACATCGATCCGCGTCGCGAGCCCGGCTGCGCGGCGCGACTGGACGAGATCAAGCAGTTGCTGCCGGCGTTGGACCTCATGCTCGGCCACCGCGATCTGGCGTTGGAGCGAGCGCAGCGTCAGATAGTCGACCGCGACCTCCGCCGCAGTGCTGACCTCGGTGTCGCGCAGCGACCAGATCTGCGCCTCGGCCCGCCCGCGCGCCGCCTCGACGCTGCGTCGGACCTGACCGAACAGGTCCAGTTCCCAGGATGCGTCGAAACCGGCGGAATAGGTGGAAAAGTTGGTTCCCGGAAAGCCGACGCCCTGGGTCCCGAGGCCGCCGGTCCCGCCGCCCAGAAATGCGCCTGCGAGCTGCGCGAAGCCCGCGTTCTTGCTGAGCAGGGTGTTGCTGGCGTTGGCCGAGGCGTCCAGCTGCGGCAAGCCCTGCGCTCCGGCGATCACTTCCTGCTGACGCGCTGCGCGGATATTGGAGACTGCGGCGGCGACGTCGAGGTTGCCCGCCAGCGCCCGCCGCACGAGGCTGGTGAGCGTCGGGTCGTCGAACCGCGCCCACCAGGCGGTGAGGTCCGGCGGCGCGCCGGTGATCCCGTCGGTTCGCTCCAGATAGGCGCCGGGCGCCGGAGTGGCCGGCGCCCGGTAAGCGGGCCCGACCGTGCAGGCCGCGAGCGCGGCCAGCGGCGTGGCCACGAGGAGTGCGCGCCGCACGCGGCGCCAGATCCGGCCGGTGCGAACGAGGGGTCCGGCGTCGAGCCCTCCTGGCCGTGGGCTGACCTTTCGCGCCGTCGGGCCCACATGGGCTAGCAGATTCACCATGACGAACATGAACGGCAGTCCGACCGCTGAGCAGAGCCGCGCTGGCGAAGCATCGTCGAAACCGGAACAGGCGTCGAGGCGACACTTTCGCCGCTGGTTGGCCGAGGTCACCCGGGCGAGCGACGCGCTCGACCTCGAACCTGGCGTCTTCAGCGGACACGATCCGAAGCGGATCGCCCGTTCGCTGATGCAGTCGGCTCTTGCCAGCCGGCGGCGCAAGTCGGGGCCGTACCAATCGGCGATGTCGATGCTCACCTTCTACATCAACCGCGCCGGCGGCAACCTCAGCGCCCGCCAACGCCACGTGCTGGAGCGGGCGAAGGGCGAGCTGCACATCCTGTTCGGCCGGGCCGAGCGCGCCGCACGGACGGCCCCGAGGCGGGCCGAAGCGCGCGCGCCCGCCGTGGGTCAGGCGAGCGCCACGTCCTCACGCTCAAGCCGCTCGACCAGCGCCTCGAGCAACCGGCTGCGCACGTCGTAGGCGTCGCGGGGATCGGCGACGTAGAAATAGCAGTTGAGCGCCAGCCCTCCGCCGGCGGAGATCGCATCGGCGTAGATGGCGGGCTTCGGCTCATGCAGCACGCCGCGCTCCTGGGCCGCCACATCGAGGATCAGCGGGCGCGCCTTCTGGATGTCGGCGGCCTTCGCAAGTCCGAGCTTCACCTGGATGCGCGCCCTGGGCGAGCCCAACGTCTTGTTCTCGACGTTCGCGGTGATCAGGTTCGAGTTCGGCACCAGGACGGTGGAATGATCGAAAGTCTCGATCTCGGTGGCGCGGACGCGGATGCGCCGTACGTCCCCCTCGACGCCGCCCACGTTCACCCAGTCGCCCACCTTCACCGGCCGCTCGATCAGCAGGATCACGCCGCTGACGAAGTTCTGCACGATCTGCTGCAGGCCAAAGCCGATGCCGACCGAGAGCGCGCTCGCCACCAGCGCGATCTGCTGGAAGCCAAGCCCCGTCACCGCCAGGCCGACGGTGATCGCGATGGTGACGCCCATATAGCCGACGCCGACGGCTACAGAATTGCGCACGCCCAGGTCCCAGCCAGTGACCGGCAGGTAGCGGCGCACGACCCAGCCGCGCACGATGTGCGTCGCCGCCATGCATACTCCGAACGCCGCCAACCCGGCGGCGATGGCGCTCGGCGACACGGCCACGTTGCCGACCTTGAACGCCCCGCCCAACCGGGTGACGTTGGCGACGAGAAGCTCGCCGCTCTGGCCGAAAGGCGTCAGGGCCAGCGAGAGCGCGACGACGAAGATCGCGACCTGCAGGCCGGCTGAAAGCAGGAGCCCCGCCTGGATCACCACCCGCGGACGCAGGCCGAACGCGGATGCGAGCGCCGCGACGGTGCGCCCGCCTTCCCGGAACAGCGCGGTGAACACGTCGTCGACCAGGCGCAGAAGCAGGTACGTGACGCCGCCGATAAGGCCCAGCCAGAACATCTGGCCGGAGATCAGCGCCGCCAGCGTCGTGTAGCCCGAGAAGACGGCGGCGATGGTGGCGGCGATGGCCAGCGAGAGGGCAAGCGAGATCAGCGCCCACGCCGGCGAGCGGGCGCTCGCGTCGACCGGGTCGACGGCGCCTGAGGCCCGCACGCCCCGCCGGTAGCTGATGAGAATCAGCGCCGCGCCCGCAGCGTAGGCGAGCGAGAGCACGCAGTTCGCCGCGATGGTCGCTGCGACGCTAGCCCCGACGATGAACATGATCGCCCGCACGAGCGTGCCGGCCGCAGCGACGATCGCCACGGGCCAGAGGGCGAGGCCGATGCGTCGGGCGTCGGTGTCGGTGACGGACAGCAGGCGGTGGGCGCCGTCCGGGTCGGTCACAAGGACGCGGCCCAGCGCAAGGATGGCCGCCCCCCAGGCGACGGATCGCACCGCCGCCCTGGCGATCGCCTGGGCGTCGGCGGAAAGGACGCCCGCCCACTCGGCGCCCAGATCGACGAGCGCCGCGGCGAGCGTCGGGGCGCCGAGATCGACGGCGAGCGTCCAGACGGTGGCGAGCGATCGACGGACGGCGCTTGGCGGCCATGTACGGGGCCGCCGGGCGACGCGCGTCAGCCAAAGCCGCAACGGGACGAGCACCACCAGCGCGGCCAGCGCGACGAGTCCCAGCCGGATCGCGGCGCCCAGGGGCGGCGCCCGGCCGGCGAAATCGAGCGCCTCGTGGCCGATGTCTCCAAGCCGGTCCCAGTCGCCGGCCATCGAGGCGCTCATCGAGGCCCAGAAGACCGGCGACAGAGGCGACGGCGACCGCTGCAGCACCCGCCCGCTGAAGCCCTCGCGCCGCCGCTCGGCGACAAGGCTGACCACCCGCCCGGCCTCTGCGGCGAGCAGCTGTCGCCCCTGCATCTGCGCGATCAGTAAGGGCTCCTGGGCGCGAAGCGTGGCCTCGGCCGCCTTCTGCTCGCGCGTCAGACGCCAGGGGCGTACGGCCTCCAGCTTGCGCAGCGCGGCGACGGTTCGCGCGAGAGTGGCCGCCGCGGCGGTCTCACCCTGGCGGGCGACCATCTCGATCTGAACCGCCCGCTGCTCCATCGTCGCCAGCCGGTCGTCGTGGTTGGTCGCGGGCAAGCGGTTCTGGATGTCGGCGAGCACCTCATCGGGCGGCTTCGGGGGGATGGCCGGGGGTGCGGCGGCTGGCGGCGCCGGCGCCACGGCGGCGACCGGCGCGGTCACCGAGGGGGGCGGCGCTGCGGCTTTCGCAGACGCGAGCGTCTGAGAAACGCTCGGACCTGCGAAAAGCAGCACAAGGAGCAGCCCGGCGGCCATGGCGCGAAGCCACCCCGCGCGCCGGACATCGGCGCCGTGGTCGTGTGTCATGCGGCGCTGAACGCGCCTCGTCAGCGGCGGATGCCCGCCCGCCCGCGATTTTCGCGGGTCCGCAAACATCCTGGCCTGATCGTGCATGAACGAGCCCTGCGCTTCCGGTCGGTTCCGACCCGAACTTCTCCAACTCGGCGCGCCCGATCTAGAGCGCCTCGCCCCATCGTCAGACGAGTCGAGCGGCTCTCGCCGTCGACGCGCCACGCGCGGGACGAACTACGCGACCGTCTCCAGACCCGCCATCCCGGCCGCGCGGCGCAGCGTGGCCAGGCCGAGCGCTCCGTAACGGCGCGGGTCGGCGAGCGCCGGGTCCTGCTCGGCCTCGACCACCACCCAGCCGCGATAGCCGATATCGGCAAGCGCCTGCATCACCGGCTCGAAGTCCATGCCCCCATCGCCCGGCGTCGTGAACATGCCGGCGAGCACGCCCTGCAGGAAGCTGCGGCCCTGGGCGCGCGCCTCGTCGAACACCGGGCGGCGCACGTTCTTGCAGTGCACGTGGGCGACGCGACGCGGGTAGGCCCGGATAAGCGTCACCGGATCGATCCCGCCCAGCGCCGCATGGCCGGTGTCGACGGTCAGGCCGACCGACGGCCCCGTAGCTTCGACGAACGCCTCGAGGTCATCGGGCCCCTCGACCACGGTGCCGAGGTGATGATGATAGGCGAACGCGAGGCCCTCGGCCGCGATCGCGTCGGCAAGCGCGGTCAGTCGCTCGCCGAACCGCCGCCAGCCGCCTGCGTCGAGCCGTGGCGAACTGGTCATCGGCGCCTCCATCCGGCCGTGGATGGCGTTGCTGGTCTCGGCGTAGATGAAGACGGGCGCGCCCACCGCCTTGAGCAGCGCGAGATGCGCCTTGGCCGACGCGAGTTCGGCCGCCACGTCCTGGACGAGCAGCGCGCCGCTGAACCAGCCGCCGACCAGCTCGAGCCCGTGGCCGTCCAGCAACGGCTCCAGCCTCGCCGGATCGCGCGGGAACTTGCCGCCGAGCTCGATGCCCGCGAAGCCGATATCGCGGGCGTCGGCCAGGATGGTCTCGAGCGGCGTGTCGCCGCCGAGTTCGGGCATGTCGTCGTTGGCCCAGGCGATCGGACTGACGCCGAAGCGGATGCCCATGGTCAGTTTCCAAGCCTCTGGTTGCGGCGCGCGACGTCGTAGACGGCGCGGGCGGCCTCCACCTCGGATCGCATGGACACCGCCGCCGCCGGCACGTCCCACCACGCTCCGCCCGCCTCTGTCGCGATAGCCGGATCGGTCTCGATCACCACCACGCCGACGCCCTCCGACGCCATTGCGCGGCGCAGCGCGGCCTCGAGCGCCTTGATCCCGGAAACCTTCTCGGCCCGCGCGCCGAGGCTGGCGGCGTGGGCGGCGAAATCAATCGCGGGCGCCGCTGCGCGGCGCGCGTCCGCCAGCAGATTGTTGAAGCCGGGACCGCCCATGCCGCGCTGAAGCCTGTCGATGCACCCGAAGCCGTGATTGTCCAGTACGACTATGGTCAGCTTCAGGCCCAGCATCGCCGCGGTGGCGATCTCGGAGTTCATCATCAGGTACGAGCCGTCGCCGACCATGATTACGACCTCGCGATCGGGCTCGGCGAGCTTCACGCCCAGGCCGCCCGCGATCTCGTAGCCCATGCACGAGTAGCCGTACTCGACGTGGTACCCACCGGGACGGCGCGTGCGCCAGAGCTTGTGCAGCTCGCCTGGCAGGCCGCCGGCCGCACCGACCACCACCGCGCCGTCCCCCACCGAGCGCTGCACCGCGCCGATCACCTGGGCGTCGGACGGGCACGCGGCGTCGGTGGAGGCGGTGGCCGCGTTGACATCGCGGTTCCAGGCCGCGGCGCGCGCCCGGCCCTGATCGAGCCAGTCGGCAGGCGCCCGCCAGCCCGCAAGGGCGGCGTCGAGCGCCTCGATCACCGCGCCGGCGTCGCCGACGACCGGGACCGAGCCGTGCTTGTGAGCATCGTACGGCTGCACGTTGACCTGCACGAGGGTGCGGTCCGGGTTGGCGAAGAGCGCGCGAGAGCCGGTGGTGAAATCCTGCAGGCGAGCGCCGATGGCGATCACGAGGTCAGCCTCGGCGGCGGCGGCGTTCGCCGCGGAGGACCCTGTGACGCCGACGGCGCCCAGCGCGTTCGGATGGTCCCAGGCCAGGGCGCCCTTGCCGGCCTGCGTCTCGCAGACGGGCAGACGGCGCGCAGCGGCGAAATCGGCCAGAGCGGCTTCGGCGCCGGCGTAGCGTACGCCCCCGCCGGCGACGATCAGCGGCGCCCGCGCGGTGCGTAGCCGATCGGCGAGCTCGTCGATCGCAGCGGGCTCGGGGGGCGGGCGGCGAGCGCGCCAAAGCCGCTCGCCGAAGAACGCGGCCGGCCAGTCGTGCGCCTCGGCCTGGACATCCTGGCAGAACGCGAGCGTCACGGGGCCGCACGCCGCGGGGTCGGTGAGCGTGGCCATGGCGCGCGGCAGGGCGACCAGCAGCTGCTCCGGACGCGTGATGCGGTCGAAATAGCGCGACACCGGCCGAAAGCAGTCGTTGGCGCTGACCGATCCGTCGGCGAAGTCCTCGATCTGCTGCAGCACCGGATCGGGTCCGCGGTCGGCGAAGACGTCGCCAGGCAGGAACAGCACTGGCAGGCGATTCGCATGCGCCAGCGCCGCGGCCGTCACCATGTTGGTCGCGCCGGGCCCGATCGAGGAGGTGCAGACCATGGCGCGGCGGCGGCGCAGCTGCCGGGCGTAGGCGATCGCAGCGTGCGCCATCGCCTGCTCGTTGTGCGCCCGGTAGGTTGGGAGCGCATCGCGCGCCGCATAGAGCGCCTCGCCGAGCCCGCCGACGTTGCCGTGGCCGAAAATCGCCCAGACACCGGCGAAGAAAGGCGCGCGCGCCCCGTCCAGCTCGACGTGCTGGGCGGCGAGCCAGCGCACCGTCGCCTGAGCGGCTGTGAGGCGCACCGTCGACAAATCATCTCCCCTTGGCTCTCGCCGATCCGAAACTCGTATTCCGCCGGGGGGAAAACTGCGATGCTGAAAATCGAACGGCGTGGCGGAGGCCGAATGCGGAAGTTTCGCGTGGCGCTGGTGGGCGCGGGACGGATCGGACGCATCCACGCCGCCAACGTGGCCTCCCACCCGCAGCTGTCGCTCAGCCATGTCGTCGACCCTGTCTCGCGGAGCGCGGAAGCCGTCGCCGCCGGCGCCGGCGCGCGCGTCGCCTCGCTCGCCAACGTTCTGGCCGATGCGTCCGTGGACGGCGTGATCGTCGCGAGCTCCACCGACATGCACCTGGACTGCTGCCTGGCGGCGCACGCCGCCGGCAAGGCGATCTTCTGCGAGAAGCCGCTCGACCTGTCGCTCGCGCGGCTGACCCGCGCCGCCCGCGACCTCGCCGACGCACGCCTCTTCGTCGGGTTCAACCGACGCTTCGACCCTCATTTCGCGGCGCTGCGAGCGCAGCTCGCGGAAGGTGCGGTCGGGAAGCTGGAATCGCTGCAGATCACCAGCAACGATCCCGCCCCGCCGCCGATCGATTACGTGCTAGTATCCGGTGGGCTCTTCAGGGACATGGCGATCCACGACTTCGACATGGCGCGCTGGCTGCTCGGCGAACCGGTCAGCGAGATTTTCGCCTGGGGCGCGGCTCTCGTCGACCCAGCGATCGGCGAGGCCGGCGACATCGACACTGCGCGCACGGTGCTGAAGACCCCATCGGGCCGCCTCTGCGCGATCGCCAACTCCCGCCGCAGCGGCTTCGGGTACGACCAGCGCATCGAGGCCTATGGCTCGGCCGGCATGCTCCGCGCCGGCAACGTCGTCGAGTCGACGCTGCAGGTCTGGTCCGAGCCGGGCGCCCGCGCCGACCGGTTCCAGAATTTCTTCCTCGACCGTTACGCGGCCGCCTACGCAGCCGAGATGGCGCACTTCGCCGACGTCCTCGCCGGGCGCGCGACGCCGCTGATCGGGTTCGATGACGGGACGGCGGCGCTTGCGCTCGCCGAGGCCGCCGGCCGCTCCCTGGCCGACGGCAAGCCGGTCAGGCTCTGAAGCGCGAGACGCCGGGTCGCAAGCGCCGTCTTCCCAGCCGCGCTGGATGGCTTATGGATCGGAACCCTATCGCGGCCGGAGCCCCATCATGAGCGCAACCGATCTCACCCAGGCGAGCGCCGCCGAGCTCTCCGCCCTCTACCGATCGAAGGCCGCGTCGCCCGTCGAGGCGCTTTCCGCCGTCCTCGCCCGCGCCGAGCGCGTGAACCCGCGCATCAACGCGCTGACGCTAGTCGACGCCGAGGCGGCGATGGCGGCGGCGCGGGAATCGGAGGCGCGCTGGAGCCGCGGCGAGCCGCGATCGCCGCTCGACGGGACGCCGGTCTCGATCAAGGAGCTGGTGCGCACCAAGGGCTGGCCGCACACGATGGCGAGCCTCCTGACCGACAAGACCCCGGCGGCGGAGGACGCGCCGGCGGTCGCGCGGCTGCGCGAAGCGGGGGCCGTGATCTACGCTCAGAACACCAGCCCCGAGTACGGCTTCAAGGGCGTCACCGACTCGCCGCTGCACGGCGTCACCCGCAACCCCTGGAACCTGGACCTCACGCCCGGCGGATCGTCGGGCGGCTCCGGCGCCGCGGTCGCGGCGGGCCTCGGGCCGCTGGCGGTCGGCACCGACGGCGGCGGCTCGGTGCGTATTCCGTCCGCCTTCTGCGGGCTCGTCGGCCTGAAGGCGACCTACGGGCGCGTCCCGGCCTGGCCGTCATCGATGCACGGCGACCTCGCCAACGTCGGGCCGATGACCCGCACCACGCTCGACTGCGCGCTGATGCTGAATGCGATGTCGAAGCCCGACCCGCGCGATCCGTTCGCCGCCGCGCCCGACGCGACGGACTACGCCGCGAAGCTAGACGGCGGCGTGAAGGGCCTGAAGGTGGCTCTCGTGATGAAGTTCGGCGACGTCTTCCTCGATCCCGAGGTCGAGGCCCTGGTCGTCGCCGCCGCAAAGACGTTGGAGGGCCTCGGCGCGCACGTCGAGCCGATCGCCTCGCCGACCGAGGCCGCGGACGTGGGCCGCACATTCGTCGCGCACTGGTTCTCCGCCCTGCAACGGCTGCTGCAGCTCTACCCCGCCGACAAGCACGCGCTCTTCGACCCTGGACTGCTGCAGAACGCCCGCGTCGGCGAACAGTACACGGTTCAGACGCTGGTCGACGCCATGGCCGCGCGGCGGGAAATGTCGACGGCCTGGAATCTCGTCTTCACCCGCTACGACCTCGTGATCTCACCGACCTTGAACGTGCTGCCGTTCGCGGTGGGCCAGGCCTTCCCGACGGGACCGGACGGCAAGCCCAATCCGGCCTGGTCGAACACCGCGCTTTTCAACCTGACCCGACATCCGGCGCTCAGCCGTCCGGCAGGCCTCAGCGCCTCCGGGCTGCCGGCCGGGCTGCAGATCGCCGCGGCGCACTACCGCGACGACCTGGTGCTGCGGGCTTCCGCCGCGCTCGAGGCGGCGCAGGGCGGCGCGTTCCCGGTCCTCCCGGCCTGAGGAGCGCCGCTACTTGGAGCGCTGGGTGAACGCTGCGATCCGCTCGCGCATGTCCGGTCCGCGGCCCTCGTTCTCCAGGACCTCCCACTGCAGGCCCGCGTCGAGCGGGTCGCCGTCGGTGGCTTCGAGGAGCCGTTTGTTTGCCCGGTGCGAGAAGGCGGAATTGGCGACAACGCGGCTCGCCAAAGCCTCGATCTCCGCCTCGAAGCGCGCGTAAGGGATCGCGTATTCAGCAAGGCCGATGCGGACGGCCTCGGCCGCATCGATCATGTCGGCGGTGAACATGAGCCGCTTGGCGGTCGCCTGGCCGACGCGGCGCGGCAGGCGCTGGCTCATGCCCCAGATGGGGGTCAGAGCCCACTTGGCGTGGGTGTCGCCGAAGCGGGCGTTGTCGGCGGCGACGATGAAGTCGCAGGCGAGCGCCACTTCGAGCGCGCCGGTATAGCAGTGCCCGTGCACGGCGGCGATGACCGGCTTGGGCAGCTTCTCCAGCAGGCGCAGCGTCTCCGAATGCCAGCCGCGCGAAGGGACCTCCTCGCCGGCGGCGATGTCCGCGAGGTCGTGGCCGGCGGAGAAGCACTTGCCCGCGCCGCGCAGCACCACGCACCCTACGGCGTCGTCGTTCCTGAGCTCGGCGACGTGGGCGCGAAGCTCCCTGAACATCGCCACCGTCAGCGCGTTGAGCTTGTCGGGCCGGTTGAGCGTCAGCACCGCCCAGCCGTCCCTATCCTCGCGAAGCACCAGTTCGCCCATCCTCAGGTCTCCTTCCCGGCTGGCCGCTCGCCAGCATGACAGAGGCGCCCCGTCGTCACCAAGCCGAATGGCGCTTGCCTGACGCGCCGTCGAGCAGCCTACGCAACCGGAGCATGAAGGGCGCCTCCGGCGCCGAACACAGGACGAAACCATGGACGACGCCGCCCCGGCCGACGGGCTGGTCATCGACTTCGATGCCGACGCGCTGCGCGAAAAGTACGCCGCCGAGCGCGCCAAGCGGCTGCGGCCCGACGGCGAGGCGCAGTACCTTGAGGTGAGCGGCGCTTTCGTCCGCTTCGCGGAGGACGACCCCTATGGCGACCCGAATTTCAGCCGGGCGCCGATCAGCGAGGACCTCGAGGTCGCCGTCATCGGCGGCGGCTTCAGCGGCCTCCTGGCGGGCGCGCGGCTGCGCGAGGCGGGCCTGGACGACTTCCGCATCGTCGAAGCGGGCGCGGACTTCGGCGGCACCTGGTACTGGAACCGCTATCCGGGCGCCCAGTGCGACATCGAGAGTTACTGCTACCTGCCGCTGCTGGAGGAGCTGAAGTACATCCCGAAGGAGAAGTACTCATACGTCAGCGAGATCTTCGAGCACTCGCGGCGCATCGGCCGCGCCTACGGACTGTACGAGCGCGCCCTCCTTCAGACCCGCGTGAACGCCCTCGTCTGGGATGAGGACCTGAAGCGCTGGCACGTTCGCACCAGCCGCGGCGACGACATCAGGGCGCGCTTCGTGATCATGGCGCTTGGCCCCGCGAGCCGGCCGAAGCTGCCCGGAATTCCCGGCATCGATGACTTCGAGGGGCACGCGTTCCACACCAGCCGCTGGGACTACGACTACACCGGCGGCGACACGACCGGGGGCCTGACCAAGCTCGCCGACAAGCGCGTGGCGATCATCGGCACCGGCGCCACGGCGATCCAGTGCGTGCCCTTCGTCGGCCGCCACGCGCAGCATCTCTACGTCTTCCAGCGCACGCCCTCGAGCGTCGACGTGCGCGGCAACGCGCCGACCGACTACGGCTGGGCCAAGACGCTCGAGCCCGGCTGGCAGCGGGCGCGCCGTCACAACTTCGCGGACATCGTCGAAGGGCGGCCTTTCGAGGTCGACCTCGTGAGCGACGGCTGGACCGACATCTTCCGCACGCTGGCGGCCGGCGCGTTCGGCGCGCGCCAGACCGGCGGCGACCCCGCCAAGGGCGCCGAGCTCGCCGACTTCGTGAAGATGAACAACATCCGCCGGCGAGTGGACGAAACAGTCGTCGACCCCGCGACGGCCGAGGCGCTGAAGCCTTGGTACCGGCAGTTCTGCAAGCGCCCGACGTTCAACGACGAATACCTGCCGACCTTCAACCGGCCGAACGTCACCCTGGTGGACGTCAGCGTCACGCGCGGCGTCGAGCGGATCACGAAGCGGGGCGTCGTGGCGAACGGGGTGGAGCACCCGGTCGACTGCATCATCTACGCCTCGGGCTTCGAGATCTCGACCGCGTTCCGGCGTCGGGTCGGGTTCGACATCCTCGGGCGCGGCGGGCTGTCGATCTTCGACTACTATGAGGACGGCTTCCGCACCCTGCACGGCCACTCGAGCCGCAACTTCCCCAACTGGTTCTACATCGGCGTCGGTCAGAATGGACTCTCGGTCAACATGACCGCCATGTTCGACGACCAGGCTCGGCACATCGCTTACATCATCAAGGAGGTGAAGGACCGCGGCGCCGTCGCCGTGGAGCCGACGCACGAGGCCGAGGAGGCCTGGGTGGAAGTGATCCGATCGGTCGCGATCCTCAACCGCGACTTCCAGAACGCCTGCACGCCCGGCTACTACAATAACGAGGGCGGCGAGCGCTCGGGCGGGCTGAACGGCCAGACGTACACGCCCGGCATCAATAAATTCAACGCCCTGCTCGCGGAGTGGCGCGAGAAGGGCGACCTCGAGGGGCTCGAGCTGCACTACGCATAGGCCGCGCGCCTCAGCCCCTGGCGCCGGACGCGAAGTACCGGGTCCTCAGCTCGCGCTTCAGCACCTTCCCGGTCGCCGTGCGCGGCAGCTCCTCGTCGGTCAGGCGGACGACCGACGGGATCTTGAACCTGGCGAGGCGGCCCTCGAGGCTGGCCACGATCTCGTCCGCCGTGCGCTCGGCGAGGTGCTCGGGCCGGACCTGCAGGATGGCGCCGACCTCCTCGCCGTAGTTCGGGTCGGGCACGCCGACCACCGCGGCGTCGCGGACCAGAGGGTGCTCCAGCAGCAGGGCCTCGACCTCGGCGCAGTAGACGTTCTCGCCGCCGCGGATGATCACGTCCTTCTTGCGATCGACGACATAGTGCAGACCGTCGGCGTCGCGGTAGCCGAGGTCGCCGGAACGGAACCAGCCGCCGCCGAACGCCGCCTCGGTGGCCTCGGGATTGCGCCAGTAGCCGGGGATCACGTTCGGGCCGCGGATCCAGATCTCGCCGATCTCGCCCTCGGCCACGTCGCGCCCCTCGTCGTCCACGATCCGCACGTCGGCGGTCGGCGCCGGGCGGCCGATGCTGTCGGGGCTGGCGAGATAGTCAGGACCGCTGTTGGCGATGACCGCGCTGGTGGTTTCGGTGAGGCCGTAGCCGTTGCCGGGCGAGGCCTTGGCCTGGAACTGCTCGCCGATGGTGCGGATCAGGTCCGGCGGCACCGGCGCGCCGCCGGCGGCGAGCGCGGCGAGCGAGCTGACGTCCGCGCCGGACTGGCGAGCGGTCTCGAGCAGCTGGCGCACCACGATCGGCACGCCCGCGACGCTGGAGAGCCGGTGCGTCTCGATCAGCCGCACACCCTCATGGGGAACCCATTTGTACATCAGCGCGATGCGCGATCCCGTCGCCGCGCCGATGTAGAGCCCCGACAATCCGCCGATGTGAAAGAAGGGGAAGGTCTGAAGCGAACCCGGCTGCGGCGTGGCGGGATCAGCCGCCACCGGCAGTCCCGCCGCCGCCCGCGCCGCCGCGCCGCCGAGGAGCGTGTTCATCAGATTGGTGACGTGGTTGCGATGGGTCGCCATCGCGCCCTTCGGGTTGCCGGTGGTGCCGGAGGTGTAAAGGATCGTGGCCAGATCGTGCGGCCCGACATCGGCCTGGGGCAACTCGGCGGCGCCTGAGCCGACCGCCT
>JAKAZA010000101.1 GCA_021816155.1 Pseudomonadota bacterium | reverse complement strand
ATGTCGTAAGGCTTGTTGGCGTTCGTGGCGCCGTGCTTGATGTAGGGGCCGTAGCGCCCGGCCAGCACCCGCACCGGCTCGCCGTCGGCAGGGTGGGCGCCAAGCTCCTTCAGCGCCGAGGGTTCGCCGCGGGCCCGGCCGCCGCGTCCGCCAGCGCGCTTCTCGGCCAGGACCGCGACGGCGCGGTTGAGGCCGACCTCGAACACTTCGTCCGCGGTGGGAAGGTTGGCGTAGGTCCCGTCGTGCGCGACGTACGGTCCGTAGCGTCCGATGCCGGCCATGATCGGCTTGCCGTCGTCCGGGTGATCGCCGACCTCGCGCGGGAGGCGAAGGAGGCGGATGGCCTTGTCGAGGTCCATCGACGCGGGCGGCCAGTCCTTGGGCAGGCTGGCGCGCTTCGGCTTGTCGCCCTGCTCCTCGACATAGGGCCCGAAGCGTCCCCCCTTCAGCCAGACCGAGTGGCCGGTCGCCGGATCGACGCCGAGCTCGCGGTCGCCGCCCGGGCCGCCGGCTTCCTCCTCGCCGTTCTCCTGGGCGATGGGCCGCGTGTAGCGGCATTCCGGATAGTTGGAGCAGCCGATGAAGGCCCCGTAGCGACCCATCTTGAGCGAAAGCCGGCCGGTCCCGCAGGCGGGACAGCCGCGCGGATCGGCCCCATCGCCCTTGTCGGGGAAGATGTGGGGGCCCAGCGACTCGTTCAGGGCCTCGATCACCTGGCCCATGCGAAGCTCGCCGATCTCGCCGACGGCGCCCGCGAAATCGCGCCAGAAGTCGCGCAGCAGCGCCTTCCAGTCGAGCTCGCCGGCGGAGACCAGGTCGAGCCGCTCCTCGAGGCCGGCGGTGAAGTCGTACTCCACGTAGCGGCGGAAGAACTGCTCCAGGAACGCGGTGACGAGCCGACCCTTGTCCTCGGGAATGAAGCGGCTTTTCTCCATCCGGACATAGGCGCGATCACGCAGCACCGAGAGGATCGATGCGTAGGTCGAGGGCCGGCCGATGCCGAGCTCCTCCATCTTCTTGACCAGCGAGGCTTCGGAATAGCGCGGCGGCGGCTCGGTGAAGTGCTGGTCGGCCCGGACGGCGTGCACGCGGGCCTCGGCGCCCTCGGCGACCTGCGGCAGGCGCCCCGCGAAATCGCGTTCCTCGCCGTCGGCGCCGGCGGGCGCCGCGCCGTGCTCGGGGTCGTCGCGCCCTTCCTCATAGACGCGGAGGTAGCCGTCGAAGAGCACCACCTGGCCGGTGGCCCGAAGACCTGTGCGGCCGTCGGGGGTCTCGAGGTCGATGCTGGTGCGCTCGATCCGCGCGCTCTCCATCTGGGAGGCGATCATCCGCTTCCAGATGAGCTCGTAGAGCCGCCCGAGGTCGGGCTCCAGGCCACGCAGCGCGCCGGGATTGCGGCCCAGGCTCGTCGGCCGGATCGCCTCGTGCGCTTCCTGCGCGTTCTTCGCCTTCACGCGATAGTGGCGAGCGCTTTCGGGCACGTAGGGCGCGCCGTAGAGCTGGCCGATCACCTCGCGGGCCTCGGCCAGCGCCTCCGGCGCGGACGCGACGCCGTCGGTGCGCATGTAGGTGATGAGGCCGACCGTCTCGCCGCCGATGTCGACGCCCTCGTAGAGCTTCTGCGCCGCGCGCATGGTGCGCTCGGCGGAGAAGCCGAGCTTGCGCGCGGCTTCCTGCTGCAGGGTCGAGGTGGTGAACGGCGGCGGGGGCGAGCGGCGAGCGGGACGCTTCTCGACGGCCGACACCCTGAAGCGGCCGCCCTCGACCGCACCCTTGGCCTCCATCGCCGCGGTTTCGTCGGAGAGGTCGAGGCGCCCGAGGCGCTTGCCCTGGTGCTTGACGAGCCGAGCCAGGAACGGGTCGCCGCCGGCGGAGACGTCCGCCTCGATCGACCAGTATTCCTGCGTCCTGAAGCGCTCGATCTCGAGCTCGCGATCGACGATCAGGCGCAGGGCCACCGACTGCACGCGTCCGGCCGAGCGGGCGCCCGGCAGCTTGCGCCAGAGCACCGGCGACAGGGTGAAGCCGACGAGGTAGTCGAGCGCGCGGCGGGCGAGATAGGCCTCGACCAGCTCCATGTCGATGTCGCGCGGGTGCTCCATCGCCTCGGTGACGGCCGAGCGCGTGATGGCGTTGAACACCACGCGCTCGACCTTCGCGCCCTTCAGCGCCCGGCGGCGGTTCAGCACTTCCAGCAGGTGCCAGCTGATCGCCTCGCCCTCGCGATCCGGGTCGGTGGCGAGGATCAGCCGCTCGGCGCCCTTGGCGGCCTCGGCGATCTCGGCGACGCGCTTGGCGGCGCGGGCGTCCACGTCCCAGGTCATGGCGAAGTCCTCGTCGGGCTTCACCGAGCCGTCCTTCGACGGCAGGTCCCGGACGTGGCCGTACGACGCCAGGACTTTGTAGTCCGGGCCGAGGTAACGATTGATGGTCCGTGCCTTGGCCGGACTTTCGACGACGACGACGTTCTTCAAGCGGCGAGAGACTTTTGGTTTTCGGACCGTGACGACGTTCGCCCGGCTTAGTTAGGGGCGCGGAAAGTGGGGGCGCGATGCGGCCCCTGTCAACGGGGCGCGGCGAGCCGCCAATTCAGGCTTGCGCCGCGAGGCCGCCCGGCGCGAGCTCGCAGCGCCCGGCCAGCGACAGTTCGACCAGGGCCGCGAACACCGCTCCGGGCGGCGCGCCGACCAGGCGGGCCAGTTCGTCGACGTGGACCGGGGTGGGCGAGAGCAGGGCGCCGACACGTTCGATCAGGTCCGGCTGCGTCTCCGAGCCTTCCCAGTCGAACTCGGGCTGGCGTGGCGCTGAGACGCCGCGGATTTGCTCGATGGCGCGCAGCACGTCCTCCGCCCCTTCGCAGATGGCGGCGCCTTGCCGGATCAGGTCGTTGCAGCCCTTGGCGCGCGGGTCGAGCGGCGAGCCCGGCACCGCCAGCACCTCGCGGCCCTGCTCTGCGGCGAGGCGCGCAGTGATCAGCGAGCCCGATTTAAGCTCCGCCTCGACCACGACCACCGCCAGCGACAGCCCCGAGATCAGACGGTTGCGGCGCGGGAAGTCCTTGGCCTGCGCGCGGCGGTGAGGCGCGCCTTCGGATAGGAGGCAGCCTTGCTCGGCGATCTGGCGATAGAGCCGCTCGTTCTCGGGCGGATAGATGTCGCCGATCCCGCCGCCCAGCACCGCCACCGTGCCGCTGGCCAGCGCGCCCTCGTGCGCCGCCGCATCGACCCCGCGCGCCAGCCCGGAGACGACGACGAGACCGGCCCCGCCGAGTTCGCCGGCGATCCCGCGGGCGAATCGGCAGCCCGCGGCGGACGCCACCCGCGCCCCCACGACGGCCACGGCGCGGCGGCCGAGCAGCGTTGTATCGCCCAGCGCCCAGAGAATCGGCGGGGGTGGGTCGAGCGCCTTCAGGCTCGCGGGAAACGCGTCGTCGTGGGCGAGCAGCAGCTGGGCGCCCATCGCCTCGCCGGCGGCGATCTCGGCGCGCGCGGCGTCGGTGGGGCAGATGGCGAGCGGCCGGCCGCGACCGGCCCGGCGGGCGAGCTCGGGCAAGCGGTCGAGCACCCTGCCGGCCGAGCCGTAGCGGCGCAGCAACTCCCGGAACGCGACCGGGCCGACGCCCTCGGTGCGCGCGAGGCGAAGCCAGGCGAGACGCTCGACGTCGCTCACGCTAGCGGCGGGCCGCCGTTGCGCCCGAGACCGTCCGCCGCCGGCGGCAGGCGCGCAGACGCTCCGATGCGCGGCTCCTCGCCCCGGAGCAGCCGGCGGATGTTCGCATGGTGGCGGACGAAGATCAGCACCGCCATGAACACAGCCATCCAGAGCTTGGCCTCGGGCGTCTGGTTGAACAGGAACACGTAGACCGGCGCCATCGCCGCGGCGGTGAGGCCCGCCAGCGACGAGAACCTGAAGATCGCGGCCATGACGATCCAGGTCGCGCCGGCCGCCAGGCCCGCCGGCCACGCGATGGCGAGCATCGTGCCGAAGAAGGTGGCGACGCCCTTGCCGCCCCTGAACTTCAGCCACACCGGAAAGCAGTGACCGAGGAAGGCGGCTCCGCCCGCGATCGCCGCGATCGCGGCCGAGCCCGACAGCCATTGCATCAGCAGCACCGCCGCCGCGCCCTTGCCGCCGTCGCCGAGGAGGGTGATCAAGGCAAGGTCTCGCCGGCCGGTGCGCAGCACGTTGGTCGCGCCGATGCTGCCCGATCCGATGCTGCGCAGGTCGGCCGCGCCGCCCATCCGCGTCGCAACCACCCCGAACGGGATCGAGCCCAGCAGGTAGCCGCCGATCACGGCGGCGGCTTCGGCGAGAAGGGGACTGGCGATCAGCATCGTCGCCCAGTCTAGGCGCGCCGGCGGCCACGGCAAAGGCGTCCGGCGCGACGTTGAGGCGGGCGCTGGCTCGCCGATGGCGGAAATCACGACAGTGGTCCGACCGCAAGCTGGCCGGGGTCGGCGAATGGTCGATTCATTCACGGACGCGCTCGTCCCGTGGGTCTCCGCGACGCGACATCGGCGCGCTTTCGCTTTAGCATCGCCGCATGGCGCCCGCCGTCCACCAGCAGCCATTCGCCTTCGGGGACTGGCAGGTCGATCCCTCACGCAGTCTCATCACGGGCGCCGACGGCGAGAAGGTGCGGCTGGAGCCTCGGCTCATGGACCTTCTGCTGCTGTTCGCCGGGTCCGGCGGGCGCGTGCTCGGGAAGGACGAGATCAGCGCCGCCACCTGGGGCGACCGCCTCATCGGCGACGACACCCTGGCCGCGGCCGTCAGCCGACTGCGCCGGGCGCTGGGTGGCGCGCGCCGGCGGCGGTACATCGAGACCGTTCCGAAGCGCGGCTACCGCACGGTCGTCGAGGCGCCGCCGCACGGGTGCAACCCACGCGCCGCATCCGATGCGCCAACAGGGGCCGCCGCGCTGGTGGCGCACGGGTGGCAGGCGCTCGCCTCGCCTCTGCCGACGAGCCTCGCCCAGGCGCGGCTCTGCTTCGAGGCCGCGCTGACCGAGGCCCCCGGCTGGTCGCCCGCGCACCAGGGCCTCGCCGAAGCGCTGATCGCGCGACATTCCCTGGAACAGGGCGGCGACCTGGCGGCGGCGAAAGCCGCAGCGCGCGCCGCTGTCGGCCTGGACGAGACCTCGGCCGCCGCCTGGGCCACGCTGGGCGCGGCGTTGCTGCTCGCGGATCGCAACTTCACCACCGCCGATGCCGCCTACCAACGGGCGATCGCCCTAGACCCGACGCTCGTGACCGCGCATCGCCGCCGCGCGGTGGCGCTGGCCGCCATCGGCCGCTTCGCCGAGGCCGAGCGTTCCGCGCGCCGGGCCGTGGACCTCCAGCCGAGCTTGCTGGAGGCTCGCAGCGAGCTGCAGGAAATCCTCATCATCGCCCGCCGCTATCGCCATGCCGCCGCCGAGGCCGTCGCCACCTTGGGCCTAGCGCCGGACCTCGGCGAGGCCTGGTACGTGCGCGGCTGGGCGCTGGCGTTGGCCGGCGACGAGACCGAGGGAGTCGACGCCTTGCTGACGGGGCTGGAGCTTCGGGGCTTCGCACCCGAGCGGGTGTCGACGCTGAGGACGATCTTCGATGCGAAAGGCTGCGCCGGCGGGTGCGGCGCGGTGGCCGACCTCTTTGCAGAGCAGCCCGTGCTCTTCATGCGCCGCGGCATGCACATAGCGGGCCTGCGCACCCTGGCCGGCCGTAGGGACGAGGCGTTCGTGCTCCTGGACGCCGCCGCCGCGCGCGGAGACCCGGCGCTCATGTTCTTCCCCTGGCTGTCGTTCTTCGACAGCCTGAAAGGCGATCCGCGCTACGAGCCGCTGGCGAGCCGGGTGCGGCTGCGCGGCTGACTCCGCAAGCTTTTTCCAAGCTTTTCGCAAGTCTGGCGCAAACACTTCGGGGCCTGTCGAGATGATCCTGCTCCCTCACGGTTCGAGAGGAGTGGCTCATGGGCGACCCGGAAGATGCCCGAACGGCCATGGAGGCGGCGGCGAAGGCGCCTGCTGGCGCCGTCGGGCTCAGAACCTATTACGTCCTGCTCCTGGCGCAGGCCATCTCTCTGCTGGGCAGTCAGATAAGCGGGCTCGCCGTGAGCATCGCCGTCTTCCGACAGACCGGCCACGCCACGCCTCTGGCGCTCGTCGCCTTCTTCCTGGCGGCGCCGCGGATCGTTCTGGGCGGGTTCGCGGGCGTCCTGGCGGACAGGCTCGATCGCCGGCGAATCATGCTTTTGGCCAACGTCGGCTACGTCGTCGCGAGCGGCCTGCTGCTCACCAGCTTCGCCTCCGGCGCGTTCCGACTCTGGCATCTCTACGTCCTGGTCCTCGTCGGCTCCCTCTGCAACGCGTTCGAGGCGCCGGCTTTCCAGGCCTCCGTGACCATGCTGGTGCCGGACAGCCATCGCGATCGCGCCAACGCTATCGGCATGCTGAGCGGGCCGGCCGCCGGCGTGCTGGCGCCGACGATCGCCGGGCTGCTCTACGCGATCATTGGCGTGGCGGGCTCCATCGCCCTGGACATCGCGACCTTCGCGGTCGCGATCGTTGTGCTCGCGGCGGTGCGCATTCCGATGCCGGCCCGGACCGCAGAGGGGCTCGCGATGCGGGCCTCGATCTGGCGACAGGCCTTCGACGGCTTTCGGTACCTCGGGGCCCGCCCGTCGCTCCTCGGACTTTGCGCCTGCTTCTCTGTCGTGAACTTCTTCGTCCTGGGCGTGCTGGTTCTCGACGTCCCCTACATCATCGATCGGACGCAAAGCGTTGCCTGGCTCGGCATCATCATGGGCGCTCTGAATCTCGGCGCCGTTGTCGGTGCAGTGACAATGGCCTTGTGGGGTGGAACGCGCCCGCGCATTCACACGGTCATGATCGCCGCCGCCGTGGTCGGCCTGTTCCTCGCTCTGGCGGGTGTGTCGCGGAGCGCGCTCCCGATCGCCGCGAGTCTCTTCATGCTTATGTTCGCGACCCCGTTCATCGAAGCGGCGGCGTTCTCGATCCTCCAGGCGAAGACCGCGCCTGACCTCCAGGGCCGGGTGTTCGCGTCCGTCGGCCAACTCACCGCGCTCCTCAGGCCGGCGGCCTACCTCGTCGCCGGTCCTCTGGCGGATCGCGTTTTCGAGCCGGCGAGGCGCTTGCCCATCTGGCGTCCCGTCGTCTGGCTCGTGGGCGCGGGCCATGGCGCAGGCATCGGGCTCATGTTCGCCGTTGCGGGAACGCTGACGCTGGTCGTGAGCCTCGCCGTCTATGGAGTTCCGGCGATCAGGCGCATGGAGACCACGCTTCCCGACCACGGCGCCGCGATCGAGCCGGCATAGCGCCGGCCGTGAGCCGCCGGCCGGGGCGGTCGACCCTCATGACACAACCCGGCGGGCCCGATGTTAGAAGCCCCGCAAATGGCGGCGCGGAGGCGGACATGCTGGAAGGACGGTGTCACTGCGGGCAGGTGGGCTGGCGCTTCGATGGCGCGCCCGACCACGCGACGGCCTGCAATTGCTCCGCGTGTCGGCGCCGCGGCGCGCTCTGGGGCTACGGCCACGAGGGCGTCGACGTGCATGTCGATGGCGAGACCGCCGTCTACGTCTGGGGCGACGCCAGCCTCGGCTCCCACTTCTGTCCGAAGTGCGGGATCGTCGCCTACTGGCGCGGGCTGACCACAGACGCCGAAGGCCGGCGGCGCATGGGCTTCAATCTGCGCCTGGCCGAGCCGGAGGCGGTCGCCGACATCCCGGTCCGCCATCTCGACGGCTTCGACACCTGGGCGGGCGTCGACGACGGGCGCTGCGTGAAGGACATGTGGTTCTGAGCGGCGGCCGGCGGCGCGTTCTCAGGATCGCGGACGTCGCGCTGGAGGGCGGCCGCGGCCGTCGTCGCGAAAGGCGGCGAGCACGCTCGCGGCCACGGCCCCGACGTCCACGGCTTCGGTCGTATCCACCTGCACCAGCTGGCCGAGGCCGATCGGTCGGTCGAACTCGGCCAGTTGCTCCGGCGTGAGCTCGCCGACCACATGGGTGGGGTGGCGGCCGGCGTGGCGGGCGGCATAGCGGGCGGCGGCGAGAGCAGGCGGGATGCTGCAGTAGACCTCGACCAGTGGTCCGGGCAGGGCGGCGAAGCGGGCCTGCTCGTAGGCGCTCTTCGGCCGGAAATTGGCTTCGAGCACGGCGGCCGGCGTCACCGCGGTCAGCGCCCAGATCAGCTCCATGGCCGCGGCGCCCAGATGACGCGACCACTCGCGTGCTTCGCCGCGGGCTGGGATGTGGTCGTGCAGCGTCTCCTTGATCACGTCCTTGGCGATCAGTGGCAGGCCGAGGCGCGCGGCGAGCGGGAAGGCCAGCGTGGACTTGCCGGCGCCGGGCGCGCCGGAGACGATCACGAAGCCGCGCTCGATGCGGCCCGCCACGGCGTCAGTCCGCCTCGTGCACGACGCGGCCGTCGACCAGAGTCATGCGCACCTCGCCCTGCAGGCGTCGGCCGTCGAAGGCGGAGTTCTTCGACTTGGAGGTCAGCTGCGCGGCGTCGATCACCCGCGGCGCGCCGAGGTCGCAGAGCACCAGGTCGGCCGGCGCGCCGACCGTGAGTCGGCCAGCGGCGAGGCCGATCGCCTCGGCCGGCGCCAGCGTGACGGCGCGGATCAGGCGCACCAGCGGGGCGCGGCCCTCGTGCCAGAGGCCGAGCAGCGCGGGCAGCAGTGTCTCCAGGCCGACGGAGCCTGTGGCGGCTTCCTCGAACGGCAGGCGCTTGTCCTCGGCCGGCGCCGGGGCATGGGCCGAGACGACGATGTCGACGAGGCCCTCCACAAGGGCGTCGATCAGCGCCTGGCGGTCTTCCTCGGCGCGCAGCGGCGGCTCCAGCTTCCAGAACGTGCGGTAGTCGCCGATATCGAGCTCGTTGAAGGTGAGGTGGTTGATCGAGGCGGTGGCCAGCATCGGCAGGCCGCGGCCCTTGGCCCTGGCCAGCGTCTCGAGCGAGCAGGCGGCGCTGATCTGGTCGACGATCATCCGCGCGCCGGTCAGCTCGACCAGCGCCGCGTCGCGCTCCAGCATGATCTTCTCGGCGGCGGCGGGCGCGGCGGGCAGACCCATGCGGCCCGCGAGCTCGCCCTCGGTGGCGGCGGCGCCGGCGCTCAGCCATGGGTCTGCGGGGCGGTGCGCCACCGGCAGGCCGAGCGCGCCGGCGTAGGCGAGCACGCGGCGCATCACCTTGGAGTCGACGATCGGCCGGTCGGCGTCGGTGACGTAGACGCAACCCGCGTCGTGCATCAGCCCGATCTCGGCCATCGCCTGGCCGGCCAGGCCCTTGGTGGCCGCGCCGGCCGGGTAGACGTGCACCAGCTCGATGTCGCGGGCGCGGCGCAGGATGAAGTCGACCACCGACGGGTCGTCGACGGCGGGCTCGGTGTCGGGCTGCACCACGATCGAGGTGACGCCGCCCTTGGCCGCGGCGCGGGCCGCGGACTTCAGCGTCTCCTTCGGCTCGGCGCCCGGCTCACCGGTCTTGACGCGCAAGTCGACCAGTCCCGGCGCCAGCATGTCGCCGTTGCAGTCGATGACGCGGATGTCGGGAGACAGGCCCGCGAAACCGACCTCACGGCTGACGCCGGCGATGCGGCCGTTCTCGGCGATCAGCGCGCCGGGACCGTCGTAGCCGCTCTCCGGGTCGACGAGGCGGGCATTGATGAAGGCGATCGGGCGGGCGCTCATGGGTTGCAGGATTCAGTCGTTGTCGAGCCGCGCGGCCATCGATGCGAGCACCGCCATCCGGGCGGCGACCCCCATCTCGACCTGATTCTGGATCAGGCTGACGGCCAGGTCGTCGGCGACGTCCGAGTCGATTTCGACGCCGCGATTCATCGGCCCGGGGTGCATGACCCGCACGTGCGGGGCGGCCAGGCCGAGCTTCTCGCGGTCGAGGCCGAAGAGCCGGTTGTACTCGCGCGTGGAAGGCACCAGGGCTCCTTGCATCCGCTCGAGTTGCAGGCGCAGCATCATCACGACGTCGGCGCCGGCGACGCCCTTCCGCATGTCGTAGAAGACTTCGACGCCCCAGCGGTCGACGCCGGCGGGCATCAGGGTCGGCGGGCCGACAAGACGCACGCGGGCGCCCATCAGCGTCAGCATGATCACGTTCGACCGGGCGACCCGGCTGTGCAGCACGTCGCCGCAGATCGCCACGGTGAGCCCCTCGATGCGGCCGAACGCGCGGCGCAGCGACAGCGAGTCGAGCAGCGCCTGCGACGGGTGCTCGTGCTGCCCGTCCCCGGCGTTGATCACCTGGCAGGTCACCTTCTGCGAGAGCAGCGACGCCGCGCCCGAGGCGCTGTGGCGCACGACGAGGATGTCCGGCTGCATCGCGTTCAGCGTCACGGCCGTGTCGATCAGCGTCTCGCCCTTCGAGATCGACGAGGCCCTCGGGCTCATGTTGACCACGTCGGCGCCCAGCCGCTTGCCGGCCAGTTCGAAGGAGCTCTGCGTGCGGGTGGACGCCTCGAAGAAGAGGTTCACCAGCGTGCGCCCCTTCATGAGGTCGAGCTTCTTGGCCTTCTGGCGGTTGAGCGCCACGAAGCCCTCGGCCAGATCGAGCAGCGCCTCGACCTCGTCGCGTTCGAGGTCGCCCACGGACAGGAAATGGCGCGCGGGGAAAGGAAAGGTCCGGGTTCGGACCTCTTCGAGGCCAGGCGCGATATCGGTCATCAAAGCGCCGTTCTAGGCGGCTTCGCCGCGATGGGGAAGGGAGGCCGCGATCGGCGAAGCCGATTGCGCCTCCCTGCCACTCAAGTCGCCTGGCGCGCCGGAGCCACCTCGGCTGCGTCGGCTCAGAAAGCGAAGCCGATGCTGCCGTACACCGTCGTCGGCGCGCCAGGGTAGGCCAGCCCGTAGCCGGAGGCGTAAGGACTGTTCGTCGGGGCGACGGCCGAGGTGTTGTAGTAACCGCCGCTGCTGATGAAGAGGTATTGGTTGTAGCGGTTGTTGGTCACGTTCTCGACGGCCAGCGAGAATGTAAGGCTGGCCTGCTTGCTGCCCAGAGTCAGCGGAACGTCGCCGTGGAAGCCGAGATTGAGGATCGGGTATCCACTCAGTTTGATGTTCGACGGCGCCCCGGTGACGTTGTTGAAGATATATTGGTCGCCCGTGTACTGGAACAGCATGTAGGGATCGAAGATCACGCTGCCGAATTCGAACTTGTAATCGGCGCCGAGGTTGAAGGTTGCGTTCGGCACGTATGGCACGTGGCTGCCGTCGTAGTGGTCGGCCGCGATATTCGTCCCGACCGGCCCGGTGTAGTAGTTGCTGTAGATGGCCCGGACCACGCTCGCGTTGGTGAAGAGGTGGAGCGCTTCGGTGACATTGTCGTCGGCGAAGAAGTTGACGCCGTCGTAATGCGAGCTGCCGAACGCGGTGATTCCATTCCCGTTGGCGAGCGTCGTGGTGATCGTCTGATTTGTGTAGTTGAGGTAGAAGTAGTTGGCGCCGAGGTCGAAGTCGCCGAGGCCGTACTGTGGGTCGTCGAACAGGATCTTGAAGCCTGCCTGGTATTCCTGCGAGTGTGCGAGCTGAGCGTAGTCGCCGTTGATCGCCTGGTAGAGACCGCCGCCGCCGCCGACTTGCGGCGTCTTGTACGCCTCCTCGTAGCTGCCGTAGAGCTTGAGCCACTGCACTGGCCGATAATCGAGCTCGACCGACGGTTCGAGGCCGGTGAACCTGCGGTGCTGATAGGGCGGCAGGCCGTTGCCGAGCGCGCCCTGGTCGTGGCCCGGGTTGGCCGCATAGGCGGCCGGAACATCCCAGGGCGCGCCATCACCGTAGTTGACCCAGAAGTTCGCGAGCCTCAGGCCCGGCTGGATGAGCAGGTTGGGCAGCGGGCGTATGCCGTCCTGCGCGTAGATCGCCGTTTCGATCTGGTTCCAGTAGCCGTAGCGATACTTGCCGCTGGGATTGTTGATGCTTCCATTGAACGGCGCCGCCGGATTGAAGAAGGATTGGCGCGTGTTGTACTCCGAGTCCTGCGCCCAGGCGCCGACGTCGAACGTATTGATGCCCAATTGCTTGACCATCGAGAGCTTATCGCCGAACCACCAGCTATTTGGCCAGTTGTATTCCTGAAGGTTGTTCGCGCCCGCCAGGAATACGTCGTTGTGGCGGATGTGATATCGGCTTTCTACGGAATAATAGGCAATGTTGTGAATCGTGGTGGTGTCGTCTACGTTATAATTTAGCTTGCTGTATCCAACACCTAGCTCGTTGATGTCGAACTTCTCGTACTGGGCGTACGCGAGGCTGGAGTAGAATCCCGACGTCTTCTGGCTGTATGGTATGCCCTGGCCGGGCGTGTTGCCGTTCATCGTGATGTACGGGTTCGGATTGACCGGGATGACTTGCGGGCGGTAGCCCGATCCGCGCGCGAAGTAACCGCCGAACGATATGTCCCCGCGGTCGAACGACTTCAGGAACTTGGCGTAGAGTACGTAGTCGCCGTTGGGGTTGTCGAAGCCGTCTGGACTGTTGCGATAGCTCTGGCCCTGCCCGACGCTGCCTGCGATCACCCCGGCCCAGCCGTCATGTTCGCCGGTCTGCACCGAGAAGTCGAACATCGCTTCGCCGTAGCTGCCGGCCGTCGCGTCTACGATGACGCCCGGTCGCTTGGTGGGCTGCAGCGGGGTGAATTCGATGTTGCCGCCGATATTGTCGTACCAGCGGCTGGCCGCGTCGCCGGGGCCGTAGGTGACCTGCTGGGCCTGGAACATCGACAACGAGGGGAAGGCCGCGGACGACCAAAGGCCGGTTCCCGGGTCGACGATCGGAACGCCGTCCATGGTCACCATCAGCGAGGCGCCGCCGGTGTAGCCGCCATAGCCACCCCAGCCCTGACCGACGCCGTCCAGCGCGATGGTGTATTTCGTGGCCCCGGTTGCGCCGTAGCCGTTGACGTAGGCGCCGGGGTTGAGGCCGAAGCCCTGGGCGCCGCCGACCGCGGGGCCAAGGGTTTGCATCTCCGTCTCCGACGTCACCCGGATCGTCTCGGGGCTGGCGAACACCTCGGTGGGGGTCGCCACGGTCTTCACCACCTCGGACTGCCCGTTCACGGTCAGCCCCTGCACCTGGGCCGTGGCCGCGGCCGCATCGATGTCGGCGTCGGCGTCGGCCGCGTGGGCGGCGCCCGCCAGTCCGAGCCCGACCAGAGAGGCTGTCACGAGCAGGATGTCGCGCCCCCGGATTCCCGCGCGTCGGCGGATGGGAAGTCGAGACGGGCTCGTGGGTATGCGCATCGCTTGGCTCCTCAGCGATTGGTGGGAGCCTGCGTTTAGGCAGCCGCGCCGCCGGCCCCCCGAGAGAGCGGCGCTTCGAATGGGGCCGATCGGATAGTTACGGGGGGCGACAGTTCGGTGATGGAAACATTGAAACGCGACAAGCTTCCGGCAAGCCTGGGTTCATGAAGCCGTCGTGAACCGACCCTACAGATACCCACGGAGGGGCGGGACGTTGGGTGCGCCGCGCTGCGGCGCGCTGGCGGGACGACGTCGCCGCGGGTCGCGGGACGAAGGTGGGGCGTATGAGGATCCTGGTGCTTGAGGACGACGCCGAGACAGCGGCCTCGCTGGATCGTGGGTTCACCGAAGCCGGACACGTGGTCGATCTCTGCGGCGACGGTCGCCAGGCCTTCAATCTCGCCTACGACGGCCAGTTCGACGTCATGGTGATCGACCGCCTGGTTCCCGGGATGGACGGGTTGACCACGGTCAAGTCTCTCCGCGCCGCCGGCGTGCGGGTTCCGGCTCTGTTCCTCACCGCGATCACGGGGTTGGGCGATCGTGTGGAAGGGCTCGAGGCGGGCGGGGACGACTATCTGGTCAAGCCGTTCGCGTTCGTCGAGCTGATGGCGCGGGTCAACGCGCTCGCCCGCCGCCCGCCGCTCGCCGAGGTCACGACGCGGTTGTGCGTGGGCGACCTCGAGATGGATCTCGTCGGCCGCACGGTGAGCCGGGCCGGCCGACGCATCGAGCTGAAGCCGCAGGAATTCAAGCTGCTCGAGTACCTGATGCGCCACGCCGGCCAGCTGGTCACCCGCGCGATGCTGCTCGAGAACGTCTGGTCGCTGCACTTCGATCCGCGAACGAACATCATCGAGAGCCACATGAGCCGTATCCGCGCCAAGGTGGATCGCGATTTCGAGACGGAGCTGATCCAGACGCTGCGCGGCGCGGGCTACCGCATCGATGCGCCCTAGGCTGCTCCGCACGGCCGCGTTCCGGCTGGCGCTTGTCTATGCAGGGTTGTTCACGGCGGGCGCCGTGCTCCTCGCCGGCGGCTTCGACTGGTCGGTGTCCAGCTACGCGCGGAACCGCCTGCGCGACGACGTGGCGGACGAGCTGCGTCTGCTTCTGAGATCGACGGACGGCCGTGCGGCCGAGGTCGCCCAGCGGGTCCGGCTGCGCGAACAGGCGCTGGGCGCGCGCCAGTTCCGCTATCTCGTGCTGGATCCTGCGGGACGGGTGCTGACCAGCGATCTGCCGGTTTCGGCGGCGGGCGCGGACCCCAAGGCCGCTCTGCTGACGCGCCCCGCAAGGCTGCCGGACG
>JAKAZA010000100.1 GCA_021816155.1 Pseudomonadota bacterium | reverse complement strand
GCCGCGGCGGCCGACGCGGTCGCGCGCCTCGCGCCGGCGCCGGCGCCTGCGCCAGCGGCGGCCCCGGCCGCGCCCCGGCCGTCGCACGAGCGCGAGGAGCGGGTGCGGATGACGCGCCTGCGCCAGACCATCGCTCGGCGCCTGAAGGAGGCGCAGGAAACGGCCGCCATGCTGACGACCTTCAACGAGGTCGACATGACGGCGGTCATGTCCATCCGCGCTCACTACAAGGACGCCTTCGAGAAGCGGCACGGCGTGCGCCTGGGCTTCATGAGCTTCTTCGTGAAGGCCTGCGTAGCGGCGCTGAAGGAGGTTCCGGCGGTCAACGCCGAGATCGATGGCCAGGACCTGATCTACAAGAACCACTACGACATCGGTGTCGCAGTGGGCACCGACCGCGGCCTCGTAGTGCCGGTGGTGCGGGACGCAGACGCCATGAGCCTGGCGGGGATCGAGAAGGCGATCAACGAGCTCGGCGCCAAGGCGCGTGACGGCTCGCTGGCGCTCGACGACCTGCAAGGCGGCACGTTCACCATCTCGAACGGCGGCGTCTACGGCTCCTTGATGTCGACGCCCATCCTCAACCAGCCTCAGTCCGGCATTCTTGGCATGCACAAGATCCAGGACCGGCCGGTGGTTGTCGGCGGCCAGATCGTCGTGCGGCCGATGATGTACCTCGCGCTCTCTTACGATCACCGCGTGGTCGACGGGCAGGGCGCGGTGACCTTCCTGGTCAAGGTGAAGGACTTCATCGAGGATCCGCAGCGCCTGCTGCTGGACGTCTGAGGCGGGCGTGGGCCTCGCCCTCGTCACCCGCATCCCCAGCCTGATGGAGGCGCAGATCGCCGCCGGGGCGCTGCGCGCAGCCGGGATCGCCGCCGAGGTGTTCGACCAGGGCTTCGGCGCGATGGAGGCGCCGGTGATCGAGAGCCTGGGCGGCTACCGCCTGATGGCGCCGGCCGAACAGGTGGCGCTGGCGCGCGAGACGCTGCGCGCGATCCGCGCGGCCCCCCTTCCGCCCGAGCCGGAAGACGATCCGGCCGAACGCCGCGACGGTTCGCCCGGGCCATGGGGAGAGCCGGCGGTCACCTCTGCGGCGGTCAGGCGCAAGGGCATGCGGATCGTCGCGTTCCTGCTTCTCGCGGCGCCGTCGATAGCGTTCGTGTTCGCCCGGCTGCTCGCGGTGCAAGCGCCGTGAGCCGCCAACCGCGAAAGTCTCTGACCTTCCCGGCTCAAACCGCCTATATCCCGCGCCGTCTCAAGCGGAGGCCAAAGGACGGATGACTGAATACGACGTCGTCATTATCGGCGGAGGGCCAGGAGGCTACAACGCCGCCATCCGCGCCGGGCAACTCGGCCTGACGGTGGCCTGTGTGGAGAAGCGCGCAACGCTCGGCGGCACGTGCCTGAACGTCGGCTGCATCCCGTCGAAGGCGCTGCTGCACGCCTCGGAGCTCTACGAGATGGCCCGGAAGGACTTCGCCGGGCTCGGCATCGAGGTGTCGCCCACGCTGAACCTGTCGGCGATGATGGCGCAGAAGGATGCTTCGGTCAGCCAGCTGACCAAGGGCATCGAGTTCCTGTTCAAGAAGAACAAGGTCGACTGGATCAAGGGCGCGGGAAGGATCGCCGGGCCGGGCAAGGTCGAAGTGACGGACGTGGACGGCGCCGTCACGCCGCTGGCCGCCAAGAACATCGTCATCGCCACCGGGTCGGAGCCGGCTGGCCTCCCCGGCGTGACCGTCGACCGGGAGCGGATCGTCGACTCAACCGGCGCCCTGGCGCTGCCCGGGGTTCCCAAGCACCTGGTGGTGATCGGAGCCGGCGTCATCGGCCTGGAGCTGGGCTCGGTCTGGCGTCGGCTGGGCGCCGAGGTGACGGTTGTGGAGTTCCTCGACCGCATCACGCCGGGGGTGGACGCCGAGACGGCGAAGACGTTCCAACGCGCGCTGGCGAAACAGGGCGTCAACTTCAAGCTCGGATGCAAGGTGACCGGTGCGGTGGTCGGCAAGAACGGCGTCGAGCTGACCTTCGAACCCGTTGCCGGCGGCCCGGCGGAGACGATCGACGCGGACTATGTGCTCCTGTGCATCGGCCGGCGTCCGTACACGGATGGACTTGGGCTAGAGTCGGTTGGCGTACAGCCGGATCGACGTGGCTTCATCCAGACCGACCACTTCCGCACCAGCGCGCCCGGCGTGTGGGCGATCGGCGACGTGACGCTGGGACCGATGCTGGCGCACAAGGCCGAGGACGAGGCGGTGGCCTGCATCGAGCTGATCGCCGGACGCGCCGGACACGTGAACTACGACGTCATCCCCAGCGTGATCTACACCTATCCCGAGGTCGCTACAGTGGGGAAGACCGAGGAGGAGCTGAAGGCCGCAGGCGTCGCCTACAAGGTGGGCAAGTTCCCGTTCACGGCCAACTCGCGCGCCAAGGTCAACCATGAGGCAGAGGGCTTCGTGAAGGTGTTGGCCGACGCGACCACCGACCGGGTGCTGGGCGTGCACATGGTCGGGCCGGACGTAGGCGAGCTGATCGGCGAGTACTGCGTCGCGATGGAGTTCGCCGCCGCCTCCGAGGACGTGGCGCGCACCTGCCATCCGCACCCCACGCGATCGGAAGCCCTGCGCCAGGCGGCGATGGGCGTCGAAGGTTGGACCATGCAGGCTTGACCGCCGCTGCGTGAGGCCCTCCCTCTCTGTCGTGTTGAATGACGCTGGAGGAAGCGCGCGATGCCCACCTGGAAAGATCCCGAAGTCGCCGCGATGCGCGAGATGTTCGCCGCGATCCAGCCGCCGCCGGGCGCCCCGCCGCCCACCTGGCCGGAGCGGCGCCTGCAGATCGACGCCATGGGCTCGGCGGCGCCTCTGCCGGAGGGAACGACGGTCGAGCCAATGACGCTCGGCGGAGTCGCGGCGGAGCGGATCACGCCGAGGAACGCGGCGGCCGGGCGAGCGATCTTCTGGCTGCATGGCGGCGGCTATTGCATCGGCGGCTGCGCCAGCCACCGCGGCTGGGCGGCGCGCATGGCCGAGGGCGCCGCGGCGAGCGCCTACACCGTCGACTACCGCCTCGCGCCGGAGCACCCGTTCCCTGCCGCGGTGGACGATGCGGTCACTGCCTGGCGCGCCTTCCTCGCCGAGGGGCACGATCCTAAGCGCGCGATAATCGGCGGTGATTCCGCCGGCGGCGGTCTCACCGTGGCGGCGGCGGTCGCGGCGCGCGACGCGGGTTTGGCGCTGCCGGCCGGGCTGCACCTCGTCAGCCCGTGGGCCAACCTCACCAACAAGAGCCCGGCGTACAAGGCCAAGGGCGAGACCGATTTCATCATCACCCAGGCCGGGATCGACGACTTCGCGGTGAACTATCTCAAGGGCGGCAAGGACCCGAGCGCGCCACTCGCCTCGCCGGTCTTCGCAGACCTGACGGGCCTGCCACCGATGCTGATCCAGGTAGGCTCGGAGGAGGTGCTGATGAGCGACTCGGTGCAGCTCGCCGAACGCGCCGGCTTCGCCGAGGTGGACGTCACGTTGCGGATCTGGCCTCACATGATCCACATCTGGCCGTTCTTCGCCCAGCTCAGCGCGGGCGGCCGAGCGATCGCCGAGTCGTCGGCGTGGATCAAGGCGCGGACCCCTTAGCGCCTCACCCCTTCGGGTGCGCCTTCGCGTAGGCCGCGAGCAATCCGGCCGCGTCGACCGCAGTGTAGCGCTGGGTCGTCGAGAGCGAGGCGTGGCCGAGGAGCTCCTGGATGGAGCGCAGGTCGGCGCCGGCGCCGAGAAGGTGGGTGGCGAACGAGTGCCGCAGCGCATGCGGCGTGGCGCGCTCGGAGAGCCCGAGCCGGCCGCGCAGCCCAACCATCAGCTCCTGCACGCGCCTGGGTGGGAGCGGGCCGCCGCGCGCCGCGCGGAACAGCGGCTCTTCGGGCGCAAGCGCGAACGGGACGGCGGCCACGTAAGCGGCCACGGCGGCCCGCACCTCGTGCAGCACCGGCGCGACGCGCGTCTTCGAGCCCTTCCCGACAATGCGCAAGGACGGGCCCAGGGGCGCGTCCCGCCGCTTCAGCGACAACGCCTCCGAAATGCGCAGGCCGCAGCCGTAGAGCAAGGCCAGCACCGCCTCGTCGCGAAGGTTCTCCCAGTCCTCGCGATCCGGATCCGCGCCGACCTCCGCGAGCAACCCGAGCGCCTGGTCCTCCGTCACCGGACGCGGCGACGGCGGAACGACCTTAGGGCCGCGCACTAGCGCCAGGCCAGCGCAGGGAACGCCCAGGCGCCGGTCGAGGAAGCGGTGGAAGGTACGGATGGCGGAAAGGGTCTGCGAAAGCGAGCGCGCCGACAAGGGCCGCGCGCCGGCCCGGCGGTGCGCGAGGAAGGCGCGCACGTCCCCGGCGGAGAGCGCGCCGAGGTCGGCCAGGGTGAAGTCGCCGCCCAGGTGCTGATCGAGGAACGCGAGGTAGGCGCGGCAGCAGGCGCCGTAGGCCTCGACGGTGCGCGGGCTTGCGCGCCGCTCGTGCGCCAGGTGCTCCAGGAAGACCGAGAGCGCATCGCGCGGCGTCACGACACTGGCCAGCGTTGCGCCGTGCGCTCCACCACGCGGGCGAGGAAGTCGAGAAGTTCGTGGCCCATGTCGGGCGTGAAGTCGCTGGAGCGCTCCGAGGCGAAGGCGAGGAGGCCCGTCCGCGACGGCTCCCATATCTGCAGCCGCATCAGGGCGACGCTGCCGACCTCGGGCGCGCCGCCGAAGAGGCCGCATGCGATCGGAACCACGCCGAGCCGCATGGCCTTGCCGCGGCCCAGCGTCAGGTCGCACTGGCCTTCGGCGAGCGGGCGCCAGCCCGCTGGCACGCGGTCGGGCCCCTCGAGCGCGAGCACGGCGCCCAGCAGTCCGAAGGCGGCGCGGACCACGGCGTCGAGCCGCCAGGCGAGATCGGCGTGATTGCGCGCGCCCAGAAGCTCGATGACCGCCTCATGGGTCTGAGCCTGGGCGTCGAAGTTCGCGCGGGCCACGGCTTCGAGATGGCGCCGCACGTGCGATTCCTGCCGGTGCGCCTGTTCGAAGCGCGCCAGCGCCGCAGGACCGAAATCGATCACGTTGGACGCGTCCAGCCGCACACCGAGGGCTCGCATCAGGTCCGGGTCGTCGCGGACGAACTCAGGCCGCTCCCTCAGGAACTCGCGAACCGCCTCGTCCCTCGCCCACTCGTGCGCTTCGGCGCGCAGCACGTCGCTCATCGGCCCCTCGCCCCTCTCACCACGCCAGCCTGCGAACATATCAAGACCCTTCCGGGTTAACGGCCGCTTTCGGGGCGCGTCGGCTCGCACGGCCGCCGGCCGCCGCCTACCTTAGGCGGCGTGAGAATCGCCACCGTCCTTATCCCGCTGCCGCTGCCGGAGGCGTTCGACTACGCCGAGCCAGAAGGGATGGATCTGGCGGTCGGCGAGGTGGTGGCCGCGCCGCTCGGACCCAACGTGGTGCGCGGCGTGGTGACCTCTCTGCGCGACGCGAGCGGTGGCAACCGACCGCTTCGCGCCGTGGCCGGGCGGATCGAGACGCCGCCCCTGCCGCGCGAGAGCCTCGATTTCGTCGAATGGGCCGCCCGCTACTGCGTCGACGCACCGGGCCAGCCGCTCGCCATCGCGCTGCGCGGCTCGTCCGCGCCGAAGGCGCGGCCGGAACGCGTGCTGATCCCGACGGGCAAGGTCCCGACGCGTCCGACGCCGGCCCGCGAGCGCGTGCTGCAGGCCGCCGCGAGCGAAGCGCTGGCCCCCGCCGCCCTTGCGCGCGCCGCCGGCGTCAGCGACGGCGTCGTGGCGGCGCTCGTGGCCGACGGCGCGCTCGCCGAAGAGCTGCGCGAGGCGCCCGTCGCTTTCCCGCCCCCCGACCCGGAACACGATCCGCCGAGGCTGAACCCCAGCCAGTCCGCGGCGCTCGAAGAGCTGGCGACCATGGTCGCCCGCGACGCTTTCACGGTTGCGCTGCTCGACGGGGTCACCGGTTCCGGCAAGACCGAGGTCTACCTCGAAGCGGCCGCCGCCGTCCTTCGCCGCGACCCCGAGGCGCAGGTCCTGATCCTCCTGCCGGAGATCGCGCTCACCGAGGCCGTGATCGCCCGCATCGCCGCGCGCTTCGGAGCCGAACCGGCCGCCTGGCATTCCGGCCTGCATCCCACCCGTCGTCGCCGCGTGTGGGAAGCGGTGACGCGCGGGGCGTGCCGCATCGTGGTCGGCGCCCGATCGGCCCTCTTCCTGCCCTACAGGCGGCTGCGCCTCCTCGTCGTCGACGAGGAGCACGACGCCTCCTACAAGCAGGAGGAAGGCTTCATCTACCAGGCGCGCGACCTGGCCGTGGCGCGGGCCAAGATCGCCCAGGCGCCCGTGATCCTGGCTTCGGCCACGCCATCGCTGGAAACCCTGTGGAACGCCCAGAGCGGCCGCTATCAGTGGCTGAAGCTCGCCAACCGCCACGGCGGCGCGGTGCTGCCGACGATCGAGCTCGTCGACCTGCGCCGCCACTCGCCGCCGACCGGGCGCTGGCTTTCGCCGCCGCTCGTAGACGCCATGCGCGAGACGCTGACAAAAGGCGAACAGGCGCTGCTCTTCCTCAACCGGCGAGGCTACGCGCCGCTGGTGCTGTGCAAGGCGTGCGGCGAGCGGTTGAAGGCGCCCGACACAGAGTCGTGGCTCGTCGAGCACCGGTACACCGGTCGGCTCGTCTGCCACCTGACCGGCTTTTCCATGCGAAAGCCCGACCGCTGCCCCTATTGCACGGCCAAGGACAGCCTGGTCTCGGTCGGCCCCGGCGTGGAGCGGGTCGAGGAGGAGACGAAGGCGCTGTTCCCGGCGGCGCGGGTCGCCGTCTTCTCGTCGGACACCGCGCCGGGCGCGGAAAGCGCGCGCGAGCTGATCGCGAGGATGACCGACGGAGACATCGACATCCTGGTGGCGACCCAGGGGGCTGCAAAGGGCCACAACTTCCCGGGCCTTACCCTGGTCGGCGTGGTGGATGCGGACCTCGGACTGCGTGGGGGCGACCTGCGGGCGGCCGAACGCACGTTCCAGCTGATCGCGCAGGTCGCCGGCCGCGCCGGGCGCATGGCGCGGCGCGGCCGCGCGTTGCTGCAAACCTGGGCGCCCGATCACGCGGTGATGCGAACCCTCGCCGATCATGACCGCGACGCGTTCGCGGCTCTGGAACTCGCCGAACGCGAAGCAGCCGGCCTGCCACCATTCGGGCGCCTAGCGGCGATCATCGTATCCGGCCCCGACGCCCAGCAGCTCGACCGGTTCGCCGCCGATCTGGCCTCGGTCGCGCCGAACGCGGCGGGCGTCGACCTGTTCGGTCCGGCGGACGCGCCGTTCAGCCTGGTCCGCGGGCGCAGACGCAAGCGCTTCCTCGTGCGCGCCGACCGCGACGTCGACCTTCAGGGCTTCCTCGGCGCCTGGCGTGCGCGGGTGAAGGTTCCTGGCCAGGTGCGCCTGACCATCGACGTCGACCCGTACAGCTTTCTTTGAAGACTTGGCGCCACCCTTGCTCGTGAGACGCGCGAACGCGCCGTGTTGGCTCGATCGGAGACAAGCCAGCCCATGACCGAGCCGGCCAACATCAAGCCGCTCACGTCGCTTCGCTTCTTCGCCGCCTTGTGGGTGACTCTCTACCATTACTGGCCGAAGCTCGCCGGCGCCGGTCCGATGCCAGGCGTCATCGCCAAGGGCTATCTGGGCGTCGAACTGTTCTTCGTGCTCTCAGGCTTCATCCTCTGCCACGTATACCTGCCCGCTTTTGAGGAAGGCCGCTTCAAGTACGCCGACTTCATCTGGGCGCGCCTGGCGCGCATCTACCCGATGCACCTCGCGACGCTGATCGGCATCGGGCTGATGGGCGGCGCGGCGCTGGCGATGGGCCTCTCGATCGACCCGAACGTGCTTTCGCTCGCCGCCCTGCCCGCCAATCTGACGCTTACGCAGGCCTGGGGCCTGTCGCCGGTGGTCGGCTGGAACGACCCGTCGTGGTCGATCTCGGCCGAATGGTTCGCCTACCTCGTGTTCCCGGCGTTCGCCCTGCTGGCCACGAGCGTGCGCCGCTGGCCGGAAGTCGCGGCGGCCGCGGCGCTCGCGTTCATGGCCGTGCTCTATGCGGTGTTCGCGCGAATCGCCGGCTTCCCGCTGACGCTCGCCACCATCTCCTGGGGCGCGCTACGCATCGTGCCCACCTTCGCGATGGGCTGCGCGCTCTACCTGGTATGGCGCAGGACTGCGGCCGAGCGCGGCAAAGCGCTCGCAAGCGCCGGTCTTTTCGGCGCCGGCCTGTTGCTGTCTGCCCAAATTGAGGCGCCCGATGTCGTCATCGTGGCCGCGTCGTCAGGCCTGATTATATCCCTGGCGCAAGTTTCCAAGGCGGGAGCGCGGCTGGGAACCCACCCGCTCTTCGTGTACCTCGGCGAGATCAGCTACTGTGTCTATATGCTCGGCATCCCTTGGTCGCTGTTATTCGTCAATATCTCGACGAAGTTATTGCACTTGCCCAGTAAAGAGCTGCCGCTTCCGTTGTGGGCCGTCTTTGTCACAACCTTGGTTCCGCTGTCCGCCGTCGCGCACCACGTGATTGAACGACCTTTGCGGCAACGCATGAAACTCTGGTGGGCGAACCGCGCCGCTCACAAACTTGCGACCGCCCCGGCACGGTAAAGACTCTTTTCATCCTCTGCGACCAGGGTTATGGCGGCTTCGTCGGTAGGTGGGAGACATCACCAGCATGCTAGGACGAACGAGAGCCTCTCTCGGCGCCCTCCTTGTGGCTATCACGGTCATTGCAGCGCCTGCCGCCTCCGCTGATGACTACTGGCAGTGCGTGCCGTTCGCCCGCCTCGTTTCCGGCATTCAGATTTTCGGCGACGCCTGGACCTGGTGGAGTCAGGCCGCGGGCCGCTACCAGACCGGCTTCACGCCCAAGGCCGGCGCCGTGCTCTGCTTCCGTCCGACCGGCCGCATGCGGCTGGGACACGTCGCCGTTGTCAGCCAGGTGCTGACCGACCGCGTGATCCAGATATCTCACGCCAACTGGTCCCTGATCGACGGAGAGCGCGGCCACGTCGAGCGCAACGTCACCGTCGTCGATGTGTCGCCCAACGGCGACTGGAGTGAAGTGAAGGTGTGGAACGACCCGTCGCACAATCTCGGCGACACGGTTTATCCGACGTACGGCTTCATCTACCCCACGCCCGTCGGTTCCGCCTCGAACGTCTCGGCGGCCACGAGCGCGGCCGTGGCGATGGCGCAAAGCGCGGCCGGCCAGGTGGCCGCAGCCGTGCGTCCGGGCGCGACGCCGATGCAGATCCTGAGTCAGGCGGCCGACTCGACCGACCGGATCGCGGCCCTAATCCAGGCCGCGGCCGGCATCGACGTTTCGCCAAGCAGCACCAGCAACAAGTCGCGCTAGGGCCGGGCCGTCAGGTCCTCGACCTCGAAATCGGCGGCGGCGCTGAGTCGCTGAGCGATGATTCTTCGGTGGCAATTGGCGGGATCGGCTTCGTAGCAGAGCAGCGCAGCTGATCGGTTCCTGGCGATGTCGAGCGCCTCAGCGAACTGCCGCTGAGCAGCAGGGTCGGCGAGATGCGCCTCGTAGATCGCCCGCATCTCGCCGACGCGGCCCGCCCTTACCGCCTGGCGGCCAGCCTTCGGCGTCCCGAGCTCGCGCAGGTGGACGTAGTCGATGCCAGCCTCCGCCAGGCTGGCGGCGAGCACGGTCTTGGAAAAGCCCGCGCGACGGGACGAGGCGACTGCGCGCACGTCGATCAGCACCTCGACACCCGCGGACTTCAGTCGCCCGATCACCGCGTCCTGTGTCGCTCCCTCATAGCCGATGGTCGCTAGCTTCATCGCAGGTCACCTGGCGGGTGGACTTCCCCGGCGCCATCAGCCTAGCAGTCCCGCTGACACTCGCCAGGAGTCTCTGCTTGGACGCCGACCTTGCCTACGAGCCCGCCCAGCGCCGCCTCCGCCTGACGACGCCCAACGGCGCGGGCGAGGTCGCCTTCCTCGACTTCGGACCGCAGGACCGCGCACCCGATCTCGTCTTCGTCCACGCCAACGGCTTCAATGCCCGGGCCTACCGCACCATCCTGTCGCCTCTGGCCGGGACGCTCCGCATCGTCGCCTTCGATCAGCGCGGCCACGGGGCCACGACTCTGCCCACCGACCACGCACGGACCTCATGGCTCGACCTGAAGGACGACCTGATCGCCTTCCTGGACGCGATGGCGATCGGGCGCGTGGCGTTGGCCGGCCACTCGATGGGAGCCACCGCCTCGCTGCTCACCGCAGCCGAGGCGCCGGGGCGGGTGCGGGCGCTCGCGCTGCTCGACCCGGTGATCCGGCCGCCCGACGCCGAGGCGGCGGGTTCGCCGGAAGCGATCGGAGCCTCGCCGATGGTGGCGGGCGCGGCGAGGCGGCGCCGGGGCTTCCCGAGTCACACGGCGGCGATCGAGTCGTACCGCGGCCGCGGCGCCTTCCGCACCTGGACCGAAGCCCAGCTGGCCGACTATGTCACCGCCGGATTCAAGCCCTCGGCCGACGGCGGCGTCGAGCTGGCCTGCACACCGGAGTGGGAAGTCTCCAACTACGTCAACCAGGCGCACGACGCATGGGCGGCCTTCGACGCCTCGCGCTGCCCGATCTGGATCCTGCAGGCCGCCATAGACTCGCCTGGGCGGCTGCGGGAGGGCGCGGGGCGCCTCGCCGCCACCGGGCGCATCCGCCTCGACACCGTCGCCGAGACCACGCACTTCCTGCCGATGGAGCGGCCCGATCTCGTGCGCGAAGCCATCGGCTGGGCGGTGGAGCAGCCTTAGGACTGTCCGCTGGGGGCCTTGGCGTAACCCGGCGCCCCCGGCGAGCGTATACCGGCCCGGAGCCACAACACAGCCGCGCCGCTTCGGGAGAACGCCATGACCGACGCCGCCGCCGCGCCCACACGGCCCAAAAGGGTGCTCGTGCGGCGCCATGGCCTGGTCACGCGCGTCACCCACTGGGTCAACGCGCTCAGCATCTTCTTCCTGCTGCTGTCGGGCCTGCAGATATTCAACGCGCATCCGGCGCTCTATTGGGGGCAGCAGTCCGACTTCGCCCACCCCTGGCTCGCCATGGGAGCCTACGAGCAGGCCGGCCGACTGCACGGCGTGACCCGGGTCGGCGAGACCCTTTTCGACACCACCGGCTTCCTGGGCGCCTCGAAGGAAGGCGGCGTGACGGTGGCGCGCGGCTTCCCGTCGTGGCTCACCATCCCCTCGTTCCGTTTCCTGGCGCTGGGGCGGCGCTACCACTTCTTCTTCGCCTGGCTCTTCGCGATCAACGGCGCCGTCTACGTCGCGACGGCCCTGCTCGGCGGCCACCTCAAGCGTGACCTGGCGCCAACGCGCGACCAGCTGGAGCCGCGCCACGTGCTCGGCGAAATCTGGGACCACATGCGCCTGAAGTTCCCGCGCGGGGAGGCGGCCAAGCGCTACAACGTGCTGCAGAAAGGCGCCTACCTCGGCGTGGCGTTTGTCCTGCTGCCCGTCATGGTGCTGACCGGCATGACCATGTCACCGAGCCTCGACGCCGATTTCCCGTGGCTGCTCGACCTGTTCGGCGGACGCCAGTCCGCCCGCTCGATCCACTTCATCGCAGCCAGCCTGATCGTGCTGTTCTTCCTCGTCCACATCGCCATGGTCGTGGCCTCAGGCGCCTGGAACAACGTCCGCTCGATGGTCACCGGCCGCTACGCGATCACGCTGCCCCGACCGGACGTCCAGCCTGGAGACGCGCCATGAGCCTCGACCGTCGCCGACTCCTTGCGAGCGGCGTCAGCCTCGCAGGGCTGGCGCTCACTGGCTGCGACCGGATGGAGCAGAACCCCAATGTTGTGCGGCCGCTGTCGGTCGCGGAGGACCTGAACCGGGGCGTGCAGCGGCTGCTGGGCCCGCGTGTGCTCGCCCGCGAGTTCTCCAGGGCCGACATCACGCCCGACTTCCGCGCCAACGGCACGATCGATCCGCCGGACGCGGACTACAAGGCGCTGGTCGCCACGAATTTCGCCGGCTGGACGCTGACCGTCGACGGCCTCGTGCAACGACCACTGGCGCTGACGCTCGACGAGATCCGCGCGTTGCCGGCGCGCACCCAGATCACTCGCCACGACTGCGTCGAGGGCTGGAGCTGCATCGGCGAATGGGCCGGCGCGCGCATGGGCCCGCTGATGGCCATGGCGGGCCTCGAACCGGAGGCGCGCTACATCGTGCTCCACTGCGCGGACACGCTGGGCGGCGCCCGCTACTATGAGACGCTCGACCGCGTGGACGTCGATCACCCGCAGACCATCCTCGCCTACGACATGAACGGCGCCCCGCTCACCGTCGCGCACGGCGCGCCGCTGCGCCTGCGCGCCGAGCGCTACCTCGGCTACAAGCAGGCCAAGTACGTGATGCGGCTCGAGGCCGTCGCCAGCTTCGCCCATATCGGTGGTGGCCACGGCGGCTACTGGGAGGACCAGGGATACGACCGGTACGCGGGAATCTGAGCAGCGCGGCTCACCCCTTCGCGAACAGCCTGGCCCAGCGGCGCTTATCCCGCCCCCGCCACGCGCCGCGGTGATAGGCGTCCGAGCCGATCAGCGGGACCACCGTGGTGGCCTCGGCGAAGACCATCTGCTCCCACGTCACGTCGACCTTGCCCCATGAGCAGGCCTCCTTCAGCGTCGATGACGAGCAGGCGCCATCGCGCACGTCGGCGACCGTGATCTGCACGGCGTACTTGTGCATCTCGGCCTCGATGCCGAGGATCTCGGCGCAGACAACGGTGTCCTGGGCGAAGTTCTTCGGCACGCCGCCGCCGACCATGAAGAGGCCCGTCGTCCCGGCGGCGATCTTGACGTCGGTCAGCTCGCGGAAATCCGCCACTGAGTCGATGGTGACATAGGGCTCGCGCACCTTGAGCCGCTCGACCTGGTGCTTGACGAGGCCGAAACCGGCGGACGAGTCGGTAAAGGCTGGGCAGAAGATGGGGCAGCCTTCCTCGAACGCCGTCTGCACGAGGCTACCGGGCTTCTTGGCGTTGCCGGCCGCGAGCCAGCGGCCGATCTCCTGGATGAATTCCCGGCTCGAGTAGGGCCGCGGCTCGAGACCATCGGCGATCTCCTTGATCGCCGCGTCGCAGGCCTGGAGCTCCTCCTCGTCGATGTACGTGTCGTAAATGCGGTCGATGTAGAGCGCGCGAAGATCTCGGTCGTCGACGCCGCCCTGCGCCTGGTAATGGCGGAAACCGAGCGCCTCGAAGAAATCCATGTCGATGATCGAGGCGCCGGTGGCGACCACCACGTCGGCCATGCCGTACTTCAGCATGTCCCTGTAGACATGCATGCAGCCGCCGGCGCTGGTCGAGCCGGCCAGCGTCAGCCAGACCGAGCAGGCGGGATCCTCGATCGCCATGGTGAGGATGTCGGCCGCGCGGGCGGTGTCGCGGCTGGTGAAGCTCATCTTGCGCATCGCATCGATCACCGGTCGCGCGTCATAGGCGGCGATGTCGACGTGCTCGACGGTCCTGGAGAGCAGTTCAGCCTTGGAGTTCGGCGCGGCGGGTGCGTTCATCGCTGCAGGTTTCCCCTCGAGGTGAGCGCCCGTCCATGGGTCAGGTTCCGGCCGGACGGAGCGACGGCCGGAACCTCGAAACCGGAGTGCGCCTATCTTACTTCCGACGCCGCTTCCTGCCACGCGCCCGCGACAGCCTGACGACGTTGGCCGTCTCGGCCTTCGGCGTCGCCAGCACGCGCGGGGCGAGGCCGAACATGGAGAGCATCGGCGCGTCCTCCACCTCGACGGTCTCGACGGCGCCGAAGCCGTTGAAGCGGCTCGCCATGGCGACGCCGTAGGCGCCGAGCATGCCGATCTCGACGAAGTCGCCCTCGCGCACGTCCTCGGGCAGCCAGAACGGCCCAGCCATCGCGTCCAGAGAGTCGCAGGTCGGTCCGAAGAAACGGAACGGCTTCAGCGCCGCCAACGACTCGCGGTCAGGGCGGTGCAGCTTCACCGGAAACGGCCACTTGGCGTGGGCCGCATCGAACAGCGCGCCGTACGCTCCGTCGTTCAGATAGAGCGCGTCGCCCTTGCGCAGCTCGACGCGGGTGAGCAGCGACGAACCCTCGGCCACGAGGGCCCGGCCCGGCTCGCACCAGAGCTCGGTCGTCTCGTGCACCATCATTTCGGCGAAACCGCGGTCGATGGCCGCAACATACTCGGGCAGATCCGGTGGGATCATGCCTGGATAGACCGACGGGAAGCCGCCGCCCACGTCCACCACATCGGCGAACACGCCGGCGCGAACGAGTGTCCGCGAGACCTGCGCCATCGCCGCCTGGAACGCGGAGGGCCGCATGCACTGGCTGCCGACGTGGAACGACACGCCCATCAGCTCGTCGGTCGCGCGACGCGCCGCGAGCAGCAGCGACGGCGCCTCATGGGCCTCGACCCCGAACTTGCCGGCAAGCGAATAGGCCGCGCCGCTGGCTTCCACCGCCAGCCGCACGATCAGGTTGAGATCCTTGGCGCGTCCTGTGACCTCGAGGATCTTCTCGAGTTCCTCCGCTGCGTCGAACGCGAAAGTGCGCACGCCGTAGTCAAAGTAGGCCTGCGCGATC
>JAKAZA010000099.1 GCA_021816155.1 Pseudomonadota bacterium | reverse complement strand
GATCACGATGAGTCTGCAGCTGTTCATCATGTCGGCCGCCGGCATGATCATGATCACGTTCGTGAACGGCTTCGGGGCGGTGACGTCCGCGGCCTACGTCGGCGCGCTGCAGGTCTGGAACTACATCCAGATGCCCGGCATGGCGGTGGGCGCGTCGGTGTCGTCGATGGCCGGGCAGAACGTCGGCGCCGGCGAGTGGGCGAGGGTCGAGCGGATCGCGCTGATCGGCCTGGGGCTGAGCGTCTGCGTCACCGGCAGCATTGCGGCCCTCATCTACGCGCTGGGCCCGATTCCGCTCTACATCTTCCTGCCCTTCCATTCGCCGACCATCCCGATCGCCCTCCACATCGACCAGACCGTGCTCTGGGCCTTCGTGATCTTCAACGCGACGTTCGCGCTCTCCGGAATTGTGCGTTCCACCGGCGCGGTGTGGCCGCCGCTGCTCATCCTGGTCATCGCGATGATCGGCGTGCGAGTGCCGTTCGCCTACTTCATGATCCCGCATTTCGGCGAAGAAGCGATCTGGTGGAGCTTCCCGCTGGGCACGCTGACGTCCAGCGCCCTGACCGCGCTGTATTACTACTACGGCGGCTGGCGTAAGGTGCGCATGCTGGACCACGTGCACGCGGCCAAGGACGCAGGCCCGGCCGTCGCCGACGAGGCCATCGGCGGCGAAATGCTGGCCTCCTGACGCGGTTCGGGGTAGGGCGGACGAGTTTCGCACGCCAGGCGGCCTCGCCGTTGCGCGCGATCCCCCATCGAGGCGAGAAGCTTCATGCCCGACGGCTCGTTCGCGCCGAATGCGACTGCCCGCTTCAACAGGAAGCGCGTGGCGATCATCGTGGCGGCGACCGAACTCCTGAACCAGAATGGCGTGCGCGGCATGACGCTGGCGGAGGTCGCCGACCGCGTCGGCCTGATCACCACGAGCGTCACCTACTATTTCAAGAGGAAGGAAGATCTGGCCGCGGCCTGTTTCCTGGCCGGCGTCCGGCGGCTGGCCGCGCTGACCGCCGAAGCGAGCGCCGAGGACACCGCTTCCGCCCGGCTGCGGCGGCTGATCGAGCTCTACCTCGCCCTCCGCGCCCGTGTCGACGCCGGCGAGGAGCCGCCGATGCCGGTGTTCGGCGACATCCGCGCGCTCTCGCCGCCCGCCCAACGGCCGATCGCGACCGCCTATGGCGATCTCTTCCGCCAGGTGCGGCGTCTGTTCGCCGCCCCTGACGCAGGCGTTCTGAGCCGCGGCCAGGCTACGGCGCGCGCCCAGATCGTGCTGGAACAGCTCCACTGGCTGGAAGCGTGGCTGCCGCGCTACAAGCGCGCGACGCCGGCGCGCGTCGGCGAGCGCCTGCACGACATCCTGACCCACGGCCTCGCGGCGCCCGGCGCGTCGTGGCGCCCGGCGCCGCTGCCGGCGATGACCGCGGGCGAGCCGTCGCCGAGGGAGGCGTTCCTCCAGGCGGCGACCCGGCTCATCAACGAGCGGGGCTATCACGGCGCCTCGGTGGACGCCATCAGCGCCGCGCTCGGTGTCACCAAAGGCTCGTTCTATCATCACCATTCGGCCAAGGATGATGTCGTCGCCGCTTGCTTTGAGCGGTCGTTCGAGACGGTCCGGCGCGCTCAGGCTGCGGCGCAGGTGCTGCCGGCGGGCCAGTGGACGCGCCTCACGTCGGCCGCTGCGGCCCTGGTGGAACGCCAGTTCTCCGCCGCCGGCCCGCTGCTGCGGACCACGGCGTTGGCGGCGATCCCGCAGGGCATACGTGAGGAGATGCTGGCTGGCTCGATCCGCCTCTCCGACGGCTTCGCCGCGATGATCGCAGATGGCGTCGCCGAGGGCTCGCTGCGCGGCGTCGATCCTTTCGTCGCGGCCCAGATGCTGAACGCCACGCTCAACGCCGCCGCCGACCTTCCGGTCCTGCTGAGGGGCGTCAGCGCGTCGACGGCGGTGGACTTTTACGCCCGTCCGTTCTTCACCGGCCTGACGGCCGCCTGACCGCTTTCGCGCCGCCTCCCCGAAACGCCCGCTTGCGCGGAGCCCGCCTGGCGGTAGCCTCATGGGCATTGAAACGCCTGTTCGAGGAACCCCCATGCGCTTTGGCATTTTCTATGAGCATCAATTGCCCCGCCCCTGGACCGAGGGGCTCGAGCAGAAGCTGTTCCAGGACGCGCTGGACCAGGTGGAGCTGGCCGACCGGCTCGGCTTCGACAATGTCTGGGAGGTCGAGCACCACTTCCTGGAGGAATACTCGCATTCTTCCGCGCCGGAGATCTTTCTCGCCGCCTGCTCGCAGCGCACGAAGACCATCCGTCTCGGGCACGGCATCGTGCTGATGCCGCCGGGCTACAACCACCCGGCCCGCGTCGCCGAACGCATCGCCACGCTCGATCTTGTGTCGAACGGGCGTGTGGAGTGGGGCACCGGCGAGAGTTCGGCCTGGGCCGAGCTCGGCGGCTACGGCGTGCCGGTGGCCGACAAGCGCCCAGCCTGGCGCGAGGCGGTCGAGCAATGCGCCAACATGCTGGCGATGGACCCGTACCCCGGGTTCAACGGGCAGTACTTCCAGATGCCGGCGCGCAATATCGTTCCCAAGCCGGTGCAGCGCCCGCACCCGCCGCTCTGGGTGGCCTGCTCCAATCGCGAGACGATCAAGCTGGCGGCGCGGCTTGGCATCGGCGCGCTCACCTTCGCCTTCGTCGATCCGGCTGAGGCGACGCAGTGGGTCGAGGACTACTATCGCATATTCAAGGAAGAATGCGTGCCGATCGGCCACGCGGTAAACCCCAACATCTGCATGGTCTCCTCCTTCGGCGTGCACCACGACGCCGAGGAAGCCCGCCGGCGCTTCCAGCAGGGCTTCCGGTTCTTCCAGTTCGCCCTCGGCTGGCATTACGGCTTTGGTGAGCACGTTCCCGGGCGCACCAGCATCTGGGAGCTGTTCGAGAAGGCGCAGGCCAACTTGGCCGAAGGGCAGGGCGGCATCGCCGGCGCGGCCGAGGGCGGCATCGGCACGCCCGACGAGCTGCGCGCGCATCTGAAGAAGTTCGAGTCCTGCGGCGTCGACCAGGTCGCCTTCATCCAGCAAGGCGGGCGCAACAGGCACGAGCACATCTGCGAAGCGCTCGAGCTCTTCGCCGCCGAGGTGATGGGCGAGTTCAAGGAGCGCGAAGCGGAGCGCGTGGCCCAGAAGACCGAGGCGCTCGCGCCCTACGTCGAAGCCGCCTTCAAGCGCAAGGAATGGATGGCGCCGCTGGCCGACGCCGATATCCCGAAGGTCATCGCGCTGGGCCGTCAGGTCGCCGAGACCGGCCAGGCGCCTGCGCAGCCGCAGCGCGCCGCCTCCCGGGCGGCGTGGCGAGAGGCGCTGGAGAAGGCGGAGGCGAAGAGCTGAAGTCCGTCAGGCGGCGGGTGGTCGCCACATCTTGGCGAAGGCGACCACCTGCTGCGCGACCGTCTCGACCTGCCAGGGTTCCTTCAGCGCGCCGGCCTCGTCGAACGGCTTCAGCGCGCTGTTGACCGTGGCGCCCAGCGGGGTCGGCCATCCGCGCAGGGCGTGGACGATCGAGCGCAGATGGGCCAGCGCCGAGCCGCATGCCTGCCAGCCGTCCGCGACGACGATGCAGCCCACGGCGCGCCCGTCGAGGTAGGGGCGCGCGTCCTGGCGCAGAGGCTCCAGACTGTCGAGCGCGTTCTTGATCAGGCCGGAGAGCGAGCCGTGATAACCCGGCGTCGAAACGATCACCCCGTCCGCCTCACGGATCGCGTCGACCAGCGCCGAGCGCTCCGGCGGATGTTCGGCGTCGTTCGGATTGTAGATCGGCAGCCGCGACAGCAGGTCGCCGCCCAGCATGACGGTGCGGGCGCCGGCCGCTTCCGCTGCGGCCAGGGCGACGGTCAGCACCCGCTCGGACGAGGAGGGCGAGCGCACGGTCCCGCCGATCCCGACGATCAGGGGGCGAACGGATTTCGCTGACATCGAAGGCCCTCCAGACCGCTGTCCTGCATCTGGACTAGCGGCCCGGAGGCGCGCTTGAAAGCGATTCTACGCGTCGGCCGTCGCCGCCTTGGCCGCCGAGCGCAGCTCCTCGATCGCTGAGCCGTACTTGTCCATCGCCGCTTCCTTCAGCTTGGGCAGGTGGTAGCTGGGGAAGAGGTCCTGGTCGGGCCGGTAGTCCTTGAGCACCTGCTTGGCCACCGTCACCTTGTGCACCTCGGTCGGACCGTCGGCGATGCCCATGACCATGGCGCTTGTGAGCATGCCCATGAACGGCATTTCGTTGGAGACGCCCATGGCGCCGTGCAGGTGCGCGGCGGTGGCGGCGATGTCGTGGTAGACCTTCGGCATCGCCACCTTGATCGCGGCGATGTCCTTGCGCACGAGGTTGTAGTCCTTGTGCTTGTCGATCAGCCAGGCGGTGCGCAGCACCAGGAGGCGGAACGACTGGAGCGCGATCCAGGAGTCGCAGATCTGCTCCTGCACCACGGCCATGTCGGCCAAGCGCCCATCGCGAGTCTGGCGCGACACTGCGCGGCGGCACATCAGGTCGAAAGCGCGCTGGCAGGCGCCGACGGTGCGCATCGCGTGGTGCACGCGGCCGCCGGAAAGACGCGTCTGCGCCACCAGGAATGCCCCACCGCGCGGGCCGAGCAGCGCCTCGGGGCCGACCTCGACGTTCTCGTAGCGGATGTAGGCGTGACCGCCGCCCTCGCCGGCGCCGACGCCGATCCCGCGCAGGATGTTCACGCCCGGCGCCTTGGTCGGCACCAGGAAGATCGAGGTGCGCTGGTGGACGTCCTTATGGTCAGGATCAGTGACGGCGTAGACCACCAGCACCGATGACCCGTAGGCGCCCGACGAGAAGTACTTCTCGCCGTTGATCACCCATTTCCCATTCTTCCACTCGGCGCGCGTCTTGAAGGTGGTCGGGTCCGAGCCGCCGGCCGGCTCGCTCATCGAGAACGCCGAGCGGATTTCGCCGTTGAGCAGCGGCCACAGCCACTTTTCCTTCTGCTCCGGCGAGCCGTAGTGGGCGATGATTTCGGCGTTGCCGGTGTCGGGCGCCTGGCAGCCGAAGATTGAAGGGGCGAGCCCGTTTCGGCCCAGCTTCTCGTTCATCAGCGCCAGCTTGAGCTGGCCATAGCCCTGGCCGCCCAGCTCGGGACCCAGGTGGCAGGCCCACAGACCCTGCGCCTTGACTTCATCCTGCAGCGGCTTGATGAACTTCTCGCGGGCGCCCGGGACCATCAGGGCCCGACCGAGGTTGGAGAGAGGCTCGACCTTCTCTTCCATGAACTCTTCGATCCAATCGAGCTTCTTCTGAAATTCGGGGTCGGTCTCGAAATCCCAAGCCATCCGTCAACCTCCTGAAAACCGCCTCTGACGGGCGGGTCTTTGCGTCTAAAGCCTGATGCCGAGCGGCATTATCATGCGCCCACCAAGGCGGCGCAACCGCTCCAAACGCTTGTTTGAATGAATCGGTCCGTACCGTCGTTTCGAACGCTCGCCGCCTGCCCCATCATGGGGCGGCAGGCCTACGCCGCCAGCTTGGTCACTTCTTCAACCTCGGCCGGCGTCAGCTTCCAGGCCGCGGTCGCCGCGTTGGCGGCGACCTGCTCGGGGCGGGTCGCCCCGGCGATCACCGAGGAAACCACCGGATGGCCGAGCAGCCATGCGAAGGCGAGGTTCAGCAGGGTGTGGCCGCGCTCGGCGGCCCAGCCCGACAGCGCCTCCAGCCTGTCGAAGTTCTTGTCGTTCAGCGCCTGCTGCCCGCGCGCACCCCACGCCGCGAGGCGAGTGCCTTCCGGCGCATCCTCGCCGCGCCGATACTTGCCCGTGAGGAGGCCCGAGGCCAGGGGGAAATAGGGCAGCATGCCGAGGCCGAAGCGTTCGCACGCGGGGTTGACCTCGTGTTCAACCCGCCGTTCGAGCAGCGAATAGTTGTTCTGCGCCGAGACGAAGCGAGCCGAGTGCGCGTCCCGCGCCGTCCAGTCGGCGTCGGCGATCTGCCAGCCCGAGAAATTCGAATTGCCGATGTAGCGGACCTTGCCCTGGGTCACGAGGTCGTCGAGCGCGCTGAGCGTCTCGTCGATCGGCGTCTCAGGGTCGGGACGGTGCATCTGATAGAGGTCGATGTAGTCGGTCTGCAGCCGCCTGAGGCTCGCTTCGACCGCTTCCATAATGTAGCGGCGCGACCCGCCCTGCTTGTCGGGCGCTCCCATCGGGCTGGCGAACTTGGTCGCCAGCACGATCTGGTGGCGCTTCCCCTTCAGGGCCACGCCCATCATCTCCTCCGACTTGCCGCGGCCGCCGTAGACATCGGCCGTGTCGAAGAAGGTGACGCCGTGCTCGATGGCCGCATCGATCACCGCGTTCGTCGCCTCCTGGTCTATGCGCATCCCGAAATTGTTGCACCCGAGGCCGATCTCACTGACCTTCAGGCCGCTGTCGCCCAATCTGCGATGGTCCACGCCTAAAATCCTCCCGATTGAAATCGTCTCGAACGCGACGCCCCCCGCTCGGACGGCGTCGGCGTCCGCTCTTAGTCCCGGCCACGGCGACTGTCGACAAAGAGCGGCGTTCGACGAAGGGAGGGAGCGGAACCGATCCCTCGCCCGGCGGTTCACGATCTGCGATGGCACTGGAAGGTTACCTGAAGGCCGCCGTCGGCGAGGGCGACCTCGTCGTGACTCTTCCGGGCGGCAAACGGCTGACGCTCGGCGACGGAACCGGGCCGAGCGTGGCCGTGCGGATCACCAGCCCGCTCTGGGCGCTGCGCATCGCGACGTTTCCGGAGACCGCCCTCGGCGACGCCTACATGGACGGCGGTGTGATCCTCGAGGCGGGGGACGTGTACGACCTCCTCGAGATCGCCGGGCGCAACTTCAGGCGCAGGCCGGGCGTGCATCGCGCCGGCTGGCTCGCCCGCTGGCGCCAGGACTTTGTCCTGAGCCGCAACGCGAAGCGCCAGGCGCGCGACAACGTCCATCGCCACTACGATCTCTCCAGCGCCTTCTACCGCCGCTTTCTCGACGCGGACCTCCAGTACTCGTGCGCCTATTTCGAGCAGCTGGACGACAGCCTCGAGGAGGCGCAGCTCGCCAAGGAGCGGCGTCTGGCGGCCAAGCTGCTGCTGCGGCCCGGCCACCGTGTTCTCGACATCGGCTGCGGCTGGGGCGGCCTGGCTTTGCGCATCGCGGGCGAGACGGGCGCGCAGGTCGATGGCGTGACGCTTTCCACCGAGCAGCTGGCGCTCGCCCGCGAGCGCGCCGACGCGCAGGGCCTCGCCGGCCGGGTCCGCTTCTCGCTGGCCGACTATCGAGACGTCAGCGGACCCTACGACCGCATCGTGTCGGTCGGCATGTTCGAGCACGTCGGCCGCCCTAACTACGACGCCTATTTCGGGCAGGTCCGGCGCCTGCTTGCGGACGACGGCGTCGCCGTGATCCACAGCATCGGCCGCGCTGACGGGCCGGGCGTCACGCAGCCCTGGATCGCCCGTCACATTTTCCCGGGCGGTTACATTCCGGCGCTCTCGGAGACCCTCGCCGCGGTGGAGCACGCAGGGCTCTTCGTCGCTGACATAGAGGTGCTGCGGCTGCACTATGCGATGACGCTGCAAGCGTGGCGTCGCCGCTTCGCCGCCCAGCGCACCGAGGTGGCGAAGATCCGCGGCGAGCGGTTCTGCCGCATGTGGGAATTCTACCTGGCCGCCAGCGAGGTCGGCTTCCGCTATGCCGGCCACATGGTTTTCCAACTGCAGCTGGCGCGCCGCATCGACGCCGTCCCGATAACCCGCAACTACATCGAGCGCGCCGAGCGCGCGCTGTCCCAGCGGGCGCGCTCGGCCGCCTGACGTGCGGCTACTCTACGATCGACGAATAGATGATGCTCTTGAGCTGGCCGCGGAAGTTGAAGGCGCCGGAGGGCATCAGCTGGGTCATGAACACGACGCAGAGATCCTCCTTGGCGTCGACCCAGAAGATGGTCGAGGCCGCGCCGCCCCAGTAGTAGTCGCCAGCGGCTATCGACCCGGATTTCACGGTGTCGAGCGTGGTGGCGAACCCGAGCCCGAAGCCCACCCCTTCGTTGGCGGTCTCGGAGAAGCCGCCGATCGCCATCTGCACCAGATCCTTGCCGTCCTTCAGGTGGTTCTCGTGCATCAGCGCGATGGTGCGCGGGCCGAGGACGCGCTCTCCGTCGAGCTCGCCGCCGCGGCGGAGCATCTCGCAGAACCGCAGATAGTCCTCGGTCGTGCCCGCCAGGCCCCCGCCGCCTGAGAAGAAGGTCGGCTCGGACAGGTACGTGCTCTTCGCCGGATCATCGACCAGCTCCAGCGTCTTGTCCGGCGCGCGGCGATAGTTGGCGGCGAACCGGTCCGCCTTCTCGGGCGCGACGACGAAACTGGTGTCCTTCATGCCGAGCGGCTCGAAGATGTGCTCGGAGAGGTATCTGTCGAACCGCTGGCCGCTGATCTTCTCGACGAGAGCGCCGCAGACGTCGGTGGAAAGCGAATAGAGCCAGCGCTCGCCCGGCTGGTAGCGCAAAGGGACCTTGGCGAGCTTGTCCATGAAATCCATCAGCGTCTCGCCTCGGCCGCGGCGGACGCCCACCTCGGCGTAGACCTGGTCGACCGGGTGGCCCTCGTCAGGCGCGCCAAGCGCCACGAGCTGGGCGCCGTAGGTGAGGCCGCCGGTATGGGAGAGCATGTGGCGCATCGTGACCGGCTGGCGCGGCTCTTCGAGCTGCATTTGCGCGCCCCTGCCCGAGACCCAGACCTTGTGCTCGCGCCATGCCGGAAAGAAGCGGCTGACCGGATCATTGAGCTGGAAATACCCGCGCTCGTAAAGCTGCATCAGCGCCACGGACGTGATCGGCTTGGACATGGAGTAGATGCGGAAGATGGCGTCGTCGGCCATCTGCTTGCCGCGCTCGCGGTCCATCCGGCCGAACGATCGGAAATAGGCGAGGTGGCCGTGTCGCGCGACCGCCACCTGGCAGCCGGCGATCTTGCCGGGCGCGATGTAGTTGCGCTCGAGGTGTTCGGTGATCCGCTCCAGACGCGCGGTCGAGAGTCCGGTGTGCTTGGGCGCCAATTCCATGATGCAAATCCTTCCGTCACGCCAAAACGCCATCTTCCGCCCGTGGCCGTACGGCCGCAAGCGCGGCGGGCGTCTTCGGGACAAGGGCGGATCGTGATCGCGCGGAGAGCGCGAACTTGACCTCGCCCGCCGCTGCGATATCCGCGCACCCCTGGGGGCGGGACGAACACGCTTGGAGGAAGTCATCATGGTCAGTCGTCCCTCCGCTCGCGGTGGCGAAGGGGGCGCCCGGTGAGGCGCGCCGCCGTCGTCTTCCGCCTCGCGCTTGCATTCGGGTCGGCGCTCGCGCTGGGCGCCGCCGCGCCCGCGCAGGACATCTTTCGCTGCGACCTGCCCGCCCCCCCGGGCCGGGCCAACCACGGCGCGGCGATCGCCGAGATGCCGTCGGGCGCGCTTCTGGCCTGCTGGTTCTCCGGCTCGCACGAGGAGGACCGCAGCGTGCGCATCCTCTGCTCGCGCGGCGACGACGACGGCCGCCATTGGTCCGCGTCGTGGACCGCGGTGGCGCCGGGCGATCGGGCCGCCGGCGCGGAGGCTCCCGACAAGAGCCTCGGCAACGTCACGCTCACCGTCACCCCCGACGGCCGCGTCTGGATGATCCACGGCGTGATCCAGAGCCGGATCTGGCCGGTGATCGGCGAGGTCTGCCGCAACTGGGTCTGCGGCCGCATCGACGCGCGGGTCTCGACCGACGAGGGACGCACGTGGTCGCGTGGCCAGCGGCTCGTCGACATGGGCGGCGCTCTGCCCCGGGCCGAGCCCAAGGCCGCGCCCGGCGGCTATCTCGTTCCCTTCTACCAGGAAGCCGCCCAGCGCTCGCTGATCGCGCTCGTCTCGCTTGCCGGCGACAAGGCGAAGGTGCTCGACATCTGGCCGCTGAACGGACCCAAGCTGATCGAGCCGGCGCTGGCGCGCGAGGCCGGAGGCCGGTTCCGCGTCTACTTCCGCGACCAGCGCCGGCGAGGCGTCTACACGGCCGTGTTCGATCCGGCTGCAGGCGCCTGGGGCGCGCCGACCCTGACCAATCTGCCGAATCCGGGTTCGGCGGTCGACGCATTCGAGGACGAACGCGGCCGGACCGTGCTGATCTACAACCCGTCGGCCACCAGCCGCGACGTTTTGGCGCTGGCCAGGACGAACGACGGAGTGCGCTTCGCGCCAGGATGCGAACTCTCGCTGCCGCGCCAGGATATCGGCGCCGCCTATCCTTCGGTCATTCGGGGACGCGACGGCGCCTGGCGCGTAGTTTACTCGGCCAATTACAAGGGTAAGATCAAGTTCGTGCGCTTCACGAGCGAATGGTTGGAAAAATGCTTCGACGAGAAGGGTTGAGGGGGAATTTATAACCTCGCCGAAGGCATTGCGCGAGCCGCCACGCGAACCTATTTCCAGCAGACCGCTGCGGGCCACGCAAGGTTGATCGCGTCGCAGTCGACAGACCTAGGCTCTTGCCTGTAAAGGCGCCCGGCCAGGGCGTCTAATCGGGGACGCTCGGGAGAAAGGGACAGGTTATTCTGGAATGGCGCTTCCAGCGCGACAGGGAATGTACGATCCGCGTCACGAGCATGACGCGTGCGGCGTGGGGTTTGTGGTCAACATCAAGGGCCGCAAATCGCACGAGGTCATTGCCCGCGGCCTGGAGATTCTGGTCAACCTGAACCACCGCGGGGCGGTGGGCGCCGACCCGCTGATGGGTGACGGCGCCGGCTGCCTGATCCAGATTCCCGACGCCCTCTATCGCGACTGGGCCGCGAGGGTCGGCGTCGAGCTGCCCGAGCCGGGCCACTACGGCGTCGCCATGTGCTTCCTGCCGCAGGACGAGCAGGCCCGCGAACTCGCGATCGGCCAGTTCGAGCACTTCATCCGCGTCGAGGGGCAGCGCCTGATCGGCTGGCGCGACGTGCCGGTGAATCCCGAGGGTCTCGGCAAGACGGTCCTCGACGAGATGCCAGTCATCCGGCAGGCGTTCGTGGCGCGCGGCGCGAACTGCAAGGACCAGGACGCTTTCGAGCGCAAACTCCTGGTGATCCGCAAGCAGACCCAGAACCCGCTCGAGGCCCTGGCGACCAAGTACGGCCTGCCGAGCCTTACCAGCTTCTACATGCCCTCGTTCTCGTCGCGGACGGTGGTCTACAAGGGGATGATCCTCGCGCACCAGGTGGGCACGTTCTACGAGGATTTGAAGAACCCGCTGGCCGAGTCGGCGGTTGCGCTGGTGCACCAGCGCTTCTCGACCAACACCTTCCCGTCCTGGCAGCGCGCCCACCCGTACCGCTTCATCGCCCACAACGGCGAGATCAACACGGAGCGGGGCAACGCCAACTGGATGAACGCGCGGCGGCGCACGATGGAGAGTCCGCTCCTCGGGCCCGACCTCGACAAGATGTGGCCCCTCATCAAAGAGGGCGACTCCGACACGGCCAAGCTCGACAACGCGCTCGAGCTCCTGCTGGCGGGCGGCTACCCGCTGGCCCACGCGATGATGATGCTCATCCCGGAGGCCTGGGCCGGCAATCCGCTGATGGACGCCAAGCGCAGGGCCTTCTACGAGTACCACGCCGCGCTGATGGAGCCGTGGGACGGGCCGGCGGCGGTCGCGTTCACCGACGGGCGCCAGGTTGGCGCAACGCTTGACCGCAACGGCCTGCGGCCCGCTCGCTTCATCATCACCGACCAGGACCATGTGATCATGGCCTCGGAGGTGGGCGTCCTGCCCGACGTCGAGGAGAAGCGCATCGTCCGCAAGTGGCGTCTGCAGCCCGGCAAGATGCTGCTCATCGACATGGAAGAGGGGCGGATCGTCGACGACGACGAGATCAAGGCCAGGCTCGCCGAGGAGCACCCCTACGAGGACTGGCTGAAGGCCACCCAGTTCAAGCTGGAGGAACTGGCCGACCCGCCGCAATGGGAGCCCGTGCTGTCCAACGACCCGTCGGCGTTCCTGGATCGTCAGCAGGCGTTCGGTTTCACGCAGGAAGACCTGAGCTTCTTCCTCGAGCCGATGGGCGCCCAGGCCGATGATCCGGTTGGCTCGATGGGCGCGGATACGCCGATCGCCGTCCTCTCGAAGAAGCCGAAGCTGCTCTACGAGTATTTCAAGCAGAGCTTCGCGCAGGTCACCAACCCGCCGATCGACCCGATCCGCGAGGAACTGGTGATGAGCCTCGTCTCGATGATCGGGCCGAGGCCAAACCTGCTGGGCCACCAGGCCGGCGCGCACAAGCGACTCGAGGTCGCCCAGCCGATCCTGACCAACGCCGACCTGGAGAAGATCCGCTCGATCGCCGAGCTGCTCGACGGCGCGTTCCGCACCGCGACGCTCGACGCCACATGGCCGGCGTCCGAGGGCGCGGCGGGGCTGGAGCGGGCGCTGGAACGGCTCTGTCACGCGGCCACCGACCGCGTCCTAGCCGACATCAACATCCTGATCCTCTCCGACCGCGCGGTCGGCCCGGACCGGATTCCGATCCCGGCGGCGCTCGCCACAGCGGCCGTGCACCATCACCTGATCCGTCAGGGCCTGCGGATGCAGACCGGGCTCGTCGTCGAAACGGGAGAGGCGCGAGAAGTCCACCACATGTGCGTGCTGGCGGGCTACGGCGCCGAAGCGATCAACCCCTACCTCGCGTTCGAGACGCTGGAGCAGCTGCGCGTGCAGAACGGCGGCAAGCTCGGCGAGAAGGAAGTTCAGAAGAACTACATCAAGGCGCTGGGCAAGGGCATGCTGAAGGTGATGTCCAAGATGGGCATCTCCACCTATCAGTCGTACTGCGGCGCCCAGATCTTCGACGCGGTGGGCCTGTCGTCGGAGCTGATCGAGAAGTACTTCACCGGCACCGACACCAAGATCGAAGGCGTCGGCCTCGTCGAGATCGCCGAGGAGTGCGTGCGCCGGCACCAGGCGGCCTACGGCGACGCGCCGATCTACCGCAACATGCTCGACGTCGGCGGGAGCTACGCCTGGCGCCTGCGGGGCGAGGAGCACGCCTGGACGCCCGAGACGGTGTCGAAGCTGCAGCACGCCGTGCGCGGAAACCTGCCGGCGGAGTATCGAACCTTCGCGGCGGGGATCAACGATCAGAGCCAGCGGCTTCTGACCATCCGTGGGCTGATGGAGCTGAAGCCGGCCGAGACGTCGATCCCGCTGGACGAGGTCGAGCCGGCGTCCGAGATCGTCAAGCGCTTCGCGACCGGTGCAATGAGCTTCGGCTCGATCTCGCGAGAGGCGCACACCACGCTCGCCGTCGCCATGAACCGCATCGGCGGTCGCTCGAACACAGGCGAGGGCGGCGAGGAGGCGGATCGCTTCGTGGCGCTGCCCAATGGCGACTCGATGCGGTCGCGCATCAAGCAGGTCGCCTCGGGACGCTTCGGCGTCACCGCGGAGTATCTGGTCAACGCAGACGACATCCAGATCAAGATGGCCCAGGGCGCCAAGCCCGGCGAGGGCGGCCAGTTGCCCGGTCACAAGGTCGACGCAAGCATCGCGCGCGTGCGCCACTCGACGCCGGGCGTCGGCCTGATCTCGCCGCCGCCGCACCACGACATCTACTCGATCGAGGATCTGGCCCAACTGATCCACGACCTCAAGAACGTGAACCCGAGCGCGCGGATATCGGTGAAGCTGGTCTCGCGGATCGGCGTCGGTACGGTGGCCGCGGGCGTCTCCAAGGCCCGGGCCGACCACGTGACCATCTCGGGCTTCGAGGGCGGCACGGGCGCTTCCCCGCTCACCTCGCTCACCCACGCCGGCTCGCCCTGGGAGATCGGCCTGGCCGAGACCCAGCAGACGCTGCTGCTGAACGGGCTGCGCACCCGCATCGCGGTGCAGGCCGACGGGGGCCTGCGCACCGGCCGCGATGTGGCCGTGGCCGCGCTGCTGGGCGCTGACGAGTTCGGCTTCGCGACCGCGCCGCTGATCGCGGCTGGCTGCATCATGATGCGCAAGTGCCACCTCAACACCTGCCCGGTGGGCGTGGCCACGCAGGACCCGGTGCTGCGCGCCAGGTTCACCGGCAAGCCCGAGCACGTGATCAATTACTTCTTCTTCGTGGCCGAAGAGCTGCGCGAGATCATGGCGGAGATGGGCTTCCGTACCGTCGCAGAGATGATCGGCCGGGTCGACCGGCTCGACGCGCGTCCGGCGGTCGAGCACTGGAAGGCGCACGGAGTCGACCTTTCCAAGCTGCTCTACGCCGCGCCGACGCCGTTCATGCCGGGCCTCCACAACAAGGACGGCCAGGACCACGGGCTGGGCGGCGCGCTGGACCACGAGCTGATCGCAGCCGCGCAGCCCGCGCTGGACGGCAAGGGCCCGGTGGTCATCGAGCGTGCGGTTCGCAACGTGAACCGCACCGTGGGCGCCATGCTCTCCGGCGAGATCGCCAAGCGTTACGGCCACGCCGGCCTCGCCGACGGGGCGGTCACGGTGAAGATGACCGGCAACGCCGGCCAAAGCTTCGGCGGATTCCTCGCGCGCGGCGTCACGCTCGAGCTGACGGGAGACGCCAATGACTACGTCGGCAAGGGGCTGTCGGGCGGGCGCGTCATCGTGCGTCATCCGGCCGGCACGCGGCGCGACCCGACCCAGAACATCATCGTCGGCAACACCGTCCTCTACGGCGCGATCGCCGGCGAG
>JAKAZA010000098.1 GCA_021816155.1 Pseudomonadota bacterium | reverse complement strand
CTGGGCGAGGTGTTCGATGAACCAGTCCAGGGCCAGATCCGTAACAGACCCCAGCGCGGCGAGTTCCTGGAAGGGGCTGCTCGCGGCGTCGATGATTTCCATTCTTCGGGGGACCGTCAGCGCTTGGAGGGCCGCCGCGTTCTGACCGAGCAGATGGTTGTCGTCACTGCCAACGATTAGCAGGACGGCCGCACGACCATCCTCGAATGTTCCTCCCGCGAGATCGGGCCTACCGTTTTTCGAAACGACGGCATGCACACTCCGCGGCTCCAACCCGGCGGCCTTCAGGGCGGCGGCGGCGCTCACGTCCATCGCCATCAGTCCCACGCGCAGGTTCCCAAGGCGCGGGCGCCGCTTTGCCCAGTGGATCGCATCGAGGACGCGCGCGGCGAGGAGGTCGATATCGACGGCCTTCGAGGAACGCTCGGCTTCCGCATCGTGAAGCAGCCCGAACGAGAGGGTGGCGAGCCCCGCCCGCACCAGCCGCTCGGCCTCCTGGCTGCTGCGCGCACGCAACCAGTCGGCGCGTGTCGCGTAGGCGAGCAGGACCAGCCCTCTCGGGCGCTCGGGCTCGATCAGGTCAGCGGTCAGGCTCGCCGGAGGAATAAGGACGGGGTGACTGGCGCCTTCTGAGACGTCTTCGGAGTGTCTTGACCGCTTGGCGACTTCCAGTCCCATCGGAGCCGAACCTCAGGTCTGCGCCAGCTTGGCGTCGAGCGTGATCTCGACGCCCGCCAGAGCTTTCGACACGGGGCAGTCGCGTCTCGCCGTCTCGGCGTGAGCGATGAAGGTCGCCTCGTCGAGGCCGGCCGCCTTGCCTCGCGTCACCAGGGTTATCGTCGGAATCTGGAAGCCGTCGCCGGAGCGGACGATCTCGACGTTGGCCGACGTTCTGACTTCAGGCGACGAGAAGCCTGCGTTGGTGAGGAACAGGGACAGAGCCATCGAGAAACACGCGGCGTGCGCGGCGCCGAGCAGCTCCTCAGGATTTGTCCCGGCGCCATCCTCGAAGCGCGAGGCAAAAGAATACCGTCCTTCGAACGCGCCACTGCCCAGCTTCACCGAGCCCTCGCCGCCCGGAACCGGGCCGCGCCATGCGGCGGTCGATGTGCGTGCGGTCATTGCGTCATCTCCTTCTCGTGCGAGCTGAACGCCGAATGCCCGACTTCGGGCTGTCTCAAATCGATCTCATGCGCAATTGCCGTTATATCGTGCCACGATATAGATGGTGCCATTGATATGGATCAAATCACCGATGGACGGGTGTCTCGCCTCGAGACTTAAGGGATCGCGCGTGTCACGCCGGCTGGCGATCAGCCCTCCGAGTCACCCTGGGTCGCGTCAAGTCGCTCCAACAGCTTCGCAAACAGAGACCGACCATGCCGAAGCTCCTCGAGGTGGCCGGCGGAAAGCTGCTCCAGGAGTGTCTCCGCCTTCGGGGTCAGACGAATGACGACGCGGCGCCCGTCGTCCGGATCATCCGAGCGCTCGACGAGGTCGGCGCGAGCCAGGCGATCGGCGAGCTCGACGGCGCTGTGGTGCCGGATGAGCAGCGTCTCTGCGAGTTCGCCGATCGTCATCGGCTCCCGTCCGTGGCCGCGGATCGCCAGGATCGCCTGATGCTGCTGCGGGGTCAGGCCGCTGTCGCGCGCCGCCGCTTCGCTGAAGGCGAGGAAGCGGCGAAGGGCGTGCCGATAAGCCGCCAGCGCCCGATAATCCTCGTCACTGATCGGCTTATGTCTTGTCTTCATCGCCTCAAAGGGCCGGCCGCTCGGGGAGCATATATCCCGCAACCGGCGTTCGGTTCCCACCTTTCTGCCGGGTGCAAGGTGACCGTGGAGGCGAAGCGCCCCGCCATCGAAGGAGCTCCCAATGTCCGACATGTATCCTCACTCGACCCCTGAGACACAGGCGCGCCGCCGGGCTTTGGCGCCTGAACCGCTAAAGGCGTTCCAGGAATTCAGCCGTCGCGTCTTCGCAGATGAGGCTCTCAGCCAGCAGACCAAGCAGCTCATCGCGGTGGCGGTGGCCCACACCACGCAGTGCCCCTACTGCATCCGCGGGCACACCGAGGGGGCGCTGAAGGCTGGCGCCTCGCCGGAGCAGATCATGGAGGCGATCTGGGTCGCGGCCGAGATGCGCGCAGGGGCGGCTTACGCTCACTCCACCATCGCCCTCGACGTCCTGAAGACCGCGGCCGAGCGGAGCTGACCGTCCCTCCCTTCCTCCGGCGACTTCCCCCCTCGAATCACTCTGCCGGCGTGGCCGACACCGTGGTTGGCGCCCGCTCGGGCTGCCTGGAAGGCGGCCAAAGCTTGACCAGGAAATCCCAGGCCATGAGCAACGCGCCTGCGGCGAAGACCACGTCCCCAGGCAGACGCATCCACTGCCACAGGAGGGTCGTCTTGTAGAAGTCGCCGCTGCGGGCGAAAGCGAGGCCGTGCTCGAAGACCGCGTCCAGTTGGGCCCAGCCGATCGGGAAGAAGTTGAGCAAGATCCACAGCACCATACCGGCGTTGTAGAGCCAGAAGGCGACCAGGCCCGGCCACTCGCTGAAGCGGGCGTTCGCGCCGGCGCGGTAGCGCAGGCAAAAGTAGATGAGGCCAAGCGCCAGCAGCCCGAAGGCGCCGAAGAGCGCGGTGTGCGCGTGGTTTAGCGTCAGGAAGGTGCCGTGCTCGTAGTAGTTGACGAGCGGCGCGTTGAGCGTGCCCCCGCCGAAGACGCCGGCGCCGGTGAAATTCCAGAACGCCGAGCCCAGGACGTAGGTATAGGCGAGATTGTAGTTGAAGGCGGCCTGGCCGTGGATCAGCCGGTGCTGGTGGATCCCCTCCATGATCAGCAGCACCAGAGGCAGCACCTCGATGAAGGAGAACATCGAGCCGAGCGGCACCCACATGCTGGGTCCGCCGACCCAGTAGACGTGGTGGCCGGTGCCGAGCACGCCGCCGAGGAAGATCAGGATCAGCTCAAAATAAACTGACCGCTCGGCGAGCTTGCGGGAGACGAGGCCGAGCGCCATCAAGAGGTAGGCGCTGATGGCGACGGCGAAGAACTCGAACGACTGCTCGACCCACAGGTGGACCACCCACCAGCGCCAGAAGTCGGTGATGGTGAAGGACTTCTCGATCCCGGTCAGTGGGATCATGCCGAAAACGTAGAGCACCGCCACGTTGACGGTGGACGCCCAGATCAGGTGTTCGAGCCGGATGCGCCCGGTCCAGAACTGCCGAGTCGCCTGCCAGAGCATCTCCCTGGACGGCCAAAGCGCCCGGAACATGAGGAGGCACCAGGCGGCCAGGCCGATGAAGAAGCCGATCTGCCAGAAACGGCCGAGCTGGATGTAGGAGAGGCCCTGGTTGCCGAACCAGAACCAGCCACGATCGATGACGCCCTGGATGCCGAGATAGTCGCCGATCAGGGCCCCTGCCACGATGATCAAGGTGACCCAGAACAGCAGCTCGACGAGCAGACCTTGCCCGCGCGCTTCCCGGCCGCCAGCGATCGCCGGCGCGAGAAACAGGCCCGAGCCGATCCACCCTAGCCCGATCCAGACGATCGGCGACTGGATGTGCACGTCCCGCAGGAAGTTGAACGGCAGGATGTAATTCAAGTCGAGACCGTAGAAGGTCTGGCGATCGTAGTACGAGTGGGCCATGATCGAACCGGCGCCGATCTGCACCAGCAGGATCGCGGCGACGACGACGAAGTACTTGCCGATGCGTCGCTGACTCGGTGTGAGCGGGCGGAACTCGGCGAGACTGTGCTCCATCGGCGCATCGTCCGGATGGTTGAGCCAAGCCTGATAGACGAAAAGCACGAGCCCGAAGGCGAAGAAGGTGAACATGAAGCTGATCCATGTCCACCGGAAGGTGTTGGTCGTGGGGGTGTTGCCCACCAGCGGCTCGTAGGGCCAGTTCTCGGTCCAGGACCAGGTCGTGTCCGGCCGCCGCGCCACCGTGGTCAGCGCCGCGTAGATCACGAAATCAGCGGTCTTGGCGGCGCTCTCGGCGTTCAGGCTGCGCGCTGGCGTCCAGCCCTTCGGGAGGTCGACGGTGTGGAAGGCGGTGGCCAGCCGGCCCTCTAGTGTGCGGATCGCGGCCGCTAAGGCGGGAGGCGCCAGAGGTCTCGGATTCGTCAGATCGAGGCGCTGCAGCTGCGCCTGCATGGCCTGGGTGGCGACGAACTGCTGCTCAGGCCGCAGCTGATCGAAAGGTATGCCGTAGGTCTCGAGGGCGACGTTGTTGCGCGTCTCTACGCCCAACGCCTTCAGGGTCGAGGCCGTGTAGTCCTCGCCGAAATAAGACCCCATCCCGTAGATCGAGCCGTAGTCCATCAGGTCGGCTTTCTGAAAGCCCGCCTTGCCGGCCACGATGTCGTCCTGCGTCATCAGCGCCGCGCCGCTGGCGTCGACGATCGCGCTGGGGAGTGGCGGCGCGCGCTCGTAGGTGAGCACGGTCGCCCAGCCCAGCAGGGCGAAGCAGACAACCGCCGTCCCCAGCAGGACCCATTTGAGGACGTCGCTCACCGGATCGTTGGAGGGACGGACTAAGGTGGCGTCAGCCATGACAGGACTCCCCGCGTCGTCCCACGTTGAGGCGCGGGATCGGTTCAAGCTTTGCAACTGCGGCCTGAGGTTGCGGGCGAGCTTGCGTCAGAACGCCGCGTGACTCAATGACGTGCGTGGGCGCGGGCTGGATCGCCGATGCGCGAGCGCGGCGGCGAGGAAGGTCCATATGCTAGACTAGACGTTCCCTCGACCCGATCGAGGTTCGAAAGCCGAGCATGCGCCTGACCGTCTACACCGACTACGCGTTGCGGGTTCTGATGTACCTGGCGGTGCATCCCGAGCCGAAGCCGACCATCGGCGAGATCGCCAGCAGCTACGGCATCTCGCGCAACCACCTCATGAAGGTCGCCTACGAACTGGGCGTCGCCGGCTACATTGAGACGGTGCGCGGCAAGGGAGGCGGCCTTCGCCTGGCCCGCCCGGCCGAGCAGATCGGTCTGGGCGCCGTGGTCCGGCAGACCGAGCCGGACCTGGCGCTGGTGCCGTGCTTCGATCCTTTGAACGCGCCCTGCGCGATCACCCCCGCCTGCAAGCTCCGCGCGGCGCTTCACCAGGCCTCGGCCGCATTCCTGGAGGTGCTCGACGCCTACACGCTGGCCGACCTGGTCGGCAACCGCGCCGCCCTGGACCGCCTGCTCGTGCGGACGGCGGCGGAGGCCTAACCGCCGCCCCGGGCGTCGACCCGGCGGCCGATCTCCCGTCCCGAATGGGTGAATAGTGTTCGACCCCTGGCCGAGGCGCGGGTGCGCGCATCGGCGCCCCAACGCCGCGGCCGAGACGGCTCGGCCGCCTCGTCGGAAGCCGTTTCCTCGACCCGGAGCACCTCGGGCACGTAGTGGCGGACGATCCGCTCCACGCCGGACTTCAACGTCAGCCGGGCCGACGGGCAGCCGCCGCAGGCGCCCTGCATCCTGATCCAGAGCACGCCGCTCTGCCGCTCGAAGCGGTCGAACAGCACATCGCCGCCGTCCCTGGCGACGCCGGGCCGTACGTGCCGCCCGAGAACCTCGCGGATCTCGGCCTCCAGGTCGTCGTCGGGCGCGACAGGGTCGGGGGCCGTCGCGGCGACGGCAGAGACCCCGCTCTCCAGGTGGTCGGCGATGGCGGCGATCACCTGATACCGCAACTGGTCCCAGCCAGGACCGTCGTCCTCGCGCGACACGGTGACGAAGTCCGGCGCGACGAACACCTGGCGCACGCCCTCCAGCGCAAACAGCCGGGCTGCGAGGGGCGAAGCGGCGGAGTCGAAGCCCGCGCGCCGGAACGACCAGGATGCGCCTTCCGTCAGCCGCACGTGGGGGACGAACTTCAGCGCCTCGGGATTGGGCGTGTGCTCGGTGAGTATGAACACCGACGGTCTCCTCGCGCCTCGCGCTTCGGAGAGGTAGGCCCTGGCCAAATCATAAGCAATATCCTAGATACATGTTTAAGCGAGCGACCTGAGTCCCACCAGCCATGAGCACCCTCAAGCCTTCGAAGCTCCGCATCGGCCCCGGCACCTTCGTCGGCGTGTCGGAGGAAATGATCCATGAACTGGTCCATGGCTTCTACGCCAAGGTCCGCACCGATCCCTTGCTCGGGCCGATCTTCAACCGGGTGATCCATGACTGGGATACGCACCTAACGAAGATGTGCGACTTCTGGTCGTCCGTAATGCTGATGAGCGGGCGGTTCAAAGGCGCGCCGATGCCGGCGCACATCCGCATCGCCGAGATCAGCGGGCCCCACTTCGAACGCTGGCTGCAGCTGTTCCGCCTGACGGCGCACGAGGTCTGCCCGCCCGATGCGGCCGCACTGTTCATCGCCCGCGCGGAGATGATCGCCCAGAGCCTGCAGCTGGGGATCGCCGCAAGCCGCGGCGAGCTGCCGCCGGTGCGTCCGGCCGCTGCGAGCCCAGGCCGATAGGAGCTGGCCGTGACCTACGTCGTCACCGAGAACTGCATCAAGTGCAAGTATATGGACTGTGTCGAGGTCTGTCCGGTCGACTGCTTCTACGAGGGCGACAACTTCCTCGTCATCAATCCCGACGAATGCATCGATTGCGGCGTCTGCGAACCGGAGTGCCCGGCTGACGCCATCCTCCCCGACTCGGGCCCAGCCGCCACGCCCGAGTGGCTCGAGCTCAATGCGCGCCTCTCCCGTGTCTGGCCGAACATCACGGTCAAGGGAACCCCGCCCGGCGATGCGGACACCTGGAACGGCGCGCCGGACAAGAAGGTCCACCTGATCCTCGAGACCGAAGAGGTCTGACGCGATGGCCTGCCCAGCGACCAAGCAGCCGTCGAGTTGCACCGACGCGCACCCGGCGACGGCTCCGATACCCGCCCCGGTCAATGAAGGACCACTCCATGTTCAGGCTCATCATGGCTCCCTCGAACGCGATCTGCGACGCCCTGAAGATCACCGACGAGCAGGAAAGGGGCATGGTGCGTATGCTGGTCAACACCTTGCTCTGGCTGACCATCGCGGTCGGCGTCATCGCCGCGGTCTGGGCGGCGTAGATAGGCTTGGCCAAGCGGCTCAGGTTCCGCGGCCGGCCGTCATTGCTGGGTTTCGCAGCGGCCCCGTCGAAGTCCGCCTGACCATCAAACTGACTGTCCGAAAGGAGACCCAGCCATGGCGACCCCTATGACCGCGTACCGAGACCGTACTGTCGGCGACATCGCCGCCCGTCTGGCGGGTGCGACGGCGCTTTTCCGCAACCACAAGATCGACTTCTGCTGCGGCGGCGATGTTCCGCTGGCCGAGGCGGCCGCGCGAGGCGGCCTCGACCTTGCGGACCTGGAGGCCGCCTTGGGGGCGCTGGCCGCGACGCCGCCTGACGCGCCGCCGGACAGCGCTACCCTGGCGGATCATATCCTCATCCGCTTCCACGAAACCCATCGGCGCGAGCTTCCCGAGTTGGTGACGCTGGCGCGGCGTGTCGAGGCGGTCCACCGCGACCATCGAGAGGCGCCGCACGGCCTCGCCGACCTGCTCGAGCGCGCCGCCGCCGAGCTTGAAGACCACATGTCGAAGGAGGAGCAGATCCTGTTCCCGGCGATGCAAGCGGACTATCGCGGCTCTCTCGACATGCCGATCCGCGTGATGCGCCTCGAACACGATGGCCACGCGCAGACCATCCATGCGATCGAGGAGCTGGCCCACAATTTCGCGGCGCCGGCGGACGCTTGCCGCTCCTGGCAGGCGCTCTACACCGGCGCCGAGAAATTCGTGGCCGATCTCAGGGAGCACATTCACCTCGAGAACAATGTGCTCTTCCCCCGCTTCGAGCGGCGGTGGAGCTGAGGTCTTCCTTCTGCGGCGCGAGGGCCGAGCCTGAACAGCTCGACATCATCGAGCCTCTCGCCAGACCGACCATCTCGAGGACCAGCCGAACAGTCGATGCTCCGACGACGTTCAGGATGGCGACTACCCTCAGCGGCAGCGTGTCTCTGTGGGCGATCAGAGCGCCGAACAGCTTCGTGGAGGCGTCTGGCACGATCGCCTGCTCGTATCCCTCGGTACACCACGAGCGGTTCGAGCAAGAAGCGCATGGGCGGCGAAGGCCCGCGCGAATCACGACCAAGCCCACAAAACTCGGGCATTCGCCCCGAATCGGCCATTTCCGCTGCTGAAACCGCCACCATTCCGGCCACTGTAACGCCCGTTTGCCGCTGCGTCGGGCGCGCCCGGACCCCTGCAACCGGAAGTCAAGCTAAGCCGTGCGTTTCTGAGTAAAAAACGCCGTAAAGTCGCTTTTGTGATGAAAACGCCCTTGACCTCCGGTTGTTCCCGGACTCAGCTTGGCATGCCCGACGGTCAGGGCTGTTCGAGTCGGAAAGGCGCCCGTCACATGATTTCTCCCCGCCAGATCACCCGGGCTGCGGTCCGCCTGAGAGATCGTTCCCAGACCGCGCTGATCGCGGCGAGCGTCGGCCTGATGCTGGCGACGCCGGCCTGGGCGTCGAGCAGCGGGACGGCCATGCCGTGGGAGACGCCGCTCACCACGATCCAGAACTCGCTCTCCGGACCCGTGGCCAAGGCGGTCGGCATCATCGCCATCGTGCTGACCGGCCTGGGCTTCGCCTTCTCGGAGGGCGGTTCGGTGCTCCGGCGCGGGATCGGCATCGTCTTCGGCCTGGCGATCGCGTTCACGGCGACGACCTTCATCTCCAGCTTCTTCAGCATGACGTCCGGGGCGGCGTTCTGACATGGCCCAGTCCGAGGTCGAGGGATTCGAGATCGGCTTTCACAGCTCCCTGTCGGAGCCCGTGACGATCGCCGGCGTGCCGCGGATGATCGCGGTGCTGAACGGCACGCTCACCGCCGTCCTTGCGCTCGGCCTGCAGGTCCCCTGGATCGGCATCCCGCTCGGCCTCGCCGTCCATGCCGGCGCCTACTGGCTGAACAAGCGCGACCCCTACTTCTTCGACGCCCTCAAACGCCACATCCGGCAGAAGCCCTACTGGGACGCGTGATGATCCCGAGTGTTGTCCAGGGGCTTATGAGCCCACCCGGCGTTCTCGCCCTATCTGTGGGCCTGGTCTCCTGGGCCTTGATGCGCGCCGAGATCTGGCCGCCGTTCGCGCGGCTCCGCTCCCTCGCCGCTGGCGTGGGCGCCGTTGCGACCGGGACGGCGGCCTACGCCGGGGCGGGCCTGATTTTCCACCTCAACGCCTGACGCCGACCGGGGGGCCGCCTTGCTGTATCTCGGGGAGTACAGGACCAAATCGCAGCGGTTGTTCGATCATCTGCCTTGGGTCGCCTTGATCGGCCCGGGCCTGATCCTGAACAAGGACGGCAGCTTCCAGAAGACCCTGGCGTTCCGCGGTCCCGATCTTGCGAGCTCCACCGACGCCAGCCTGGTGGCCACGAGGGCGCAGCTCAACAATGCCCTGCGACGGCTGGGGTCGCGCTGGTGTCTGCACATCGAGGCGCTGCGGGCGCCCTCGCAGGAGTACCCGGTCAGCGCGTTCCCGGACCCGGTGTCGGATCTGATCGACGACGAGCGGCGGGCAGCCTTCGAGGCGCAGGAGCGGCATTTCGAGAGCCGCTATTTCGTGACCTTCACCTTCCTGCCGCCGGAGGAGTCGATCAGCACGGCCGAAAGCCTGCTCCTGGAGAACGCGCCCTCCGGCCGGGGCGCGGCGGGCATGTATCGCGCCGCGCTCGGCGAGTTCCTCGCCGCCCTGCGCCAGATCGCCGACATCCTCAGCGCCATCATGCCCGAGGTGCATGAGCTCTCGGACGACGAGACGCTGACCTATCTGCACGGCTGCGTCTCGACCAAGCGGCACTACGTCCGCACGCCCGACACGCCGGCCTACCTCGACGCCTTCCTCACCGATGACGATTTCCAGGGCGGTCTCTTCCCGCGCCTCGGCGGCCATTACATGCGCACCATTTCGGTGCGGGCCTATCCGACAACCTCCTCGCCGGGGCTGCTCGACCGCCTGAACGAGCTCGGCGTCAGCTACCGCTGGGTCTGCCGCTTTCTGCCCCTCGACAAGGAGGACGCCCGCAAGGTCGTCACGACGGTGCGCAAGCGCTGGTTCGCCAAGCGCAAGGGCGTCATGGCGCTCTTGAAGGAGGCGATCACCCGCGAGCCCTCGCAGCTCGAGGATCCGGACGCGGCGGCAAAGACCACGGACGCCGACGCGGCGCTGGCCATCCTCGGCGGAGACTGGGCTTCGATCGGCTATTTCACGCCGACGGTGACGCTGATGGACCCGGACCCCGACCGGCTGGCGGACCGGGTGCGCGAGGTTGAGAGCGCCATCAACCGCGTCGGCTTCGTCTGCAAGGTCGAGGACGTGAACGCGGTCGAAGCCTGGCTCGGAAGCTTGCCGGGACAGGCCTATGCGGATCTGCGCCGCCCCGTCGTGTCCTCCCTGAACCTCTGCGACATGATGCCGATGTCGGCCATCTGGCCCGGCCCCACCCGCAACGCCCACCTCACCTCAGAGTGCCAGAAGCGCGGCCATGCCGCGCCCCAGCCGCCGCTGATGTTCGCCCGGACCGCCGGCACCACGCCGTTCCGGTTCGACCTTCACCAGGGCGATGTCGGCCACACGATGTGCGTCGGCCCCACCGGCTCGGGGAAGTCGGTCCTCTTGAACGCCATCGCCGTCCAATGGCTGCGCTACCCCGAGGCGCAGGTCTTCTACTTCGACAAGGGCGCTAGCTCGCGCGCCACGACCTTGCTCACGGGCGGCCGCTTCTACTTCCTCGGCGGCGACCAGAGCGAGCTGGCGTTCCAGCCCCTGGCGGACATCGACACCCCCGAGGACCGCGCCTGGGCGCAGGACTGGGTCCAGGACATCGTGGCGGCGGAGGGCGTGGCGATCACGCCGCCGATCAAGGAGGAGATCTGGGGCGGCCTGCGCAACCTCGCCGCCGGCCCGCGCGAGCAGCGGACCCTCACGCTGCTGGCGGCGACGATCCAAGATCGCAACGTCAAGGCCGCCCTGCAGCCCTACACCCTGGGCGGGCCGCACGGCCACCTCCTGGATGCGCAGCACAACGTGCTCTCCGGCGCGCGCTGGCAGACCTTCGAAATGGCCGAGTTGATGGCCAACAAGGCCGCACTGGCGCCGGTGCTCACCTACATCTTTCGGACGCTGGAGAAGCGCTTCGACGGCCGGCCAACCCTCCTGGTGCTCGACGAGGCGTGGCTGTTCCTCGACCAGGGCTCGTTCGCCGCGAAAATCCGCGAATGGCTAAAGACGCTGAGGAAGTTCAACGTCGCCGTGGTCTTCGCGACCCAGAGCCTCGCCGACATCGCCCGCTCGTCGATCGCGCCGGCGCTGATCGAGAGCTGCCCATCACGCATCTTCCTGCCCAACCCGGACGCTCAGACGCCGCAGATCGCCGAGCTCTATTCAGGCTTCGGCCTGAACGCCCAGCAGGTGCGGATCATCGCCAGCGCCACCCCGAAACGCGAGTACTACTTCCAGTCCGCCAGCGGGAACCGCCTGTTCGAGCTCGGCCTCGGGCCCCTGGCCCTGGCCGCCGTCGGCGCCTCCTCGCCGGGCGACCAGCAGCTGATCAGCGCCATCCTCGAACGGCACGGGCCGGACGGATTCGCGTCGGCCTACTACGCCGCCAGAGGCCAGCCGGAGGTCGCCGCCTACCTGGCTGAGACCGCCGCCCGCTCGCTGGCGAAGGTGGCGTGATGCGACTTGCCTCGAACGAGCCTGGGCCTGCCGATCCGCTGGCGGGTGCGATCGACCCGCCTCCCCTCACGGCCGCGCAGCTGGCGGTCGTGTCCGCGCTGGCGCGGCGTCTGCCGGCGAGCTGGATCTCCACGCCGCGCCGGCGGCGATTCCTCTTCCTGGGCCTGGCGGCGCCTGGGTTCTTCGCCGTGTTCGGCACGCCGCTTCATCACCAGCTGCTCGTCATGGCGCTGGGTTTCCTGCTGTTCGGCGCCGCGGTCCTGTTCCGCGTCCGCACCGAGCCGCTGTTTGTACGAGCGGACGCGGCCGAGCTCTGGCCGCCCCCGGCATCGCGTCGGTCCATCTCCAAGGAGTCTCATCATGCTTAAGGGCCTCGCGGCCGCGATGGCTGCGGTCGTCTCCGTCGGCGTCCTCGCCGGGAACCCCGAGCCGGCGCGGGCCCAGCTGACGGTCGTCGATCCGGCCGCCATCGCCCAGGCGGTGAAGCAGGTCTCTCAGCAGTTGCAGCAGATCCAGCAGCTGCAGGCGCAGCTCACCAATCAGGCGGCCATGCTCCAGAAGCTGGGGACCAACGTCACCGGTCCCTTGGCGTCGATCACCTCGCAGGCGACCCAGCTTCTGCAGCAGGCCCAGGGGATCGGCTACAACAGTCAGAACATCGCCCAGCAGTACCAGCAGCTTTACCCGGCCAACATGCAGGGGATGAGCTTCGCTCAGATCAGCCAAGCCCTGGCGAGCTGGCAGACGAACAGCCGTCAGACCTTGCAGCAGGCGATGGCGGCGCAAAACCAGATCGTGCAGGCGCAGCCGGCCACCGCCGCCGCCGTGAGCAGCGCCGTGACCGCATCCCAAGGTGCGGCCGGGCAAACGGCGGCGATCCAGGCCACTAATCAGCTCCTGGCGGCGCTCAGCACGCAGCTCACTCAGCTTCAGAACATTCTCATCACACAGGCCCGGGCGGAGCAGACGGCGGCCGCTCAGGCTCAGGCCGCTGAGGCGGCCGGCGCCGCCGAGCATCAGCGCGTGTTCCACGGCGCCGCCCCCGCGGCCATCGGCGTCAGCAACACGGGACACCTGTGATGCGCGTTCTACTTCTAACCCTCGCAGCGCTCAGCGTCGTGGGCGTCGCGTCCTGCCAGCGCCCGGCTCCAGTTCACGACAAGGCGTACTATGCCGGCCATCCTGACGAGCGGGCTCAGACTCTCGCGACATGTCGCAATGACCCCGGCCAACTGAACGGCACGCCGAATTGCGTCAACGCGATCCAGGCGGATGCCGATGCTGAGCATCAACGAGTCTTCCATAGCCCCCCTCCCCCCGCTCCGGGCGTGACGAACACCGGACATCTTTAGAAGAGTCAGTGCGTACAACATGGCGACCGCCAGCCCTGCGGGGTTAGATCTCTTTCTCAACAACTTCCGAACGCAGGTCGACAGCGGCTTTGGCTTGATCTCGGGTGATGTTCAGGGGGTCCTCGCCACCCTCGTGGTGATCAGCATCGTCACGACGGCGATCCTCTGGGCCATCGATGAAAACCAAAATGTCCTGGCGTCGCTTGTGCGCAAGGTCCTGCTCTTCGGCTTCTTCGCCTGGCTGGTGACCCAGTGGCACACTTTGAGTCAGACGGTCGTTGATGGTTTCGCAGCGCTAGGCCTCAAAGCCGGCGGCGGCGCCATGAGCCTCGGCGACTTCCTGAATTCGCCATCCAAAATCGTCATGAAGGGCATCGAGGTCTGTATCGCGCTCTTCGACTATATTCAGAAGCTCGCGCCCGGGCCAGTTGAGTTCTTCGCCCACATCACGGCGATCCTGATGGCCCTGATCGCCTGTATCGGAGTGCTCATAGCCTTCGTTCTGTTGGCGATCGAGGTGACGGTTGTCGTCATTGAGTTTCACATCGTCACGCTGATCGCCTTCGTGACGGTGCCGTTTGGGGTGTTGACGCAAACCTCGTTCCTTTCGGAACGAGCTATCGGATACGTGGCCTCGGTCGGCATCAAACTGATGGCCCTCGCGATCGTCATCTCGATCGGCGCGAACATCTTCAATTCCTATACCGTCTCGACCGATCCCACGATCTACGAAGAGGTCGGCCTGCTCCTCTCGGCCGTCGTCCTCCTCATGCTCGCCCTCAAGATCCCCGCGATCGCGGGCGCCTTGATCAGCGGCGGCCCGCAGCTCAACGCCGGCAGTGCGGTCATGGGCGCGGCGGGCGTGGCCGCGGGCGTCGCCGGCGTGGGTCTCGCCGCCCGGATGGCGGGCGGCGCCGTGGCGGCGGGCGCTCAGCGCGTGACGGCCGCGAGGGCGGCGGCGGGTGCGGTATCGGGCGGAGGCTCGCCGGGGGCTCCTGGCGCGCCAGGCGGCCCAGGCGCTCCGGGACCCGCAAGTCCGGCGCCTGCTGGTCCTGCCGGCGGGGCCAGCAGTGCGGCCGCTGGGGCGGGGCAGACCCAAACCCAGACATCGAGTTCGCCTGCGGCAAGCGCCTGGTCGCCTCCGGCCGGCGCGGCCGAGGCCGAAGATGCTTCGGGTCCGGCCGCTCAGCCATCGCCCGCCCAAACCGTCGCCCGGGCGCGGTCTCGGCCAGGCTGGGGCGCGGCGGCTCGCGGCGCGGCTGCGACCGCGGCCGCGGGGTCGCAGGAGTCCGGGCCTGGGATGCCGGCCCGGCCGGCGCCGGCGCGCGATGACGCCGAGGTCTAACGCCAGATCGGAAGAGTGCTGATGCTGAACGCCTTTCGCCGCCCCAACGACCGCTACGGCAGCTCGGCTCCGATCGAGAGCCCTTATCAGCGCGCCGCGCAGGAGTGGGACAACCGGATCGGATCGTCCGTCGTCCAGGCCAAGAACTGGAGGCTTGCAGCGTTCGGCGCAATCGGCCTGGCGGCGCTGGCGCTGGGCGGGTTCATCTACCAGTCCAGCCACACCACGATCGCGACCTATGTGGTCCCGGTCGACAAGTACGGCCGGCCCGGGCGGATCGAGCTGGCGGACAAGGCCTATTCTCCCACGACTGCCGAGACCGGCTACTTCCTGGCCGACTGGATCCAGCTCACCCGCTCCAAGAGCATCGATCCGATCGTCATCCGCGACAATTGGACGAAGGCCTATCGCTTCGTCGCCGGGCCGGCGATCGGCCAGCTCAACGACTATGCGATCG
>JAKAZA010000097.1 GCA_021816155.1 Pseudomonadota bacterium | reverse complement strand
AAGGCGCGATGGTGCAGATGATGCAGGGCAACGGCTTCGGCTTCAACTGGCAGGGTCTCTATCTCACCTCGCTGATGGACAAGCACGCCGGCTGGCGCGAGCGCGCCGACGAACTGTCGGACACGCTGAAGAGCACCATGCTGATCGGCCATTTCATGGCCACGCGCTATCGCGGCCACTACTACGCGAAGGCGCAGAACCTGGTGCGGCGGCTGCGGCAGGCCTATGACGCAGCGCTGGGGCGGTTCGACCTGTTGCTGATGCCGACGCTGCCGATGGTGGCGACGAAGCTGCCGGCGCCGGAGGCACCGGTGGGCGAGATTCTGGATCGCGGCTTCGAGATGCTGCCGAACACCTCGCCGTTCGACTGCACCCATCACCCGGCGATGAGCCTGCCTTGCGGCCTCGCCGACGGGCTGCCGGTGGGGATGATGCTCATCGGCAGGATGTACGACGAGGAGACGATCTACCGCGCCGCCGCTGCGTTCGAATCTGGCGTGGAGTGGATGAAGCAGACGGCCTGAGGAGCGCGCCGTTCGTGGGTGGCGCGGCCGGTGTCGGTCGCGCCCCCTCGTTCATCGCGGCTCACTCGGCGGCGTGGCCGGCCTTGGGTGCGAATTCGCGCCGCAGCGATGCGTCGTGCTCGCCGAGCGCCGGCACCGGGCGCAGCCTCCCGGCCGCATCGCCGGCGACGCGCGCACCGGGGGCGAGCAGCTCGACCTCGCCGTGCGGCGTCGCCACCGTGACGGTGCGGCGCTGCGGATGGACGATGAGGTCGGAGAGTTCGTTGAGCGCGCCATAGGCGATGCCGGCCTCCTCCAGCTTCGCCATCGCCTCGGCGCGCGTCCAGCGGCCGAGCGCGCCGGCGACGATCGCGTCCAGCGCCGGGCGGTTGGCGACGCGCGCGCGGTTGGAGACGAAGCGCGGATCGGCGGCGATCGCCGCGTCGCCGAGCACGTCGGCGCACAGCCGCACCCATTCGCGCTCGTTCTGGATCGACAGGATCACCGCCTTGCCATCGGCGCAGACGAAGGCGCCGTAGGGCGCGATGGTCGGGTGCTTGACGCCGACGCGCTCGGGCGGCTTGCCGCCGTAGCGCGCCTGGAGATAGGGCACGTTCATCCAGTCGGCGAGCGTGTGGAACAGCGAAACCTCGATGGCGCGGCCCTTGCCGGTCCGCTCGCGCGCATAGAGGCCCTGCAGAATGGCGCCGAAGGCGGTGTCACCGGCGGCGATGTCGCAGACGGAAATGCCGACGCGGGCGGGCTCCGCCGGCGTACCGTTGATCGCGAGCAGCCCGCTTTCGCCCTGGATCAGCAGATCATAGGCCTTGTGGTCGCGATAGGGCCCGTCCTCGCCGTAGCCGGAGATCGAGCAATAGACCAGCCGCGGGAAGCGCCCGGTCAGCGCCTCGGCTCCGAGCCCGAGGCGGGCGGCCGCGCCGGGGGCGAGATTCTGGATGAAGACATCCGCCTCCGCCGTCATCGCCTCGACGAGCGCGCGGTCCTCCGGGCGCTTGAGGTCGAGCCGGACGGACTCCTTGCCGCGGTTCAGCCAGACGAAATACGCGCTCTCGCCTTTGACGAGGTGATCATAATCCCGTGCGAAGTCGCCTTCCGGCCGCTCGATCTTGATGACGCGCGCGCCGGCGTCGGCGAGGCGGCTGGAGGCGAAGGGCGCGGCGACCGCCTGTTCGAGCGTCACGACCAGAATGCCATCGAGATCTGCCATGTCCACGCCCCTCACGTTTCCACGCCCCTCACGTTTGCCCGCGACAATAGCCAGGCCGCGGCGCCGGCCGTAATATGAGGTTGTTCCATTCGCTAGAGCGCCGACTTCTAGCGTCTGTCCGCCGCAGGCGGAGTCGCCGGAGGCGGTTAAACAGACGCGTAAACAAGGAGCTAGAGTCTGTCAGCGCTTCAATGAAGCGCTGACAGACTCTAGAGCAACGTCCGACCAGACTGAACCGCTTCGCGGTCGGTCTGGTCGGGCAAAGTTGCTCTAGCCATTATGGTTTCTAGAGCACGACCGTCCGACCAGATGATTCCATCAGGTCGGACCGTGCTCTAGCCAGGGACGAGGGAACGCCGCGGGATGGACATCAGGCAGCTGCGCTATTTCATCGCCATCGCCGAGGAGGGCTCGCTGTCCGCCGCCTCCCACCGGCTGCGCGTCGCCCAGCCCTCGCTCTCGCAGCACGTCATCAAGATCGAGCAGGAGCTCGGCGTCACGCTCATCACCCGCTCCCCGCGTGGCGTGGCGCTGACGCCGTCGGGCGAGATCCTGCTCCGCCACGCGCGCGAAATCTGCCAGAGCATGAGCGTCTGCCAGGAGATGGTGAAGAAGTCCGGCAGCGTGCTGGAAGGGTCGGTCGCCTTCGGCCTGCCGAGCTCGATCTCGATGGTCCTCTCGGTGCCGCTCGCCGAAACCGTCCGCCACGCGCTGCCGAAGGTGAAGTTCCGCGCCGTGGAGGCGATGAGCGGCTTCATCCGCGAATGGCTCCTGGACGAGACGATCGACCTCGGCTTCCTCTACGATTTCGACGACGCGCGCCTGTTCGAGGCGCGCGAGCTGATGCAGGAGGACCTCTATTTCTTCGCCGCCGCCGACAACTGGCCCATCGCCCGCCCGGTCGGCCAGCCGGTGACGCTCGCCGAGATCGCCGGCCTCGAGCTCATCCTGCCCTCCCAGCACCACGGCATGCGCCGCACCATCGAGAAGTACGCCAGCACGCGCGGACTGACGCTGAATGTCTGCGTCGAGATGGATGCGCTCGCGCAGATCAAGGAGCTCGTCGCGCGCGGCAGCGGCTTCACCATCCTCGCCGCCGCCGCCGCGCACGACCGGGTCGAACGCGGCGATCTCGTCTCCTCGCCGATCATCGAGCCGACCATCACTCGCACCGTCTATCTCGTGCGCAAGCTGACCCGCCCGCAGACCTTTGTCAGCCGCGAGGTCGAGCGCATCACGCTCGATGTCATCAACGAGCTGGTCGGGCGGGGCATCTGGAAGGCGACCCAGAAGGCGGATGGGCGCTGACGGCGCCGGCCGGCTATCGCATTTCCTTATCGCGCCGATAGCCGAAACCTATTTGGCGTCCCTCCCCGCGCCCGCCTAATCCTGCCGCTGACAGGCGGCAAATCGCCAGCCGCCGAGGGAGGAACAGACCATGGCATCTTCGATCCGCAGACACGCGCTCGCACCCAGCCTCATTGCGCTCGGCGCGGCACTCGCGCTCGCCCCAGCGCTCACGCCGGCGCCGGCGCGTGCGGACTCCATCACCGCCGCCAAGGCACTGATCGAGCAGGCCGAGGCCGGTCTCGTCGCGCCGAAGGATGCGAAAAAGCCGGAACTGTCGCTGACGATCGAGGATTTCGCCCCGGTGACCGACTGGCCCGGACCGAAGACCTCGGCGAAGGCGCCCGCGCACAAGAAGATCGTCGCCATCTCCTGCGCCACCGTCGCGCCGTTCTGCGCCGACGTCAGCAAGGGCTCGGTCGAGGCCGCCAAGGCGCTCGGGTGGGATGCGACCTATCTCGACGGCAAGGGCTCCGTGCAGGGGTTCGTGCAGGCGTTCGAGACCGCGATCAACGGCAAGCCGGACGCGATCATCGCCATGGCGATCCCCGAAAGTCTCGTCGCCACCTACATCGCCAAGGCGCACGCGGCCGGCATCAAGGTGATCGCGGCCTCCTCGATCCCGCAGGAGATTTCGGTCGAGAATGGGCATTACGATGCCTATGTCTCGGTGCGCGAGGACACCAACGCGCTGCTGCAGGCCTGGTTCGTGATGGCCGATTCCGCCGGCAAGGCGAACCTCACCTGGATGTGGGATCCAGGCTATCCGTTCCTCACCGCCGAACTGCAGCAGCAAAAGAAGCTCTTCTCCGCCGAATGCCCCGGCTGCAAGCAGGGCGAGGTGGGGCTGCGCGAGCTCGACGCCGCCGCCAATCCGGTGCGCATGCAGCAGCTCGGCGCCGGCCTGCTATCGCGCAACCCGACCGCCGACTACATCCTCACCGCCTACGGGCTCAACTCGCACTCGCTGTTCATCGCCGCGCAGAGTGCCGGGCGCCAGGTCAAGGTCGTGTCCAAGAACAACGACCCGAACAATGTCGCCTTCGTCGCGCAGGGGCAGCTCCATGCCGAGATGGGCGCCTCCTCGAACTGGGGCGGCTGGGCGGCGATGGACCAGACGGTGCGCGTGCTCGCCGGCGAGAAGCCGCTGGAGGCGACCGAGGAAAACCAGCCGGAACACGTGTTCGTGAAGGCGAACGCGCCGGCGAACGGCGAGCTCGACTGGACCAAACTCTACGACTACAAGACCAAGTATCTGCAGCTCTGGGGCCACAAGCCCGCGAATGGCTAGTGATCCGACATGTTTGGATCAATCTCCATGTGTCCGAGCACTCGTTGGGATTGGTGGGCCGATTCAGCCAACGCCCGGAAGCTGGCGTTGGCATCGGACCACTAGCTTGATTTTGTGGGCCGATTCAGCCAACGCCCGGAAGCTGGCGTTGGCATCGGACCACTAGCTTGATTTTGTGGGCCGATTCAGCCAATGCCCGGAAGCTCGCGTTGGCATCGGACCACTAGGGAGTGGTGGTGAACGAGACGCTCGCGCCCCTGCTCGACGCGCGCGACATCCGCAAGGCCTTCGGCGGCGCCGTGGCCTTGCGGGGCGCCTCGCTCGGCGTCGCGCCCGGAGAGATCCACGCGCTGCTCGGCGAGAACGGCGCCGGCAAATCGACGCTGATCAAGGGCATCGCGGGCACGCCTCCGCCCGATTCCGGAACCATCGTCGTCGACGGAAGGCGCCTTTCGGCCGGGCACGGACCGGCCGAGGCCGCTGCCGCCGGGCTGGCCTTCATCCATCAGGAAAGTACCCTCATCGAGGACCTGACGGTCGAGGAGAACATCGCGATCGTCGAAGGCTATCCGCGCCGGTTCGGGCTGATCGACTGGCCCGCCGTGCGCCGCCGCGCCGAGGGCGCGCTCGATGCGGTCGGCGTCGCCATCGACCCCGGCGCGCGGGTGGCGGAACTGCCGATCGCGGCGCGGACCACGGTCGCGATCGCGCGCGCGCTGGCCCTCTCGGCGAAGCTCCTGGTGCTCGACGAGCCGACCGCCAGCCTCGGCGCGAAAGACGTGGCGGCCCTGTTCGCCGCGCTGCGGCGCATCAGCGCGCGCGGCGAATCGATCGTCTTCGTCAGCCACCGGCTCGATGAGGTGTATGATCTCTGCGATCGCATCACCGTGCTGCGCGACGGCGCCAATGTCGGCACCGCCGCCCCGCGCGATCTCTCGCGCCGCGAACTCGTACGGATGATCTGCGGCCACGATGTCAGCTTCGTGCCCAAGAGCACCGACGCCCGCGCGACGGCGCCGGCGCTGGTGGCGCGCGCCTTCGAGGGCGAGTCCGTCGCGCCGATCGATTTCGCCATCGGCACCGGCGAAATCGTCGGCTTCACCGGGCTCTCCGACGCCGGCCACTACGAGATCGGCGCCGTGCTGTTCGGCCTCGCCCCGCGCCTCGCCGGCACCGTGACGCTCGACGGCACCTCGCTCGCGCTGCGCTCGCCCGCCGCCGCGATGGCCCAAGGCGTCGCCTACGTGCCGCCCGACCGCAACGGCGAAGGACTGGGGCGCGAAATGACGCTGGCCGAAAACCTGTTCCTCAATCCGGACCGGCGCTCGCCGGCGATGGCGGGCGGGTTCTGGCTCAGGGCGGCACGCGAGGAAAGCGCCGCCGAAGCCCTGCTGCGCCGCTTCGCCGTGCGCCCGCCGGTGCCGCAGGCACTGATCGGCACGCTCAGCGGCGGCAACGCCCAGAAAGTGCTGCTGGCGCGCTGGCTTTCGACCCCGGCGCGGCTCCTGATCATCAACGATGTCAGCGTCGGCGTCGATATCGGCGCGCGCGAGGAGATCTATGCCGCGATCCGCCAGGCCGCGGAGACGGGCGCGGCGGTGATGATCGTGACCTCCGATTTCGAGGAGATCGCCAATCTCTGTTCCCGCGCCTATGTTCTCGCGCGCGGCGTGCTGCGCGCCGAGTTGACGGGCGCGGACCTCACCATCGCCGGCATCGCCGCAGCCCTCGCCGGAGCGTCCGTCGGCGCAACCCGCGAAACAGGCGCAATCCCATGAGCGCGACATCCATGCATGCAGACAATCGCGTCGCCGCCGCGCATCCCGCGCAGAGGCTCTTCGGCTTCGTCGGCCGCTACTTCCTGGTCATCGCCTTCTTCGCGCTGATCGCGCTGTTCTCGGCCCTGAAGCCGGACTCGTTCCTCACGACCAACAATTTCTCCGGCCTGTTCGTCAACCAGATCGTCGTCGTCTACGCGGCCGTCGGCCTCATCGCCCCGCTGATCGTGGGCGAGCTCGATCTCTCCGTCGGCTACCTCGTCGGCTTCGGGCAGGCGCTGTGCGTGGCGCTGATGACACTGGCGGGCCTTCCCGTCGTCGCCGCGATCGTGCTGACGCTGGCCGCCTGTCTCGCGCTCGGCTTCGTCAACGCCCTGCTCGTGCTGAAGTTCGAGATCAATTCGCTGATCGCCACGCTCGCCCTCGGCAACGTGCTCTACGGCATCGTGCTCTGGTTCACCGGCGGCACCATCCTGTTCCAGAACGTGCCGCACGCGTTCCTGGCGATTTCCGGCGGCACATTGCTCGGCGTGCCGCTGCCGATCTGGTACGGCGCGGCGCTGGTCGCCGTCGTCGAGCTCGTGCTGCAGTTCCTGCCGGTCGGGCGGCGCATGTATGCGATCGGCGGCAACCGCCGGGCGGCGCTGCTGACCGGCATTCCGGTGACCGGCATCATCATGGCCGCCTTCGGCGCCTCGGCGCTGCTCTGCGGCCTCGGCGGCATCATCATCGCCTCGCGCCTGGGCTCGGCGCAGCCGGAACTCGGCCCGTCCTTCCTCATGCCGGCCTTCGCCTCCGCCTTCCTCGGCGCGACGACGATCCGCCCCGGCCGCTTCAACGGGCTCGGCACCGCCGTCGCCGTCTACACCGTCGCGGTCATCGTCGCCGGTCTGCAGCAGCTCGGCGTGCCCTTCTGGGCCGAGAACATCGTCTACGGCGTCGCGCTCGCCGGCGGCGTCGGCCTCTCACGGCACCTCACGCGGCTGCGCGAGGCGCAGGCACGGCGGGACCAGCTCAAGGCGCTGAAGGAGAGCCGCGGCTGAACCGGGAGCCGCGGCCGCCTTCCGTCAGCCGCGCGGTGGCATCCCCGGCACGCGCGGCAGCGCGGGATCGAAATAGTCCCACGCGACGTGACGCGTGTCGAAGATCGCCGCCTCGGGCGTGATCTGCGCGGCATCGTCAAGCGATCCCGCCATCAGCAGCACCATCCCGGGGATCGTCTCGGAGCGGAGCGCCAATCGCCCGCCGCACTCGGGGCAGAACGCCCGCGAGACATTCGCCCCCGAATCCGCGCGGGACACGTAGGACTTCGTTGTGCCGACGAAGGTGACCGCGCTTTCGGGAAAGCCCGCCGCCGTGACATGGCCGGCCCCGCTCGATCGCTTGCAGTCGACGCATTGACAGTGCGCGGCAAACACGGGCGGGCCGTTCGCCTCGTAGCGCACGGCCCCGCACTGGCACCCGCCGGTCAGCTTCTCCATGGACGCACCTCCCCCGAAAGCCCCCCTGGGCTCCGCCGCAGATTAACGCGTACGGCGGCTCATAGATACGGTTCGGTCGATTTGTACACCGGACGTTCGGCGACCTGCGCGCGCAGCGCATCGAGATTCGGCATCGCCTCGACCCAGGGCGCGTCCTTGAACCGAAGCCGGAGATAATCGAGCGCGACGATGGTAGCCAGCACGCCGATATGCGGCACCGCGCCGGTGATGACAGGTGGGGCCGCATCCAGGGCGCGAAACCCGTTGACGATGGTCCGCCGCCGCCGCAGCCCGACCTTGGTCTCGCCGAAGTTCGGGTCCATCTGCAGCACGCCGATGAGGATGTGGATCATCGCGTCGATGACCCCCATCGCCCGACCCGCCTGCGAGATGACGAGATCGAGCGGCCCGTCGAGCAGCGTCGGATCCGGCTTCTTCTTCTCCAGCCAGAGCAGGATCAGCAGGCTCTCGGTGATCGGCAACCCCGCGTCGGTGACGAGGGTCGGCACGCGCCCGGCCGGATTGTGCTCGAGCAGGATCGGCGTGTCACCCCATGGATTGACGATCTCCGAACCGGAAAGATCGAACCCTTTTTCGCCCAGCGCGATGCGCGCGATGCGGGCGTAGGGCGAGGTGGTGTTGACGAGAATCTTCATCGCCGGTCTCGCTCGTCCGAATCAATCGTGCTTGATGATCATCGTGCGCAGCGCCGACATGTCGTGCAGCGCAGCGAAACCCTTCTCGCGCCCATGGCCGGACTTCTTCATGCCGCCGAATGGCAGCTCGATGCCGCCGCCGGCGCCGAAGGCGTTGACATAGACCTGCCCCGCCTTGATGCGCCGCGCCACGCGCAGCGCGCGCGAGCCGTCCTGCGACCACACCGCCGCCATCAGACCGTAATCGGTGCCGTTGGCGAGCGCCACCGCGTCCGCCTCGTCCTCGAACACGAGCACCGAGAGCACCGGGCCGAACACTTCCTTGCACGCCAGCTCATGGCCGCGCGGCACGGGGCCGTAGACGCGCGGCGCGACGAAAAATGCTTCCGCCGGCACGCCGGCGGCGATGCGGCCCTCGCCCAGCACCGGAATCCGGTCTCGCTCGGCGCGCTCGAAGAAACTCTCGATGCGGCGCTTCTGCACCGCGTTGATCACCGGCCCGAGTTCGCGGTCCATCTCCGGCGTTCCCGCCGTGAGCTGGGCGAAACGCTCGGCGAGCGCGACCACGACCTTGTCGAAGGCACGCTTCTCGATGATCACGCGCGACCCGGCCGAGCAGGTCTGGCCGGCATTCTGCACCATGGTGTTGGCGATGACCGGGATCGCCGTCTCGAGATCGGCGTCGGCGAAGACGACATGCGGCGACTTGCCGCCGAGTTCCAGCGTGCAGCCGATATGGTTCCGCGCCGCGGCGCTCTGAATCAGCGTGCCGACCTCGGGCGAGCCGGTGAAGGAAATGAAGTCGATGCCAGGATGCGCCGACAAGGCGGCGCCGGCTTCCTCGCCCAGCCCGGGAACGACATTGATGGCACCCTCGGGAAACCCGACCTCAGCGGCGAGTTCCGCCATCCGCAACGGCGTCAGGCAGGCATCCTCGGCCGGCTTGACGACGGCGGCGTTGCCCATGGCCACCGAAGGCGCAACGGTCCGCGCGAACATCTGCGCCGGGTAGTTCCAGGGAATGACATGTGCCGTCACCCCGTGCGGAACGCGCTCGGTGACGGCGAAATAGCCATTGAGGAACGGGATCGTCTCGCCATGAACCTTGTCCGCGGCACCGCCGAAATACTCGAAATAGCGCGCGGCGGCGATCATGTCGTTGCGCGCCTGCTTCATCGGCTTGCCAGTATCGCGCGCCTCGGTCTTGGCGAGTTCCTCGGCATGGTCGGCGATGCTCTGCCCCAGCCGGGTGAGCAGCCGGCCGCGTTCGGTCGCGGAGAGACGGCTCCAGGCCCCCTCCTCCACCGCCACGCGCGCCGCGGCGACGGCGAGGTCCACGTCCGCCGGCCCACCGGCGGCGATTGCGGTGAAAACCTTGCCTTCGGCCGGCGCGATCACCGGAATGGTGCGGCCGGACGCGGCGGGCGACCAGCGATTATTGACGAAAATGCCCTTGGCGGGACTGGTGGTGTGCATGATGCGCGTTTCCTCTCGCTCCGGCACCCCGGCCTCCGGTAGAGACGGACGGGAGGCGGGCCGCTCTCCGCCCGCATGTTGCCAGGGGCCGCGCCGGCCGCAAAGACCGCTTTCCGCGAGCCGCTAGAGGATGACCGTCTGCCCCGGAGGACGGGGGCAAAGCAGCGGCACTGGGTGTTCGCAATTTCAAGGCGGAATGGCGTCCCGTAGGGGATTCGAACCCCTGTTGCCGCCGTGAGAGGGCGGCGTCCTGGGCCTCTAGACGAACGGGACCGCGGGGCGGGAGTATAGAGGGAAGCGCGCCGGCTGCAAGCCGCCGCCCGGCTTCGGCAGAGGCGCCGGACTGGTGTCCCCGGCGGGATTCGAACCCACGGCCCCAGGATTAGGAATCCTGTGCTCTATCCGGCTGAGCTACGGGGACGGCCAAGCCATCGGCGCCCTGTCATAAGGGAATCGCGCGCCACCGTCAGCCCCGCTCTTGGACCGTCCCCCGGGTGCATCGCTCGCTTGCCGAGCCGTCCCGCGCGGCGCTAGATCATCGCTCATGAATCGACGAATCTCCGTCGCCGCCCTGCTGCTCGGCCCCCTCCTCTGGGCCGCCCCGGCGCCGGCGAGCGAGGCGCCCGCGCCGCCGGCGAGCCCGGTCATGTCCGCGGTCCGTGCCGAGCGTTGGGACGAGGCCGCCGCGGCCGCGGCGCGGTTCGCTGACCCCGTCGCCGCCAAGCTGGTGCTGTTCTATCGCGCCCTGACCCCGGCCGCCGCCGGCGCCGGGGAGATCGCGGATTTCATCGCCGCCAACCCGGACTGGCCACAACAGGACCTGCTGGCGCGGCGGCGCGACGAGGCGCTGGCGGCGACGGCGGACGATGCCGAGGCCGCGCGACTGTGCGCGCGCATCACCCCCACGCTGCCCGGTACCCTGCTGCGCTGCGCTAACGCCGAGGCAGGAAGCGCGCCGGAGGCCGCGGCCACGGCGGCACGAGCCGCCTGGCGTGCCGGGATCGCGTCCGGACACGCTGATGCGTCCGCCGAGGCGGATTTCCTGGCCCATTGGGCGCGGGTCCTGACGCCGCAGGACCAATCCCGACGGTTCGATCGCCTGCTGCCCAACAGCCCGGAGGCGGCGAGCCGCCAAATCGCGCGCCTCGACGCGTCCGCGCACCGGGTTGCCATCGCCCGCCTGGCGCTCGAACGCGATGCGCCGGACGCCGGTGCGCTGCTCGCTGCGCTCGGCCCGGCGGAACGGGCGGAGCCCGGGCTGGTGCTCGATGGCGCGCGGTTTCTGCGCCGCGCCGGGCAGATCGACGCCGAACTCGCGCTTTTCCGCGCCGCGGGCGCAGACGCGGGCGAGCACGGCGCCGCGCTGTGGTCCGAACGGGAGCGGCTGGCCCGCGCCCTGCTCCAGCGCGGCGACGCCGCCGCGGCGGCGGACCTGACCGACGCGGCCCGGCCCACGGGCGAGGAGGCACGGCTCGACGCGGCCTTTCTCGCCGGCCACATCGCCCTGACCGCGCTGCACGACCCGGCGCGCGCCGCCGCGCGCTTCGCCATCCTCGCCGCCGAGTCGCGCGCCGCGATCACCCAGGCACGCGGGCACTATTGGCTCGCCCGCGCCGCCGTCGGCGACCCCGCGCGGGCGGCGGCGGAACTGGCGCAGGCCGCAGCCTGGCCGACGACCTTCTATGGCCAGCTCGCGATCCTCGCCCAGGGCGCAGACCCTGCGGCGCTCAATGCGCGCATCCGCGCGCTGCGGGACCCGGTGGCGACGCATGTGCAGGGTTTGGCGTTCGCCGGGCACGAGGTGGCGCGCGCGGCGGCGCTTCTGGTCGCCTGGGGCGAGCCGCGGCGGGCCCGCCCGTTCCTGACCACGCTCGCCGCCGTGGTCGCCGATCCGGCGGAGCGCGCGCTGACGGCGCAACTCTCCCTGGCGTTCGGCATGCCCGATCAGGCGGTGATGATCGCCCGCCGCGCCGGCCGGTCCGGGCTGGTGCTGGCCGAGAGCGGCTGGCCGCTCGCCGCCGATCCGCCGCCGGGGCTGGTGGCGCCTGCGGTCGCGCTTGGTGTCATCCGCCAGGAGAGCGGGTTCGATCCCGAGGCGCTGAGCCCGGCCGGGGCGCGCGGGCTGATGCAGCTCCTGCCCGCGACGGCGGCCGAGCAGGCGCGCAAGCTCGGCGCGCCGGTCTCCACCGTCGCGCTGACCACGGATACCGGCTACAATCTTCGTCTCGGCGGCGCCTATCTGGCCGAACTCATCGACCGGTTCAACGGCTCGCTGCCGCTCGCGCTGGCGGCCTACAATGCGGGCCCGACCAACGTCCATCGCTGGCTCGACGCCAACGGTGATCCGCGCACCGGCGCCATCGACGCGATCGATTGGATCGAGCGCATTCCGCTGGCCGAGACACGCAACTACGTCGAGCGTGTGATCGAGAACATCGCCGTCTACCGCGCCCGGCGCGGCGAGGCGCTGGCCTATCCGCTCCCCGCTTGGCCCCTCCCCGCCGGGCGGCCGAACTGACCTCCGCGCGCGCGTCGATGAACCGGCTCGCGCGGGGCGTGGCGAGCGGCGCCGGGCTCGGCTACGCGCCGGTGGCGCCCGGAACGGTGGCCAGTCTCGCCGCGGCGGTGCTGGCGGCGGCGCTGCTCATGATCGGCCCGCCGGCACTTTGGCTGGCGACGGCGCTGGCCGTGCTCGTTGGTGCGGGGGCGCTCGGCGCGCTGGGCGCGATTGGCGATCCGGGCTGGGTGGTGATCGACGAGATCGCCGGCCAGTGGCTGGCGCTCTCGGTGCTGGCGCGGCCGGCGCCGCTCGGGCTACTCGCCGGTTTCGCGCTGTTCCGCTTGTTCGACATCGCCAAGCCGGGGCCCGTCGGGTGGTTCGATCGCCGCGCCGGCGCGCTCGGCGTGATCGGCGACGACATCGCGGCCGGGCTGCTCGCCGCGGCCGTTCTGTGGGCGGCGCAGCGCTTCTGGCCCGGCCCGCTCGGCGGCTGAATCGCCGGCCCGATCGGAGCAGGCTGGATCAGGCGGCGCGGCTCCGCAGCGGGCGGTCCCGCTCGAGGCGGCGCAGACCGACGATCTGGCGGAGATTGCCTTCGACATACGTCGCCATCTCGGAGGGCATCGCCGCCATCTCGATCTCGATGCGCATGGCGTCCCCGATCCGCTCGGCCGTCACCCGGTCCACGACGAGGTCGCGGCGGGCGAACGGCGCGAGGACGCGGCCGAGTAGCCCGGGCTCAGCGTCGGCGAGCAGTGAAAAATGGATGAAGACGGTGGAGTCGACGGACATGACGGGGGCTCCGAAAGGAAGCACGCACGACGCGAAGGACGGCTGCCTCAGGCAGCCGTGGCGGTAATTCGCGTGTGGAGCGTCCAAACCGTCATTGTGTCAGCCTAGCGCCGGCAGCGCCCGAATTCAAGGCAATCCGCACTGGCCGCTCAATGCTGGCCGGGCGCCGGCAGCCGGAACAGCGGCACCTGGCCGACCGAGACGACGCGGTCGCGCAGGCTGAAAGGCGCCTCCAGCACCGGCTTGCCGCCGCCCGGCGGCGTGCGGGCGAGCAGCAGCAGCATCGCATCCACGGCGAAGCCGGCGCGCCGGTCGATGGTGCCGTTCCGGACCAACTCCTCGACGGTGCGCGCGGGATCGACCACGCGGATCTCGCCGGCGCCCCCCGGTTGCCTTGCCGCGTCGAAGCCCAAGGTGAAATGCCCGGTCAGATCCAGCGCCCCGGCGGTGAGTGCGAGATGGCGCAGCAGCAGCACCGCGCTGCCCGGCAGCGCCGCCGACGTTCCGGCCCGCTCGGCTTCCGCGTCCGCCTCCAGCCGGTCGATCCGCCCGCCGAAAGGCCAGTGGCCGCTCGCCGGCAGCGTAACGGCCCGGGCCTCGATCCGCGCCGCGATGCCGCCTGCCGCAGCCGCGGCATCCGGGACCGTTGGCGGCCAGGTGACGTGGGCGTCCAACGTCCCGATTGCCAGCCCTTGCGCCGCAGCACCGGTCCCGCGCAGCCCGGCCGCGTGCAGCGACGCCGCTTGCGGTGGCTGGCCGAGCGCGAGGGCCACCTCCAGTGTCAGGGTTTCGCTCGTATAGGCGAGTTCGGGCAGTCCACCGAGACGCAACGCCTGCTCACCGTCGGCGCGGACCACCAGTTTGGTGAGATGGCGAACATCCAGCCCGATCTGCAGCCGCCGCGCCCGCCACGCAATGCCGCCGGGAATCTCGCGCGCCGCGCCCGCAGCGGTGACATCGTCGAGCACCAGCCGCGCCGCCAGCGGCCAGCCGGCCCGGTGCGAGGCCCCGGTCTGGATCGCCCACCCGCTTTTCGCGCTCTCGGCGACGAACCGGGCCGTCGCGCCCTCGATCTGCCCGGACAACAGCCACCAGGCGAGACCGTCGAGCGCCACGACCAGCGCGGCGGCGCCCAGAAGCCCGCGCAGGATCGCCCCTAGCCCGCGCGGCATCGTCCCGCCCCCATGCGCCCGCACGTCCTCATCCCCAGCCCCGCCGGGTCGCGCTCCGGCTGCGCATTCCATGGTATAAACATATATGTTTCAATACACTAGGAGGCTAGCTTGGCGCTGCTTCGTAGCCCGACGGACGCGCCCCCCACAGGGTTGTCCACAACCGCGGCGGCATCGCCGTGAAAGACGTCCTGGAGCCGGCGCATCAGTTCGGTCCGCGGCAGCCCCGCCGGGATCGGGGACTGGATGCTCACGCGGATGACGCCGGGACGCTTGCGGAACGCGCGCCGGCCCCAGTGCTGGCCGGAATTGGTGAGCACCGGGAACACCGGCAGGCCGGTCGCCGCCGCCATCGCGGCGATCCCCGGTTGCAGCGCCACGCGCTGGCCCGGCGCCGTACGGGTGCCCTCGGGGAAAATCACCATCTGGCGGCCTTCGGCGACTGCGCGCCGGGTCCGGCGGATGAGGTCGCGCAGCGCCGTGGCCCCGCCGGCGCGGTCGACCACGATCATCCCGGCCCGCACCGTGAGGGGTCCGAACAGGGGAATGCGGGTGAGCTCCTGCTTCATCACGTAGGCCGGACGCGGCAGCAGTGTGAGCCAGACCAGCGTGTCATAGGCCGACTGGTGCTGGGACGCGATCAGCGCCGGGCCGGCGCGGGGCAGCGTCGCGGCACCCTCGAGCCTCAGGGTGACATGGCAGATCCGCGCCAGCCCGGCCAGCACCAGCCGGGCCCAGAGCTGCGCCAGCGCCAGCGCATGTTGCGGCGCGAACAGGCGCAACACGACCCCGCCGAGCCCGAGAACGAAGGTAAGAACGAAGAAATAATTGCAACTGCAAATAGC
>JAKAZA010000005.1 GCA_021816155.1 Pseudomonadota bacterium | reverse complement strand
GCGCGAGATCGGGAACGAAGAACCAGCGCTGGCCCGGGTTGTACGCCACGCCGTAGATCTCGCCGCGTCGATGGGGGAAGACGAGGTCCGACGCGATCAGGTCGCCCGGCGCCACCGTGCGGGCGTCGGCGAAGGCCAGCGGCCAGTCGCGCGCGACATGCCGGATCGGGCGCCAGACGTTGATGATCGCCGCGCGCCGCGTGAGCAGGTCCTCGGCCTGGTCGCCCATCAGATCGCGCACCCGTTGGGGGCCTGAAAGCACGGTCTGGTCGACATGCACTCGGCCGGCAGGCTGGCGCGCGGCGCCCGGCGTGCGATCGGCTACGCCGTCGACGCGGCGGCGCAGGGTGTGGTCGTAGACGACGACGCGGCGGGCGCCGGTCACCGCCTTCACGATCTCGGCTGCTTCCGGGTGGCCCAGCGCCATGGTTTGCGCCTCGTCCCAGAAGTCGCGTACGGCAGTCGCGTGGGGAACCAGCTGGAAGCCCTGCGCGTCGACGTGGAGGCTGGACGCGATCGGGCGAGCGTTCTCGATGCGCACCTTGCGGGCGACGGGCCGGATGTTGCTGGCTGCGACGCCCTCCGGTGGCTTGAAGGCATAAGTGTAGGGCTTCTCCGCCGTCTTCTCGGCGAAATTGAACACGGCTTCCGCGGCCTGCGGCAGGGCTTCGACAGGCGGGCGCTCGGCGGTTAGCGTGGACATTATGCTGGCCTCGTCGGGGCTGGGTCGCCCCTAATTTAGGACGTTCGGCGCGACGAGGGCAGGGCGGGCGCGCTCATGAATCCTGTCCGGCCTTGGAGCATTCCTCGCAGCAGCCCCCGCGGGTTGACAACTCGCTCGCCGCCGCGCCCATGCGGGCCGCCGACCGGGAGACAGGCCTCGATGGATTTCGTCACCGTCAGGAATGGCGACGTTGCGCTCAACGTGGCCGTGGAGGGAGCTGGACCGCTGATCCTCTGCGTCCACGGCTGGCCGGAGCTCTGGTATTCGTGGCGTCACCAGATCGGCCATTTCTCAGCCAGGGGCTACAAGGTCGGGGCGCTGGACGCACGGGGCTACGGCGGCTCGTCGAAGCCACCCGCGGTCGCCGCCTACACGATGGCCAAGCTGTCGGGCGACCTCGCCGCCGTGATCGATGCGCTGGGCGGCGGCAGGGCGATTCTGTTCGGCCACGACTGGGGCGCGCCGATCGTCTGGAACACCGCGCTGCTGCACCCCGAAAAGGTGGTGGCCGTGGCGGGCTTGAGCGTGCCCTATCTCCCGCGCGGCGACGTCTCGCTGGTCACCGCGGCAAGGGCCATCTACGCAGGCCGTTTTTTCTACCAGGTCTACTTTCAGGCGGAGGGCGTGGCCGAGGCCGAGCTCGAAGCCGACATCCCGGCCGCGCTGCGCAAGATCTACTTCGCGCTCTCGGGCGGCGCGCCCCTCGACAAGTGGATCGAGGTCAAGCCCGAGGGCGCCCGGCTGCTGGACGGCATGGAGGATCCGAAGCCGTTTCCGGCATGGCTCTCCGAGGCCGACCTCGCTGTCTACGCCGACGCGTTCCGCGCCGGCGGATTCCGGGGGCCGCTCAACCGCTACCGGGCTCAGGAGCTCGACGTCGCCGAGAACGCGCATCTGGCAGGCAAGTCGATCGCCCAGCCGGCGGCCTTCATCGGCGGCGAGCGCGACGCCGTGCGCCACTTCATCCCGGGGACCGACCTTTACGCCGCCGCGGGGGCCGCCTGCGCCGACTTCAGGGGCTCGACCATCGTCCGGGGCGTCGGGCACTGGGTTCAGCAGGAGGCGCCGGACGAGACCAATGCCGCGCTGGACGCTTTCCTCGCAGGCCTTTGACCGCCCCGCCATGGACATTCGCCCTAGCCGCTTCGCCGCCTTCGCGCTTTGCGTGGCGCTCACCGCGCTGGGCGGGGGTCTCGTCGCCGCGGGTCATGCCGAACTGGGTCTCCCAATTACGGTCCTGTTCGGCCTGCTCAGCCTGGTCGGCGTCGCCGACCTGATACAGAGGCGTCACTCGATCCAGCGCAACTACCCCGTGATCGGTCACATCCGGTGGATGGCCGAACTGGTGCGCCCCGAGATCCGCCAGTACCTGATCGAGGCCGACACCGAGGCGTCGCCTTTCTCGCGCACGCAGCGCAGCCTCGTGTACGAACGGGCCAAGGACCTTCCCGGCGAGCGGCCGTTCGGCACCCTTCTCGACGTCTACGGCGTCGGCTACGAGTTCATCGGTCATTCGACGAGCCCCGCGGCGCCGGTCGACCCGGCGACGTTCCGCGTCACGGTCGGCGGCGACCAGTGCACGCGGCCATACTCGGCGTCCGTGTTCAACATATCGGCGATGAGCTTCGGCTCGCTCTCGGCCAACGCCATCCGGGCGCTCAACGCCGGGGCGAGGAAGGGCGGTTTCTACCATGACACGGGCGAGGGCAGCATCAGTCCCTACCATCGTGAGGCCGGCGGCGACGTCGTCTGGGAAGTGGCGAGCGGGTATTTCGGCTGCCGCGACGCGGAAGGCCGGTTCGATCCCCAAAGATTCGCGGACCAGGCCGCCGCCGACCAGGTCAAGATGATCGAGATCAAGCTCAGCCAGGGCGCCAAGCCGGGCCACGGCGGCGTGCTGCCCGGGCCGAAGGTCACTCCAGAGATCGCCGCTACACGCGGCGTGCCGGTCGGCGTGGACTGCATCTCGCCGTCGCGCCACAGCGCCTTCTCGACGCCGCGCGAGATGATGGGCTTCATCGCCCAGTTGCGCGAGCTCTCGGGCGGAAAACCTGTCGGCTTCAAGCTATGCCTCGGGCATCCTTGGGAGCTTATGGCGATGGTCAAGGCTATGCTGGAGACGGGCGTCCGGCCCGACTTCATCGTCATCGACGGCGCCGAGGGCGGGACGGGCGCCGCACCCGTCGAGTTTTCCGACCACATGGGCGCGCCGATGCGCGACGGTCTGCTCTTCCTCCACAACACGCTGGTCGGCGTCGGACTGCGCGAGAAGATACGGATCGGCGCGGCCGGACGGATTGTCACCGCCTTCGACATCGCCAGCGTCCTGGCGCTCGGCGCCGACTGGGCCAACGCCGCACGCGGCTTCATGTTTGCGCTGGGCTGCGTGCAGTCGCTCTCGTGTCACACCAACCACTGTCCGACGGGCGTCGCCACCCAGGATCCGCTGCGCCAGCGCGCGCTCGTGGTTCCGGACAAGGCCGAGCGCGTCTACCACTTCCATCGCAATACGCTGCGCGCGCTGGCCGGGTTGCTCGCGGCCGCCGGCCTGCAGCACCCGGAGGAGTTGGGCCCGCACCATCTCGCGCGTCGGATCAGTCCCAGCGAGATCCGTCCTTACTCGCGGCTGCACGTGTTTCTTGCGCCTGGCGAACTCCTTTCCGGCGACTGCGCCCACGCGCACTACCGGCACAACTGGGACCTTGCGTCACCCGACAGCTTCGACCCCCGCGCCGCCTGATCTAACTGCATCGTTTCTGGGGGCGTGTTGAAATTCGCTTGGCAGCCTTGCGCCGGGACGTCGGCGACAGCCTGGTCGGCGGCGGGAGGACGTCCCGGCCGCCGCCTAGATCGAGCCGAGCGTCTTCAGTCGCGCCCGCGGGTGGATCTCGTTCTGGCTCAGAACCACCGTCTGGCCCCGGAAACGCTCGATGATCGAGCGGATGTAGGGGCGCACGAGCGCGCTGGTCAGCAGCACCGGACTCTCGCCTTGCAGCGCGGCGCGCTCGAACGTCTCACGGACGGCGCGGATGAACTCTTGCAGCCGGGAGGGAGCGAGCGCCAACTGTTTGTCATCGCCCGAGCCGATCAGCGCGTCGGCGAAAGCCGCCTCCCAATCCGGCGAGAGCGTGATGATCGGCAGCGATCCGTCTTCGGCCCGGTTGGCCCAGCAGATCTGCCGTCCCAGCCGGCCGCGCACCTGCTCGACGAGGTTGACCATCGAGCTGGTGTGCGGCGCAGCTTCAGCGATCCCTTCCAGGATGGTCGGAAGGTCGCGGATCGACACGCGTTCCTTCAGCAACGCCTGCAGCACCCGCTGCACCGTCGTGGCGGTCGCGACCGAGGGGATCAGGTCCTCGACCAGCTTCTTCTCCTCGGCCGGCAGGTCCTTCAGCAGTTTCTGCACCTCAGCGTAGGAGAGCAGGTCGGCCATGTTGTCCTTGAGGATCTCGGTCAGGTGCGTGGTCAGCACCGTGGCCGGGTCGACGGTGGTGTAGCCGCGGAAGGCCGCCTCCTCACGCAACGCCTCGTCGATCCAGGTGGCCGGCAAGCCGAAAGCCGGTTCGCGCACATGCTCGCCGGGCAGCTCCACCTGGCCACCGCGGGGGTCCATGGCCATCAGCTTGCCGAGCCGCACCTCGCCGGCGCCGATCTCCATCTCCTTGATGCGGATGGCGTAGCCCTGGTTGGGCAGGCGCATGTTGTCGAGGATGCGCACCGGCGGCATGACGAAGCCGAACTCGGCCGCCAGCGTCTTGCGGAGCGCCTTGATCTGGTCGGTCAGGCGGCGGCCTTCCAGGTCGTTGATCAGGTGCAGAAGGCCGTAGCCGAGCTCGATCTTGACGTCGTCGATGGCGAGGCTGGCCGAAATCGGCTCCTCCTTCGCCTCGGCTTCCGCCTTGGGCGTCTCGGACGCGGGATTGGCTGCTGTCTGACTGCGCCGCCAGGCCAGCACGCCTGCGCCGATCGAGAGCGCGCCGAACGGAAGGATCGGCATGCCGGGGATCAGCGCCAGCACGCCCGCGGCCGCCGAGACCATGCCGAGGCTGACCGGGTTCCGGGCGAGCTGGGTCACCAGCGCCTTGTCCGCTGCTCCCTCGACGCCTGATTTCGAGACGAGAAGGCCGGCGGCGATCGAGATGATCAGCGCCGGGATCTGGCTGACCAGACCGTCGCCGATCGACATGATCGTGTAGCTGGAGAAGGCCTGGTCCAGCGGCAGCTTGTGCTGGACGACGCCCACGACGATGCCGCCGATGAGGTTGATCGAAAGGATCAGGAGCCCCGCCATCGCGTCGCCCCGGACGAACTTCGAAGCGCCGTCCATGGCGCCGAAGAAGGTGGATTCCTGCTCCAGCTCCTTGCGGCGGAGCTTGGCGCCCTCCTGGTCGATAAGCCCGGACGACAGGTCGGCGTCGATCGCCATCTGCTTGCCGGGCATCGAATCGAGCGTGAACCTCGCCGCCACCTCGGCGATGCGCGACGAACCTCTCGTGATCACGACGAAGTTCACGATCACCAGGATCGCGAACACGATGACGCCGATGACGAAGTTGCCGTGCATCATCAGCGAGCCGAAGGCCTGGATGATGTGCCCGGCGCCGTCCGTGCCCTCGTGGCCGTGACCGAGGATCAGGCGCGTCGAGGCGACGTTGAGCCCGAGCCGGAACAGCGTCGCCACCAGCAGCACCGTGGGGAACGCGGTGAACTCCAGCGGCTTCTGGATCATCAGCGCGGTCATCAGGATGAGCACCGAGCTGGTGATCGAGATGGCCAGCAGCAGGTCGAGCGCCCATGCCGGGATCGGCAGAATGAGGAGGACGACGATCCCGACGATGCCGATCGCGAGCGCCACTTCGCCGCGCGCGATCCAGCTCCAGATTTCCTTGGGGCCGGGACGGGCGCCGGCCGCGGGGAAGGCTATGTCAGCCATGCGGGTGGAAACTCGCCGCGACAAGGCGGGCCACGTCGGCGATCGCGTGGTCGCTCACCGCGCCGGGGACGACGTCGCGGCCCGTGACGTAGCAGGCAATGACGATCGGGCGGGTCGGGGTCCAGGCGACTGCGATGTCGTTGCTGCTGGCGTAACCGTCCGCGCCGCCCGAGCCGGTCTTGTCGCCGACGCGCCAAGCCGAGGGCAGGCCGGCGCGCAGGCGCTGGTCGCCGGTCTTGCAGGCCAGCATCCAGCCTTGCAGCCGGCGCCGCGAGCCTTGGCTCAGCACGTCGCCCAGCACGACCTTGCGCAGGTCCGCCGCCATGGCCGCAGGCGTGGTGGTGTCCCGCGGATCACCGGGGCCGGAGGCGTTGAGCATTGGCTCGATGCGATCGAGGCGGCTCTCGGCGTCGCCCAGGGAGCGGGCGAACGCGGTCCAGCCGGCCGGGCCGCCGATCTGCTTAAGGATGAGGTTGGCCGCGGTGTTGTCGCTGAGCTCGATCGCGGCCGCCAGGAGGTCGCCGAGCGGCATGCCGCCGTCGGCCACTCGCCTGCTCGTGACGGGCGCGTAGCCAAGCAGGTCCGCGGGACCGTATCGCACGAACGTGTCGAGGCGTATCGCGCCGGCTTCGACACGCTTCAGGGCCGCCGCCGCGGCCATCACCTTGAAGGTGCTGCACATCGGGAAGCGCTCATCGGCCCGATGGGCGATCATGCGCCCGCTAGCGGTGTCGAGCGCGAACACGCCGACGGGGCCGCCGACGGACGCCTCGATCGCCGCCAGCCGGTCGGCGGCCCACGACGGGCCGACGCAGAGGCCCGCAGCCGCGCCGACGACGACGGCGCGGCGGGTGGTGGTCGCATCAGGCCGCACTGGCCGATCCCAGCTGCGGAGGCGGCACGGACACGCCAGCGTCCGCGTACTCCTTCAGCTTGTTCCGCAGCGTGCGGATGGAAATGCCGAGGATGTTGGCGGCGTGGGTGCGGTTGCCGAGGCAATGCGTGAGCGTGTCGAGGATCAGCTGCTGCTCGACCGCCGCGACGGTCTGGCCGACGAAGCCGCGACTGACCGCCTCGGCCGCCATCGAGGCGGCGCGCGCCGTCTCCGCCGCCGGCGAGGCTGTCATCGGCGCGCCGTCGGGAAGACGGATGGCGAATTCCTCGATCTCCGGCCCCGTGGAGAGCAGCACCGCCCGGTGCATCGCGTTCTCCAGCTCGCGGACGTTGCCCGGCCAGCGGTGGACCAGGAGCCGCTGGCGTGCGCCGAGCGAGAGCGGACGCTCGGCCATGCCGTTGGCCCTCGCGTATTTCTTCACGAAGTGCTCGGCCAGCGCGATCACGTCGCCCGGCCGCTCGCGCAACGATGGCAGGCGTAGGTTCACCACGTTGAGGCGATAAAGCAGGTCCTCGCGGAAGGTCCCCTCGCGTACGGCTTGGGCGAGGTCGCGGTTCGACGTCGCGATGATCCGGATGTCGACCTTCACCGGCTTCGATCCGCCGACCCGGTCGATCTCGCGCTCCTGCAGCGCGCGCAGCAGCTTGGCCTGCAGACGCGCGTCCATCTCGCTGATCTCGTCCAGCAGCAGCGTGCCGCCGCTCGCCTCCTCGAACTTGCCGATGCGCCTGGCCACGGCGCCGGTGAAGGCGCCTTTCTCGTGCCCGAAGAGCTCGCTCTCCAGGAGGTTCTCGGGGATCGCGGCGCAGTTGACCGAGATGAACACCCGGGCCGCGCGGCGCGACTTGGCGTGCACGTAGCGGGCCATCACCTCCTTGCCGACGCCGCTTTCTCCGGTGACCAGGATCGAGGCCTCGGAGGGCGCGACCTGGTCGGCCAGAGCGATGACCTGCTGCATCGCAGGATCGCGGGCGACCATGGGACGCTCGTCGTCGGAGACTGCGGCCAGCACGGCGGCGATCAGGTCGGCTTCGGGAGGAAGCGGGATGAACTCCTTTGCGCCGGCCCGGATCGCCTCGGCCGCCTTGCGCGGATCGGCGGCGACGCCGCAGGCCACGACCGGGACGCGGATGCGCTCGGCCTCGTTCGCGGCGATCAGGCCGGCGATGTCGAGCTCGTAGTCCACCATCAGGAGATCGGCGCCCTGGCCGGCGCGCAGCGCGTAGGTCGCCGCCTCGCAGGTTTCCACGTGCGCCACCTTGGCGCCCGCCGACATGGCCAGCTTCACGGCGCTGGAGAGCTGTCCGCTCAGGCGCCCTACGACTAGCAGCCGCATGTCATTCTCCCTTCAACGATCCCTTGGCGGCCGCTCACCCTGCGGCGTCCCCGTCCTTGATGATTTCAGTCATGGTCACGCCGAGGCGGTCTTCCACGACCACGACTTCGCCGCGGGCGACGAGGCGGTTGTTGACGTAGATGTCGATGGCCTCGCCGACCTTCCGGTCGAGCTCCAGGACGCTGCCCTGGGAGAGCTGCAGGAGCTGCGCGACCGAAAGGTGCGCGCGCCCGAGCACCGCCGAGATGTTGACCGGCACGTCGAAGACCGGTGCGAGGTCGCCGGCGGTCTTTTCCTCGATCTCGCCGTTGGAAGGGGCCGGCACGAGGCTGGTCGAGGTGAATTCGTCGAGCTTGAGTTCGTCGGCCATGAGCTTGAGGGACCTCCTAGGGCCGGTCGGTGGAAGATGTCGGAAGCGCGAGCGCCTCGGCGTGCAGGCCTTCGGCGGCGAGCGCGCCCTCGAGCGCCTCGGCGACGCGCGCGGCCGCGGCCGCGGGATCGAACGCGGCCATGCCGTCGCCCCAGTCGAGCACGAACGCGGCTTTCGCGAGGTTGGGGTCGGCGCGCACGAGGATCTGGCCTGCGTAGCCGATCGCCTCTGCGGTCTCGTTGCTCGCCGCGGTGAGCGGCTCGATGAGCTGCGGCGGCGCGCGCAGGATGAGACGCGGCGTCGCCTCGATCTCGCGGGCAAGCGCGGTCAGGGCCGATTGCAGCGGCGCCTCGGGAAAGCGCTCGCATGCCGCCTCGGCGATCTGGCGGGCGCAGGCCAGCGCCAACTCCGCGGCGCCGGCGCGGTGCTCGTGCGCGGCGGCGGACAGGGTGGTCAGCGCCGCGCGCGCGGTCTCGGCCAGCTCGGAAAGCGCCTGCGCCGTCTGCGCCTCGACGCGGGCCATGGCCGCGGCCATCCCCTCGGCTCTGGCCCGCTGCGCCGCCTCGTCCAGCTCGGCGTCGGTGTGCAGCCGCCGATAAACGCTGGGCGCGGCGCCGGGCGGGCCTTCGAACTCGTTGTCGAAGGTGAACTTGCGGTGCGGGCTCTGGGCGTCGTCGTTCATCAGTAGATCAACTCGTCGTCGCCGCCGGCGCCCGCCAGCATGATCTCGCCCTTGGCGGCAAGGTCCTTTGCGACCTGCACCATGGCCATCTGCGCCGCATCGACGTCGCGCAGGCGCACCGGACCCATGCTTTCCATGTCCTCGCGCATGATCTTGGCGGCCCGCTCGGACATGTTGGAGAAGAACATCTCGCGCAGCGCGTCCGACGCGCCTTTGAGAGCCAGCGCCAGTTGGTCCTTCTCCACGGCCCGCAGCAGCGTCTGCACGCCGCCCGGATCAAGCTTGGAAAGGTCCTCGAACACGAACATCAGCGCGCGGATGCGCTCGGCGCTCTCGCGGTTGCGCTCCTCGAGAGCGGCGATGAAGCGGCTCTCGGTCTGGCGGTCGAAGGAGTTGAAGATCTCCGCCATCATCTCGTGACTGTCACGCTTCGAGGTGCGGGCGAGGTTCGACATGAACTCGGTGCGCAGCGTCTGCTCGATCTTGTCGAGGATCTCGCGCTGCACGGGCTCCATGCGGAGCATGCGCATCACGCATTCGAGCGCAAAGTCCTCGGGCAGCGCCGCCAGGACGCGCGCCGCGTGCTCCGACTTTATCTTGGACAGAATGACGGCGACGGTCTGCGGGTATTCGTTCTTCAGATAGTTGGCGAGCACCGCCTCGTTCACGTTGGCGAGCTTGTCCCACATGGTGCGACCCGCGGGCCCGCGAATCTCCTCCATCAGGCTGTCGACCTTCTCGGTCGGCATGAACGCGGCGAGCAGCTTCTGCGTCTGCTCGAATGAGCCCATGATCGCGCCGCCGCCGGACATGCCGGAAACGAACTCGACCATCAGCTCCTCGACCACATTCGCCGACACGGTGCCGAGGCCGGCCATGGCCTGCGAGATCTCCTTGATCTCCTCCTCGTCCAGCGCCTTCCAGATGGTGGCGTGATCCTCGCCGAGCGACAGCAGGATCACGGCCGCCTTCTCGGGGCCGGAGAGCCGGGAGGAGTCGCCGATCGACTTGGATTTCCCGCGGGGCGTCAGGGTCATGCCGACTCGTGCAGCCAGCTGCGGAGGATCGAAACCGATTCCTCCGGATGCTTGTCGACGAACTCAGCCACGCGCTTGACCGACGAAGCCTTCACCTGGCCCTCGATGCGGGCGATGTCGATGCGCTGTTCGATCTCCGGACCCGGGAGGGCGAGCGGCTGGCCTGTGGCCTGGTCGATCGCCAGCGTCTGACCATCGGCAAGCGTCACGGCGCGGGCCGCGCCGTCGCCGCCCAGCGGGATGAGCCCGCCCCTGCCCGCGGCCGCCACTCCCTGCGCCGCCGACTGGATGAGCGGCCGCAGCACGAAGAACAGGATCAGGACCGACACGACGCCCAGGACGGCGAGTTCGACGATCCGCATGATGTCGTTCTTGTCAAAGCTCATGCCTGCAGCGGTCGTTCCCTCGCTGTCGTCGAGGTCGGGGAACTGTTCATTGACCACCTGGACCTGGTCGCCGCGGTCCTGCGAGAAGCCCATCGCGGCCTTCACGAGTTCGGTGATGTGCTGCATCTCGGCCGCGCTGCGAGGCGTGTAGGGACCGGGCTTCCCGTTCTTGCCGGGCGCCGTGGCCCCATCGACCGCGACCGCGACCGAGAGCCGCTTCAGCGAGCCCGGCTGCTGCACCTGCGTGGTGACCGTCTTGGAAATCTCGTAGTTGGTGGTCGTCTCGCTGCCGGTGTTGTCGCTGCCCGAGCCGCCGGTGGTGGTCGAGTTCGTGGACGAGCCGTTCGGCACGTTGGTCGATGCCGAGGTCGCGCCCTGGTTGCTGGCGCCCTGGTTGTCGTGCGCGCTCGTCTGGTTGGTCTGCTCCGAGCGAACGACCTGGCCGTCGGGATCGAACTTCTCCTCTTGCGTGGTCACCTGCGACATGTCGACGTCGGCGCTGACCTCCACGCGCACCTTGCCCGGACCGACGACGCCCTCGAGCAGGTTCTTAATGCGCGAGGCGACCTCGTCCTCGATCGCCGTGCGAGCGTTCTCCGCCGCGCCTTCCGCGCTGTCGCTCTCATCGCCGCTCGAGAGCGTCTTGCCGTGCTGATCGATCACTGCGACGCGATCGGGCTTCAGCTCCGGGACCGCGCCAGCCACCAGCACCTGCACGGCGCGCACCTGGTCGGGAGTGGGGTCTCGGGCGCCGATGCCGATGGTCACCGAGGCCGAAGGCTGGTCGGCCGCGTCCTGGAACAACTGCCGTTCCGGCAGCACGAGGTGAACGCGGGCGAAGGTGACCCCGTCGAGCGAGCGGATGGTGCGCGCCAGCTCGCCCTCGAGCGCGCGGCGCATGTTGAGCCGCTGGACGAAGTCGGTCTGCCCGAGCGCGTTCTGCTGGTCGAAAATCTCGTATCCGACCGAGTCCTGCGTCGGCAGCCCCTTGCCGGCGAGCATCAGCCGGGTGGTGGCCACGCGGTCGCGCGGGACCATGATGGTCGAGCCGTCTCCCTTGACCTGATAGTGGATACCGGCCTGATCCAGCGCCTGGGTGATGGAGCCGGCTTCCTTCAGGTCGAGGTTCGAATAGAGCAGCCCCATCGGCTCGGCCGCGAGGTTGAGCACGATCGCCAGGATCAGCGCCGCGCCGCCGCCGCCCACTCCCAGTAGGACGGCGAGGCGGCCGATCCCGAACCGCTGGAGCGCCGCAAAGAATGAATTCACGTGGTTACGCCCAGGTCCTGCCCAACCCCACGCGGCTCGGCCTTCTAGGCGCCCGTCGCTAGGCAGGATTTACCCAGTGCAAGGTAAACGACCGGTTTAACGCGGCGGCCCCTGGTGGCGCCAAACGTCGCAGATGGACCGGCGCTCGGTCGCTGAGCCCGCGTGGCCTGTGCCAAAACGGAGGCGGCCGCGCCTCCGGTCGGAGGGCGCGGCCGCCAAGCGTCGCTGAACTCCTTTGGGGAGAGGGGTCAGCGATACTGTTGAAGGCGCGTGGTTCTCAGGCCGGCCATCCCATGCCGCTCGATCGATTGCTGCCAGCCGAGGAATTCCTCGTTGGTCAGCGAATAGCGGTCGCATGCCTCATCGAGGGTCAGGAGGCCGCCGCGGACAGCCGCGACGACCTCGGCCTTGCGGCGGATGACCCAGCGCTGCGTGTTCGCCGGCGGCAGGTCGGCCAGGGTCAACGGCGCACCTGTCGGCCCAATGACGTACCTTTCGCCGCGGCTGTTTGTGCGCTGCTGCTGCAACATGGCTTTACGCCCTTCTCACCATCACCGATGACGACGGACGATAGAGCGCCTGAAATAACGACGGCTTAAGCGCCATGGTTAACCGGGGTTCAACCATGGAAACGGTCCGAGCATTTCGTTAACAGTCGTAGTTGGCGCATTGCGTTAACCGAATTTAAAGCTCAGTTTCTACTGAATTACATTCAACAGATCCTGCATCATCTGATTAGATGTCGATATAATCTTGGAGGAAGCAGAATAGGCGCTTTGACTTGTGATCAGGTCGGTCAGCTGCGACGACAGGTCGACTGTCGAAGCTTCGAGGGTGGACGGGTCGATCTGCCCCGCGCCGCCCGAGCCGGGCTGTTCGAGGGTGAAAGTCCCGCTGTTCTGCGAGACCTGGAATGCATCGCCGTTCACGGGCGTCAGTCCATCGGGGTTGGGGAACGTGGCGATGGCGACCTGCGCCAGGTTCTGTGTGACGCCGTTGGAGAAGACGGCCGTGACGATCCCGCTGGCGTTGATCTCGATGTTCGCAAGGTTGCCGAACGCCGTTCCGTTGGTGTTGATCGACTGAGTCACCGACTGGCTGTTCAGCTGTGTCAGGCCGCCGGTGCTGCCGCTGCCCCCGGCGAGGTTGAGCGTGATGGTCTGTGCGGCGACGCCCAAGCTCGGCGCCCAGTTCACTTGCCCCGCGCCCGGCGCCGCGGCGGCGCTGGCGCCCAGCGCGATCGTCGGGTTGTTGGGGTTGGCGAACAGGGTGTCGCTCTGCACTTGCCCGGTGGGGGAGAAGGTGATCGTGCCGGTGGCGATCTGGCCATTGGAGAGGCCGGCGCCTTCGACCACGTCGGACGCTGGGACCGCGACCAGTTCGGCATACCACTGGTTGGGCGTCGAGCTCTTCAGCAGGTCCAACTGAACGGTGTGCTGGCCGCCTTGCGAATCGGAGACCGGAATCTGGATCGAGTAATCGGGCTTCACGCCGTTGGCGCTGTTGACGTTGTACATCGCCATGCTGTTCGTGGAGGGATTGTACGCGCCCGCTCCGGGCGGGGTCTGCCCCGCGGCCGTCCCCGCGGCCGAGACGGCCTGGCTCGAGTCGAGGTTGGCGGTGACGCCGACTGTGGTGGTCGGCTCTACGGCGCCGCCGACCTGCGAGACGTTGATAGGCTGGAGGCTCGCCAGATTCGACGGGTTCGGCGTGATCACGCCGGCGGAGTTCGCGAGCCAGCCCTGAAGGATCAAGCCGGCGCTATTCTGCAGATAGCCCTGGCTGTTGGGCTGGAACGAGCCGGCGCGCGTGAAGAGGGCCGGGCTGGTCGGCGAGACGCTGGCGGCCTGACTGGTCGTGACGAAGAAGCCCTGGCCCGAAATCGCCAGATCGAGCGGCGAGTTCGTCTGGGTGAGCTGGCCCTGCTGGTTCACCAGCTGTTGGTTCGAGGCCATGACGCCACCGCCCTCGAGCGAGGCGTCCGTCCCCGTGCCAGTGACAAGGCTCTCGAAGTTGGTCTGGCTTTGCTTGAATCCGACCGTGTTCACGTTGGCGATGTTGTTGGAGATGGTGGAGAGCGCGGTCGAGTTCGCGACGAGGCCGGCGACGCCGGCTTGCATTGCACTGTTAAGGCTCATGGCCTTCGGGTCCTTCTACTTTGGGCTTGTTGGTCAGCCGCCAGAGGTGGGGTTGGCATTGCTGCTGATGCTGGTGATCGAGCTGAGCGGGACTTGCGTCGAGCCGACCGTGAGGACGGTCTGGCCATTGGACTGGCCGACTGCGGTGACCTGTCCGGTGATCGGCGGGGCGTTGGACGTGGAGCCGGGCGCGGTGATGGTGTCGCCGATGAGCCGGGCCGCGGCGCCGACGCCCGTCTGCTCGTTCACCAACTGCTGCAGCAGCTGGTTGGAGAGCAGCTGCTGCTCGACGCCCGTCATCTGGGTGATCTGCGAAGTGAACTGATTGGTGTCGACCGGATTGGTGGGGTCTTGGTTCTGCAACTGCGTCGTGAGCAGCGTGAGGAAGCTCTGGAAGTTGTTCGCCAGCGAGGCGAGGCCCTGATTGAGGCCGAGCTGGCCGGCCGCCGTCGTGCTGGTACCGGACGTGCCGCTGGTGTTGTTCGTCTTGGCGTTGTTCGAGGTGTACGCGGCCTGGGCGGCGTTGGTGGGCGCGACGGCGGTCGAGGTCATGACCGGTCCCCTTCAGATTGTGATGTCGAGGCCGCCGGCGGCCGCTTTGGCGCGGCCGACGGCGCTGGATGGAAGGTCGGGCTCGGCGAGCGTGGTGTCGGGAGCGTAGACGGCGTGACTCGCCTGCGGCTGTGCGCCGCCACCCTGACCCCCCCCTGAGGTGAAGCTCAGGCCGCTCTGCGAGACGTTCAGCCCCGCCTGCTGAAGCGCTTGATGCAGGTCGCCGGCGCGGGCCCTAGCCTCTGCGGCGGCGCTTGGATTGGCGAACGAGAGGACGGCCGAGACCTGGCCTTGCGCGTCGAACTTCAGGCTGACGTCGACCCGGCCGAGGCCCGCCGGTTCGAGCGCGAAGTCGAACGCCGACTTGCCGGCGCTCGACTTCGCGGCCACCTGCGAAGCGATCTGGTCGATGATCTGCGCGCCATGAGCGGCCGCGAGCGCGGTGGCCGCCGCCGGCGCCTGCACAGGCGCCGCGGCTGCGGCTGCCGGGTTGATCGCCTGTGCGTTGGCAGCGGCTGCGGCGCTGGGCGCACCGAGCTGATTGCCGGCGGTCTGCTGCGGCGCCTGCTGCTGCGGGCCGCTGCTGGGGCCCGCGCCGTTGAGGGAAGCGTCCGTCTTGGCATTCTGGTTGGCGAGCTGTCCCTTCGCGACCGGCGGCGGTGCGGGGGTGTTCTTGGCGGTCGTGACGCCGCTTTGCACGGATGTCTTCGCCGCCGCGTCGCCCGTGGAGCCACCTGGGGTCTGGGCGGGGCGCGCCGCGGCGGTCCCTTCGAGCGCTCCTGCCGTCGTCGGCATCGCGCCCGCGGCCATGGTTGCGACGCCCTTGGTTGTCGCGGCGGCCGCCGAGGCGGCGGTATCGCTTGATCCCGCGCTGGCCACCGGGCCGTTGGTTCCCTGCGCCGCGGCCGGGGCCGCAGCAGCGCCTCCTCGGGCGACGAACTGGGCCAGACGCGGGTCGAGCGCCGCACCTGTCTGGGGCGTGGCTGTCTGGGTTGCGCCCGTCTGAGATCCGGACGTCGATGCGCCCCCCGGCTGCGTCGCCGCGCCCGGCTGCGCCGGGCTGGCTGAGCCGTCCTGCGTCTGGGGGAGCGTCAGGGTGATTATCACGGGCGTGGCGCCGGCGCCGGACGCCCCCGTTCGACTGCCGGTCGCTGCGGAGGAGCGGCCGGCCGTCGCCGCGACATTGGTGGCCAGGATCGCGCCCGAGGGCGCGGTTCCGCTCGGGGCGGCGCCGGCTTTCTGCGGTGCGTCGCCGGCCGCCGCGCCGCCGGTCGCTGTCTTTGCCGCGTCGCCTGCGCCCTGCGCGTCCGCGACAGCGCCCAGCGCGTTGAGCGCGGCGTTGAGCGCGGCGGAGCCGGAAGTGAGGGCGAGCGCGCCGGGCGCGAGGCTGCCGGTCGCGGCGCCTACGCCCGCCGGGGCGCCGGTCTGGGCGTTGGCCTGAGGGCCGGACTGCCCGGTTGGACTGCCGCTCGCGCTGGCGGATGGTTGGCCGCCGCCGGTGCTCTTGGATGCCTGGCCGCCACCGGCGCCTGATCCGGCGTCGCCGCCGCCCATTGGTGGTGCGGCGCTTTGGGCGGCCGGGAGGGGCTGACCGACAACCGTCATCAGCGCCGCGAGCGCGCCGGAGAATCCGTCGCCGCTCGAACCCGTTTCCGAGGCCTGGCGACTCGGATCGGCGCCGCCGCCCGGAGGGGATGTTGTCGACAGCAAGGCGGACGCAGCCAGCATGGCGCCCCAGATGCAGGAGGTTGGCGGGAAGCGGCGCGTGCTGCGCCCGGACATTCGACCGTCCCAAGCAACCCTCGCGCCAATGGCACAAAGGATTGAAAAGGTGTGACAAAGAGGCTGAACACCGCGGCGTGGGCCGATGGGAGGACGGCGGAATTTGCCGGGGCGCATAGGCAACCTCCGCCTGCCCCGAAGGCTGCGCGGCGATGCGGCGTCCAGGTTGGCGCCGGTCTTGCCCCGAACCCGACGCCAAGGAGTCGGTTCGCCGAATGAAGTCGCTTCAGATCAAAGACTTAAGCGCGGGGCAGGGCAGCGTTCAGCCGCCTGTTGGGCAATTTTTGCCTAGTGCGGCGCTGAGTCTTGCCGAGCGGGGGTAGCGCGGATGTCGATCACCGGCATGATGAACGCGGCGGTCTCGGGCCTGCAGACCGCTCAGACGGCGATCAGCACCGTCTCGAACAACGTCGCCAACGTGAACACGCCCGGCTATGTGCGCGAGGTCGTGAATCAAAGCCCGGCCGTGGCCGGGGGCGCCGGCGTAGGCGTCACGGTCGACCAGGTCCAGCGCGTCACCAACCAGTACCTCGAGGCCGCGGGCTACCAGGCGACCTCGCAGCAGGGCTCGGCCAGCATCATCTCCAGCCTCCTCAACCAGGCGCAGGCCGCGTTCGGCGACCCGAGCCAGGCGTCGAGCTACCTCAACCAGCTGAACACCGTGTTCACCGATTTCACGGCGGCGGCCAACGATCCGGCCTCGTCGCTGCCGCGCAGCCAGATATTGAGTGACCTCACGAACTTCCTGGGCTCGAGCCAGAACATCGCGGGCACGCTTTCGGGTCTCAACGGCCAGGCCGATGCGCAGATCGCCAGCGATGTGGGCACGGTCAACCAGCTGCTGGGCCAGATCAACCAGCTCAACACCCAGATTTCCACGACATCGGCGACACAGGGCAACGCTTCCGGGTCACAGGACAGCCAGGCGCAGCTGCTCAGTCAGCTGTCCAAGCTCATGTCGATCAATGTCGCCACGCAATCGAACGGCACTGTCGTCGTGCGTTCCTCGACCGGCGAGCTTCTGGCCGGTTTCGGCGGCGCGGCGACGATCAGCTATACGCCATCGGTGAGTGGCATGGGCCTGCTCTCGGTGACGCCGCCGATGTCGAGCCAGAGCGTGACGCTCCAGCCCGGCAGCGGCGAGATCGCGGGCCTGCTCTCGCTGCGCAACACCATCATCCCCGGCGTCCAGGCCCAGTTGGCCAACTATGTCTCGAGCGCGGTGAACACGATCAACGCCGCCCATAACGCCAACACCGCCTCGCCGCCGCAGCAGACCCTCACCGGCCGCAACACAGGGCTCGACCTCCCGACGATCGTCGGCGATTTCCAGGGGGTGACGAACATCGCCGTCACCAATGCAAGCGGCAACCTGCTGCAACAGGTCCAGGTGAACTTCACGGCCGACACGATGAGCGTGAACGGCGGAAGCGCGGTTTCCTTCACGCCGTCCACTTTCCTCGCTTCGCTCAACACCGCGCTCGGCGGCGCCGCCACGGCGAGTTTTTCCAACGGCGCGCTCAGCATTTCAGCCACTGCGGCCAACACGGGCGTCGCCATAGCGGACAGCGCGTCGACGCCCTCGAGCGATGGGGGGCAGAGTTTCAGCCAGTTCTTCGGGCTGAATAACCTGATCACCTCAAATCAGATCACCGACTACAACACCGGCTTGAAGCCGAGCGACGCCAACGGCTTCACGCCGGGCGGCCAGATCAGCTTCCAGCTCTCCGACTCCAGCGGCTCGCCCATCGCCAGCGTCACCGTGGCTGTGCCTCCGGCAAGCCACCCGACGATGCAGGACCTGCTGACCGCGCTCAACGCGCCGATCGGCGGCGTCGGCCAGTACGGCAGCTTCAGCCTCAACGCGCAGGGCGCCCTCACTTTCGCGCCCAGCCAGCCGGGTACGACGCTCTCGGTGACCTCCGACAGCACGCAGCGGGGACTTGGCGGTCCCTCGATGACGCAGCTGTTCGGGCTCGGGGGCGCCCAGCAGGCCAGCATCACGACCTCGTTCCAGATCCGGCCCGACATCGCCGCCAACCCGATGAACATGGCGCTCGCGCAGCTCGATCTGTCCGCGGCGCCGAACAACCCGGTGGTGGCGCCGGGCGACGGTTCCGGCGCCGCGGCGCTCGCCGCGGCCGCCAACGTCCAGACGAACTTCGGCGCGGCCGGCAACCTGCCGGCCATGACCACGACCGTGACGCAATACGCCGCCAACCTGGGTGGTTCGCTCGGTCAAGTCGCGGCTTCGGCCGACCAGGCCAGCACTGCGGCGACGGCTCTGCAGACCGAGGCCCAGACGCGGCTGCAATCGGTGGAAGGCGTCAACCTCGACCAGGAACTGGTGAACCTCACCTCCTATCAACAGGCCTACAACGCCTCGGCGCGCCTGCTCCAGGCCGCCCAGAGCATGATGAGCACCCTGCTAAACGTGATTCAGTGATGGACCGGATCTCTACCGCCAGCGCCTACAGCACCGCCCTCGGCAACCTGATGCAGGCCGAGCTCGCGCAAACCAACGCCGGGCAGCAACTCTCCACGTCCGAGGCGGCCAACAACCTCGGCGGCTATGGTGCGGGCGCAGAAGCGCTGACCGCCATGCAGGCCACCCAGACTCAGGTAACTGGGTACCTCAACAACTCGCAGGTCGTCTCCGCCAAGCTCGACATGCAGAACTCGGCTCTCACCGAGGTGTCCGGCGCGGCCACCAGCGCGGTCCAGGCGATCACCCAGACGCTCGCGGCCGGCAATGGGACCACGCTGATGCAGCAGTTGCAGGATGCGTACGGCAGCGCCGTCAACGGGCTGAACAGCACCTACAACGGGGAATACCTCTTCGCGGGGGGACAGGTGAATACTCAGCCGGTGAGCGCGACCTCGCTCAGCCAGCTCGCATCGGCGCCATCGGTCCAGAGCGTGTTCAACAACGATCAGCGGATCGCCACCGCCCAGCTCAACCAGAACACTACGATCAGCACGGGCTTCCTGGCGAGCCAGGTGGCGACGCCTCTGTTCACCGCGCTTCAGGCGATCGCGGCCTACAACCAGGGCCCGAACGGCCCGTTCAGCGGTACGCTGACCCAGGCGCAATCGCAGTTCCTCACCCAGCAGATCGCCGGGCTCAACACCGTGCAGACCGGCCTCAACAACGTCGTCGCCCAGAACGGCCAGGCGCAGGGCGAGGTGACCAACGTCCAGAACTCGCTGAGCTCGCAACAGACCATGCTACAACAGCTCATCGGCAACACCACGGGCGCGAACCTCGCCCAAGCGAGCGCGAACCTGCAGCAGGCTCAGCTGTCGATCCAGGCGGCCGGCCAGGTGTTCCAGGCGCTCAACAATTCGTCCCTGATCAACAGTCTCACCGTACTCCCGGCGCTTCCGTAGGCTCGGTCTGGCGCTCGACAGGCGCTGCGCCGCCGGGCGGCTACGCCAGCGCTCGCACGGCGCGCTCGAGCGAGGCGTAGTCCGCGTGACCGGTGGCGGGCGCGGCGAGTTCGGTCCATTTTGCGTCGAGCGCCGCGGCGACCTCGGACGGCAGCTCGGCGCGGTGGCCGCCGACGCCGCCCTTGCGGACCTTGGCCGAGTCGCTGCCCGGCGGCAGGTTGCAGCGCGCCTCGGAGATCTCGCGCATCAGGAGGTCGTCGAACTTGTCCTTGTGCTCGAGCATGTAGGCCAGGGAGCTGCGCTCGAGCGTCAGATCAAGCAAGCCGGCGTCGAGCTGAATCCCGCAGAACGCGGCCAGACGGCGGATGTGGCCGGCCGGGTCGGCGGTCATGCCCTCGTAGGAAAACACCAGCACGTTCGGCTCGCCCCGCACGTCCCACCAGCTGATCAGGTGCTTCCAGTAGTCGTCGCGGGTTATCCACTGGGCGGCGAAATCCTCGATCGAGACCGCGCCGGGCTCCAGGAACCACCCCTCCATGAACCTGTAATTCGACACGAGGGCGTCCTTCGGGTCGCGGAACGAGACGACGTACCGCGCGCCCTTCGGTATGGCGCCGTGGCCGAGGTGACTCTTGAACCCCCGCGGCTCGGCGCGCTGCGGCGCCTCGAGATCCAGCCCGACGATCTTCGCCGTCTCGATCCAGGGCACGACCCGCGAGATGTCGTCGAACTCCATGTCGCCGCCTGTGCGCAGCGTGTGGAAGGTCTGCTGCAACCAGGTGGTGCCGCACTTGCCGAACGGCGTGATGATCACGTCGGTCGGCTGTGGCCGGTACGAGCGGACCCCTTCGATCCAGTCCTCGGGCCGCGCCATGCGGCTGCGGATATCGTTCCACTCGGCGATGCTGCGCGCCCGGCGTGGTGCGATGGCGTCCATATGCACGGCCCCTTTCTCCCGGCGAGCATGCTGCGGCGCCTGCGGCGGTCAAGTCCAGCCGGGCGCTCGCAATTGGCGGCGCGGCGGACTACATGGCGCGCCTGAGCATGCCCTCCGCCGAAACCACCCTTGCTGACGACGCCGTCGAGGCGGCCCGCGACGCCGTGGGGTTGCCGACCGGCGCGCGGGTGCTGGCGGCGATGTCGGGCGGGGTCGATTCCACCGTGACCGCGGCGCTGCTGGCCAGGGCGGGCTACGACGTGGTCGGGGTCACGCTTCAGCTCTACGATCATGGCGCGGCCGTGAGGCGCAAGGGCGCCTGTTGCGCAGGTCAGGACATCCGCGATGCGCGCGCCGCCGCCGAAGCGCTCGGGCTGCCGCATTACGTGCTCGACTACGAGAGCCGCTTCTCCGCCGCGGTGATGGACGATTTCGCCGACGCCTACCTGCGCGGCGAGACGCCGGTGCCCTGCATCCGCTGCAACCAGACGGTCAAATTCCGCGACCTCATGGATGTGGCGCGCGACCTCGGCGCCGCCGCGCTCGCGACCGGCCACTATGTTCGCAGGATCGCCGCGCCCGCCGGGGCGCAGCTGCACCGCGCGGCCGATCCGGCGCGAGACCAGAGCTACTTCCTGTTCGCCACCACCCCGGAGCAGCTGGAGTACCTGCGCTTTCCATTGGGCGCGCTGGAGAAGCCGGCCGTGCGGCGCGTGGCCGCCGAACTCGGACTTCCGGTCGCCGACAAGCCGGACAGCCAGGATATCTGTTTCGTCCCCGAGGGACGCTACACCACGGTGGTGGATCGCCTCCGTCCGCAAGGCGCGCTCGCCGGCGACATCGTGCATCTCGATGGCCGCGTGCTCGGCCGCCACGAGGGTGTCACGCGCTACACGGTCGGGCAGCGCCGCGGCCTTAACGTGGCGGTCGGCGAGCCGCTGTTCGTCGTGCGCATAGACGCTGACCGACGCCAGGTGATCGTGGGTCCGCGCGAGGCGCTGCTCACCAGCCGACTCGTGCTCAGGGAGGCCAACTGGCTGGGCGAGGGCGCCGGGATGGAAGCGGCGGCCGCCGCCGGTGCGCCGGTGCTGGCGCGTGTCCGCTCCACCCGTGAACCGGCTGCCGGACGCCTCGCCCTGGTCGACGGCGCCGCCGGCGTGGTCTTCCACCAGGCGGAGGAGGGCGTCGCGCCCGGCCAGGCCTGCGTGCTCTACGATCCCGCCGAGCCGTCCCGTGTGCTGGGCGGCGGCTTCATCGCGCGCGCCGCCGCGTGACAGTCGCGCCGCCGAACTCGCGGGCCCCGGTGACGGTGCTCTGCATGAAGTGGGGCGCGAAGTACGGCCCTGAGTACGTGAACCGGCTCTACGCGATGGTGGCGCGCCACCTGGCGCGCCCGTTCCGCTTCGTCTGCCTGACCGACGACGCGGCCGGCGTTCGGGGCGAGGTGATCACCGCGCCGATCCCCCCGCTGCCGCGCATCGCGCAGCCGAAGGAGCGCGGCTGGTTCAAGCTCGCGTCGTTCTCGCCGGCGCTCGAGGGCCTGCTGGACGAGACGGTGCTCTACCTCGATCTCGACGTAGTGATCCTTAGCGCCATCGATCCCCTGTTCGAGTTCGAAGGCGCCTTCCCGCTGATACGCGACTGGTATCACCCGGTGAGGCTGGTCGGAAATTCGTCCGTGTACCGCTATCGTCCGTCGGAACGATACGCACTCTTCGAGGCGTTCTCGCGCGACACCGACCAGATCGTCACCCGCATCCGCAACGAACAGGAGTACCTCAGCAAGTACCTCGAGCAGCGCGGCGAGCTCAGCTTCTGGCCGAAGGCCTGGTGCCAGAGCTGGCGCGTCGGCTGCCTTGCTCCCTGGCCGGCCCGGATGTGGACGACGCCGCAGGCCCCGCCCGGAGCCCGCATCCTGATCTTCCACGGCTCGCCGAAGCCCGAAGAGGCCATGGCCGATCGGTTCGGGCTCGGCCTGCAGACTTGGCGCGCCGCGCCATGGCTGGCGGACCACTGGCGCGACTGACGGGCCGCGAAATCCACGGCGCCGAACGTGTCGGAACGCGATCGTCGCGCGCGTCGTCCCTGTGTTGAGGGGGACTGTCCGCGCCTGGAACGCCGCGGCCGCGACCTGAGGCGACAGCCGCTCCGAGGGGCCGTGCGATCAAGACCGGAGACTTCCCGTGACCCCGACTGTCACCGCTTTCGAACGCTCGCCCGATCAAGGCAAGGGACTGGCGCGCGACATGCGTGTGGGCTGGGCTCTTGAGGAATTGGGCCGCCATACGACGCGCGACTCCTTTCGTTCAGCGCGATGAGGCAACCTGCGCATCTGGCGCTTCATCCTTTCGGACAGATCCCGACCTACGAAGAAGGCGATGTCGCTTTGTTCGAATCCGGCGCGATCGTGCTGCACATCGCGACGCGCCACGAGGGTCTCCTGCCAGCGAATGCGGGCGCGAGAGCGCGCGCCATCTCTTGGATGTTCGCCGCGCTCAACACGGTGGAGCCGCCAATCTTCGAACGGTGTTCGCCGCCGCTTCGACCAAGGAATAAGGAACGCTCTCGCCGGCAGGCCGGCCCTGGCCGGAGTCATGCCGACGCGGCCGGCCTCTGCGTAGCGCTCAGCGCGGTGAGGCGATGCGCCGCGGCCAGTAAGTCTTCTGCTGCAGGATCACCGGGCTGGCGTTGAGCGCGCGGCGGCCGACGCGCGGGCGCCGCTGCATCCAGAGGGCCTGGGCTTCGGCCAGGTGCGGCGGCGCCGGACGGCGAAGGTCGCGGCTGCCGTCGAACTTGACGCCGATCTCGTCGCCTCGGCGCCAGCGCACGCCCGCCTCCAACGCCACCCCGCTCGACCACACGACCATGGTGAAGCGCACGCCCTCCGGCGGATCGCCGGAGAACTTCAGCCGCGCGCCGAGCTTGCTGAAGTCGGCTACGACGCAGTCTATGGCGCCTGGGAACACCTTGCCGCGCAACGATGTCGGGATGCGCTCGGCGGCGCGCCGGTCGCGGACGTTGGCTAGCGGAGCAGGCTGGTCCATGCCCGGGGACGCTAGGGCGGCAATGGTTAAGCGGCGACGAAGGACCGAAGTTAACCCGGCGCGTCCCGCGGCGCTTTGGCCAGCGCCTCGCCGACGGTCGCGGCGTCCCTGCGGCTGGCGCTGATGTCGCGACCACGAATGGTCTCTCCGCAGGCGCCGCACACCATGCGCGGCGCGAGAACGGCCCCGCAGGCGTGGATGAAATCGACCGGCTCCTGGCCGGACCCATAGACGTATCTGTCGCCCCACGCCTTCAGCGACATGATAACCGGCCTCAGGTCTCGCCCCTTAGGCGTCAGCAGATAGTTCTTGCGCGGCGGATGCTGGCTGTAGAGCTGCGCCTGTAGGATCCCGTGGTCGACCAGTGTTCTCAGGCGCGCCGCCAGCACATTGCGCGCCACGCCGAGCCGCGCCTGCCATTCGTCGAAGCGGGTCACTCCGAAAAAGGCGTCGCGCAGGATCAGCAGCGTCCACGGATCGCCGACCACGGACAAGGCGGCGGCGACCGAGCAGCGCTCGTTGGAATAGTTTGCCGTGCGTCCCATCGGGCGAAGGTGCGATCTTGCATAGCTGAACGCAAGCGTTGCGTTTGCGCACTCAGAGTGATCTTGGCGCCGCTTGCGCGCGAACGGTTCAGCGGTCACATGACGGGCGTCACAAGGAGTAGCGCCATGCCCGCCGCCGACCCCGTCGTCATCGCCGCCTACGCCCGCACGCCAATGGGCGGATTCCAAGGCGCGCTCGCCGGCGCGTCGGCGACCGAGCTCGGCGCCGCCGCCGTCAAGGCGGCCGTCGAACGCGCCGGGGTCGCGCCGGAGCGCGTCGAGCAGATCCTGATGGGCTGCGTGCTGCCGGCCGGCCTAGGCCAGGCGCCCGCGCGACAGGCCGCGCTGAAGGCTGGTCTGCCCAAGTCGGTCGAGGCGACCACGGTGAACAAGATGTGCGGATCGGGGATGCAGGCGGCGATCCTCGCCCATGACCTTTTGGCCGCCGGCTCGGCCGACATCGTCATCGCTGGCGGCATGGAGAGCATGACGAATGCGCCGTATCTCCTGGCCAAGCATCGCGGCGGGGCCCGCATTGGCCACGACCGGGTGATCGATTCGATGTACCTCGACGGTCTCGAGGACGCCTACGAAGGCGGGAAGCTGATGGGCGCCTTCGCCGAGGAGACGGCGGCCGCCTACCAGATCGGGCGGGCAGAGATGGACGCGTACGCGATCGAGAGCTTGGCGCGCGCGCGCCGTGCGGTCGAGAGCGGAGCGTTCAGGCGCGAGATCACGCCGGTGGAGATCTCCGGTCGCAGCGGCCGCTCGCTCGTCTGCGACGACGAGCAGCCGATGAAGGCCGACCCGGCGCGCATCCCGTCGCTGAAGCCCGCATTCGCCAAGGACGGCGCGATCACCGCAGCCAACGCCTCATCGATCTCGGACGGCGCGGCGGCCCTCGTGATGACGCGGGCGTCGACCGCCGAGGCGCTTGGCCTGACGCCGGTCGCCCGAGTTGCTGGCCACGGCGCACATGCTCATGAGCCCGGGCTCTTCACCACGGCGCCCGGTCCGGCCATGCAGAAGGCGCTGAAGCGCGCCGGCTGGAGCGTCGACGACGTCGACCTGTTCGAGGTCAACGAGGCCTTCGCGGTCGTCTCGATGATCGCCATGCGTGAACTCGGCATCCTGCACGCGAAGCTCAACATCAACGGCGGCGCCTGCGCGCTAGGTCATCCGATCGGCGCATCGGGCGCACGCATCCTTGTGACCCTGCTGGCGGCTTTGGAGGCGCGAGGCGAGAAGCGCGGCCTCGCCTCGCTCTGCATCGGCGGCGGCGAGGCTGTGGCGATGGCCGTCGAGCGCCTTTGAAGCCTCAGCCCGGCCGCGCCAGAACCTCTTCCAGCGCGGTGAAGAAGCGCCGCCAGCCGATGGTCGCTCCCTGGTAGGCTTGCTCCTGGTCCGCGCGGAAGCCGGTTTGCGCCATACGCAGGCGCGTGCCGCCGGCGGACGGCGTCAGGGTCCAGGTCACGGTGGTCTCAACCCCCATCGCGACCCACGTGTACGAGAGCGTCCGGTTGGGCTCGACCTCGAGCACGCTGCAGTCGACGACGCCCCAGTCGGCCGTCAGGCTGAAGCGCCGCCCTGCAACGGGCTCGAAGTCGTTCTTCATCAGCCAAGCTTCGATCAGGTGTGGCTGCGTCAGGGCGCGCCAGACCTTCTCGGGCGGGAAGGGCGTGTCGCGCTCGACGACGACAGATCGCGTCTGGGTCTCGATGCCGGTCATTGGTCCATCCTCCTGAGCAGGTCTTCAAGATCGTCAAACCGGGCTTCCCAGAAGCTCGCCATCTGACCGGTCCATCCGATCAGCGGGGCCAGGGCCGACGGCTGCGCGCTGTAGTGTGTCTGCCGTCCCGCGTGGCGATCGCGCACGAGCCCAGCCCGCTTCAGCACCCCAAGATGCTTCGAGACGGCGGGCTGCGAGACGCCAGCCCGGGCCGTCAGGGCCGCCACGGTCTGCTCGCCGTCGCGGCACAGCCGCTCGAAGATGGCGCGTCGAGTGGGGTCGGCGAGCGTCCGGAACAGCAGATCAGTGGGGTCCGGCATGCGAAAAAAATAACCTCCGGGATATGAATTTATCCATAACCAGGAAGGCATGAATGGTCAAGCGGCGTCGCTGAAGCGCCCCCTCACCTGCCGCAAAGCCACCGGATTCGGGGGATCAGGGCGCCGCGCTGTTGCTGACGGAGTTGGCGGGAGGGCCGCCGCTGGCGCCGGGGCCGCGGCGAGCCGCCGGGCCATGGCCTCCGCCGAAGCCGCCGCCTCTCAACTGGGCCATGTCGACGACCGTCCCATCCGGTCGCTCCATCTGCCCGGGCCCCAGGTCGGTCCCGCAGTCGGGTCCCAGGTAGGTCATGGTGATCGTCGTCTTGTGCCTGCCGTTGCGGGCCGGGTTCGATGAGCCGGCGATGTCGACCGTGCTGACGATCGTGTACTTCGAGGAATAGTCGCCGCTGATTATCGCGTGGGCCGTGATGGCCGTGCCGCCGAAGCCGCAGACGGAATCCACCGTGTACGCACCGCCGTTCCTGGCTATGTGGAACCGCGAGCAAAAGCCGGCGCGCCGTGGGCCTTTCGGCAGCACGGGCATGCGCCGGTCGGAGGCCTGGTCGAAGCACCATTTCGTTACGATCGGGCTTGGGCTGCGGTCGGTCTGCATGGACTGCTCCCACAGGCCTGGCTTGCGAGCGGGCGAAGTGACTCTGAAGAACGGCAGTCTGTCGCAGGCGCCTAGGCTCGCGGTCGCCACGACTAGGCTGACCAGGGCGGCGGTCTTAAGGCTCACGGCAGTCTCCAGGGGGCGTCCGAAACCGCCGCGTCAAGCACGCCGGGACATGTCCGAGAGCCGGGTGTGAGCGCCGTTCGGCAGGACGACATCACCGGGCTTCATGTTCGCCGGGCATTCGCCGACTCGACGTACGTCGGCCAACACCCGGTTGGGGCCATCGGCGGCCGCGTTGCGCGCCCCGGCGGTCAGGCTGCGCGTCTCGACCGTGTAGTGGCTGGCGAAGTCACCCCGGATCACGCCCTCGGTGGCGACCTGGCCGCCGTGGCCCATGTCGCAGCTGGTGGAGAAATGCCAGCTGCCGTCGGCGGCCTGGGCCATTGCGTGGTGGCGGCAGCGCCCGGCCAGGTCGAGGTCCATCGAGGCGAAGGCGGCGGCCGACGCGGCGTCGAGGCAGATCTTGCTGATCTGTGCGCCGTTGCGGTCGGAGACGCGCTCGACCCACAGGCCGGGCGCGAGCGCGTGGCCATTCGCGGCGGACTGGATCGGCGTGATGCTGACGCCGGGCGGCTGGGCCCGGTGGCAGCCGGCGGCGCCGGCCAGGGCGACCAACGCCAGGAGTTTAACAATGGCGCGCATTTGCGGCGGGGTCCTCGAGCCTTTATCTGACACGTCAGGATAGTCGCGATCCTGCGCTGGCGCGAGACGGTAGAGAATTCATGTCGGAACTCAAGGACAACCAGGCCGCGAGACGGTTTGAGATGATTGAGAGCGGCCAAGTCGTCTTCGCCGACTACCGGCGCGACGGGCGCCGGCTCTTTATCGACCACGTCGAGGCTCCGGTGGCGCTGCGCGGAAGCGGGGCGGCGGGCCGGTTCATGGAGGCGCTGGTGACCAAGGCGACGGCGGATGGGGCGACGCTGGTGCCGGTCTGCAGCTATGCGGCCGCCTGGCTCAGCCGCCACCCAGATCTGGCGCGTGACGTGACCTGACTAGATTTCGTCAGCGCTTTGCCAGTAATTTGCCGCCGCGATGACTGGCCGGATTAAGCTTTCCATAAAGCGGCGCGCGCATCGTCGTCCAAGATACTGAGTATCGCCGGTCGTGCCGGCGGCACGCTCCCGGGAGACGACGTGACGGACAGCTCCGTGAGGAATCTCGCGCAGTTGGAGGAGAGCGCGTCTACGGCGCGCGTGCTGAACCTCCTGCGCGTGCACAAGCGGCGCAGCCACGACCCGGCCTGGTCGGCGCGGCCGTTCTTCAAGAATCCAATGCTGAACAAGTCTCTGATCCTCAAGCACCGGCTGCGGCGCAACGAGGGCGAACTGTTCTTCGACGCGCGGCGCACCGCCACCAAGGTCATCATCCCGATCGACGGCCAGGACCTCAAACTCGGCGGCCGCTATCTGTTCGTGAACCAGATCAACTACGACAGCATGCTGTCGGACTACCTCGGCGACAGTTGGCGCGCCGACCAGTCGGACCGCGATCTGCTGGGGCTCATCGACCGGTTGCCGTCGCTGGACCCGTTCCTGCTGCGCGAGCAACTGCGCCGGCACGGTCGGGATCCGGCGCGATGCTACTTCGACATCTCGGACGCAGACATGACGCGGATGTTCGGCTTCGTCGAACGCGAGGTGCAGAAGCTGATCGATCTCTGCTACGCCGACGGGACCAAGGACGAGCGGCGCGGGTCGCGCCTGGTAAGCAAGATCCTCTCCGCGACCGTCGATGCCGAGACCGAACCGCTGCGGCTGACCCTGCGCCTCGAAAAGCCCGAATATCAGGAGGGCGTCTTCTGCTGGAAGGGCTTCCTCTACTATAAATGGACCCTGCGTGAGGCGATGCCGGATGTCGCGCGGGTGGCGGACATCATCTGCGCCGTGCGGCCCCGCGGGGAGACCGACCCGGAGACGATCGCGCGTCTGCGCAAGACGCGCGCTACGCTCCAGGCCGCGATACGGGCCACGCTCGACGAGGCCGAAGCGTCGCTGCGCCACTACGACGGCGCCTTCCGCAACCTGATCGCCGGCCGACCGCAGGCGTTCCGCGACTTCCTGCTCGATGCGCCCGCCATGTTTTGCGAACTGGGCGAGCGGCTGGGGGCGGTGACGCACATCGTCAGCTTCTGGAACTTCCGCTTTCCGTCGGGCCGCGCGCCGATCGTGACCGGTCCCGAGCTTCTCGACATCGTCACCGACTTCGAGGAGAGCTTGGTGTTCGTGAAGCGCGAGCGTCCGGAATACCTGCTGGCGAACTGACGCCGCCCCCTGGCCTGCGGTCTCGATGGTCGCCCGGATGGCCGCGCGTTGACAGTGTGTAAGCGCATGATTACGGTAAGTCATGGCTTACTCAGGCGAGGTCTTCGCCGCGCTCGCCGATCCCACCCGGCGCCGGGTCCTCGAGCGGCTCGCGTCCGGCCCCAAGCCCGTCGGCGAGATCGCCGAGGGCTTACCGGTCAGCCGTCCGGCCGTCTCACAGCACCTGAAGGTGTTGAAGGAGGCCGGCCTGGTCAGCGACCGCGCCGATGGCGCCCGGCGCATCTACGCGATCGATCCAGCCGGCCTCGGGGCCGTGCGCGCGTGGCTCGATCGTTTCTGGACCGGCGCGCTCGAGGCGTTCGCGGCGGAGTTCGATGAGCCCGCGGCGGACGCCGCGCCCGGCCGCGGCTTCCTGGAGGAGGACAACGGATGAGCGTCACGATCAGGCCCGCCCCGGTGCGCAAGAGCGTGAAGGTGGCCGCGACGCCCGAGCGCGCCTTCGAGGTGTTCACCGCCGGCTTCGATCGCTGGTGGCCGCGCGGCCACTCGATCGGCGACTCGCCGCTAAAGACCGCGGTGATCGAGCCCCGGCAGGGCGGCCGCTGGTACGGCCTGCTGGAGAACGGGACCGAGGCCGAGTGGGGCGACGTTCTGGTCTGGGATCCGCCGCGTCGCCTGGTGATGGCCTGGCGCATCGGCGCGGACTGGGCCTACCACCCGGACCTGCTCACCGAGGTCGAGGTCGCCTTCACGTGCGAGGGTGATCTCACCCGCGTCGATCTGGAGCACCGCCACCTGGAACGGATGGGCGAGGGCGCCGCCGGCGCGCGCGCCACGTTCGACAGCGAGAACGGCTGGGGCGGGCTGCTTGCGCTCTACGCCGGCCGCGTGGCCGCAAGCTGAAATCGACTGCTCGGCAAGGGAGCTAACAGCATGATCGTCATCCACCAGGTCATCGGCAGCCCGTTCGGGCGCGCCGCCGTCGCGGGGTGCGTCGAGAAGGGTCTCGACTATCGCATCGCGGCGATGACGCCGGGCCAGCAGCGGAGCCCCGCCCATCTCGCCATGCATCCGTTCGGGCGGATGCCGGTGATCGAGCACGACGGGTTCGTGCTCTACGAGACGCAGGCGATCCTGCGTTACCTGGACGCCATCGGCGCCGGCCCGTCGCTGACGCCGTCCGACCCGAAGGCCGAGGCGCGGATGAACCAGGCGATCGGCGTGGTCGACTGGTACTTCTTCAGCCAGACCGGCGCGGTTCCGCTGGTGTTCAACCGCGTCGTCGCGCCCCGACTCGGCCTTCCCGTCGACGATGCGGCGGCCGTCGCCGCCGCGCCGGCCACGCGGCGCGTCACGGACGTGCTGGCGGGCTTCGTCGCGAAGAGCCCCTACATGGCGGGCGAGACGTTCTCGCTGGCCGACATCCACGCCGGCTCGCACATCGACATGCTGTCGCAATGCCCCGAAGGCGCCGAGATCCTGCAGGGTTCGCCGCTGGCGGCCTGGCTGGAGCGCATCCGGGTCCGTCCCGCGATGGCGAGGACGACGTGGGAGGCGCTGGCCAGGGCGGCCTGAGCCGCGCGGCCCGCGGCGCGCCGGCTCAGGGCTGGTCGTCCGGCCGCCGCCCGGGCGGGCAGGGGCCCAGGTAGCGGGCGTCTATGTGGTCGGTGGCCTCGCCCAGCCGCAGGTCGATCTGGAAGGCGGAGTTGAAGTCGCCCTGCGCCCGGGCGTAGACGCCGCCCGCCGGTCCGGCCTGGCACGCGATCCGCACCTCGTAGGCGCCGCTCGCGGTCCGCCAGCGGCGCGCCGGCGGGCAGTCGGGACGCGAGGCGAAGACGCTCAGCAGCTGGCCCGAAAGGCACACGTCCTTGGCGCCGGCCGTCTGCGAGGTCCACCGCCAGAGCCCGGCCCTTGGGTGCGGCGCCGCCGCCACGCCGATCGGCGTGCCGGTCGCAGCCGAACCTCGCGTCCCACACGCGGCCAACAAGCCGCAGGCCGCGACAACGGTCAATGAAGCGCAATACCCGCGCAAGTTTGCGACGCCCCTGGACTCGCCCCCGCAGCGGCAAAGCTAGCACTCGCGCAGCGGTCGCGTAACCCGCCAAAGCGGGATCACGCTGCGTCGATCGTGCGTACGCGCGCCTCAGTTCACGGCGTCGAACTCGGTGTCGATGACGAGCTCGATCGGGCCCGTGATGAACGGCGGCAGCCCGTACGTCTTCGGATCGAGCCTGGTCGTGGCCTCAACCCCGATCACGGGCCCGCGGAAGCCCTTGCCGTCGCCGATCATGTCGACGTCGAACGTCACGTGCTTGGTCACGCCCATCAGCGTCAGGTCGCCCTCGACCGTCCCATGGGTGGGGCCGGCGGGATGGAATGCGGTGGAGGTGAAGGTGGCGGTCGGAAACTGGGCCACCTTCAGGAACTTTTCCTGGATCTCCTGCGAGAAGCCCGGGACCGGCGCCGTAGTGATCGACTTCGGATCGACCGTCACGGTCAGGCTGTCCGCCTTCGGGTTGGCCGGATTCCAGTTCAGGTCCCCGGAAACCGTCTGGAAGCGGAAGATCGAGTAGGAGAAGCCGAGGTGCGGCACCCGAGCGATCAGGCCCGTGTGCTTGGCGTCGATCTGGTACTTGCCGGCCGGCGCGGCCTTGTAGTCGTGTGTCGGCGTCGGCAGCGATTGCGCCGCCGCCATGCCCGCCGCCGCCAACGCGAGCGCCCAGCCCATTGCCGCCGCCCGTCCGAACGCCTTAGCCGCCATCGTCGTCTGACTCCCCAGCGCGCGGGTTCCGTCCCGCTTCGCAGGGCTTCCTACGCGCGCCCCGGGCGTTGCGGAAGCCAGGAAATCTCGCCGTCGCGCGCCTTTCCGCGGCGACCGATCGGCGGACTTGCGGCGCGGCGCCGGTCGGGCTGAAAATGGCGCCATGCGCACTGCCTTCCAGCGTCTTGCTCCGCTTGTCTTTATCCTGACGGCGCCGCTGCTCGCCACGACGCCCGCCCTCGCCGCGACGACGGGCGGCCCCGCGGTGGGAAAGCCCGTCGCCGGAGCTTCCGTGCCGGCCGCTCAGCCGCCGCGCGCCGCGCCGACGCCGCCCCCGGTCCCACCCGTCGTCGTCAAGTACTATCCCGCCGCCGCCAGGGCCGCCGGCGTGGAGGGCCAGGCGGTGATCCGCTGCGCCCGCACCCGCCACCTGAAGCTGAAGGACTGCACGCTGGTCTCCGAGGATCCGGCCGGCCAGGGCTTCGGCGCCGCGGCGCTCGCCATGGCCGCGGCCGATCCCGAGAATCCGAAGGTCGACACCGGCGACGCGGCGCTCCTCCAGCCCAGCGACATCACCGTAGCCTTCAGCCTGCACCCGCCCGGCGTCAGCCCCGACATCGCCGACATGGCGCACATGATGACCAGCCCGGTCATCCTCACGTTCCCGACCCGCGAGCAGGTGAAGAACGCCTACCCGGTGCGCGCGCTGTCCAACAATATCGAAGGCGTGGCCGCGCTCGACTGCCTTGTCACGATCCAGGGCGCGCTGAGCCATTGCCACATCTTCGGCGAGCGCCCTGGCGGCTACGGCTTCGGCGCCGCCGCGCTCGACCTGGCCGGCGACTTCAAGCTGAAGCCCCGCCTCGTCGACGGCGAGCCGCAGGCTGACGCGCCGGTGCGCATCCCGGTCCCCTTCACCCTCACCGATCCCGACGCCCCGCTGGAGCTGCAGAGCGCGCCGCCGCCGCGGCAGTAGCCCGCAAGCCGGCGCGTCTCCCTTGTGAAGCCGGCGAGGGACGGCGTGCAGGAAGGTGGTTCTCGTTTTGTTCTTGACGGGGCGATTCTTTCTGGGCTCTCCTTGCCGTAGGCCGCGGTCGTCGGGCCGCCTCGTGCCGAGGAGACACAGATGCTCGCCGAGCGGCTCGCCAAGGACTGGGAATCCCAAGCAGGGCGCACCGACGATGTCATGCGCTTCACCGACGCCGGCCTGGTCCTGGGCGCGGGAACCGTGCTCGCACCGGCCGGTGCATCGCCGCGCGACGTCAGCGTCGACCCGCGCGATCCGCGTCTGGCCGTGTTGCTCGCTGCGGCGCACCTGGGCGCGCCGACCCCGACACAGCTGGCGCACCTCGCCAAAGCGGCCGACAGCCGGCGCGCCCGCGAAGACGCGCTGGCGGCGATGCACCTCGCGCTCAGCGGGCTCTCGCGCCTCGCCCGGCCGGGCGCCGACGCCCACCGCCTGTTCCTCACCGACGGCCTGCTGAGGGCCGGCGTCGACCCCGGTGTGGTCCTGGCTGCAATCCTGCCAGTCGCGAAATACGATCCGGACCAGCCGCGCGTGCCGGCCGGCAGCGGTCGCGCCAGCGGCCAGTGGACTGCTGGGCGCGGCGCCGACGCGGAGGAGTCCAAACCGAACCGTGGGCCGAGCCGGGCAAGGGGTGGTCGTCCGGCGCGGGCGGCCTCGCCATCCCGAGAGATGTCCTCGCCGTCGCCCCGAGCGTCCATCGCACAGCAGTCGCCTCCGCCCCCGTCCGGCGAGGTGAACCCGGCCACGGTCGCGCCCGCCGCGGACGCGCGATTCGTCCCTGGCTCGCCGTACCGCGGCGACGACGCCTGCCTGGTGGCCCTGCGCCAGTGCATCGCTCACGCGGTCGAGGACGATCCCTGGCGAAACGGCGCGGCCAACGACAACAGCCGCCTCACAGCGATGCGCATCCAAGACTGCATCAGGACGGAGGATAGGTGCGTCGACACCTCCCTGACCGTGCAGCATTCGCGTCGCCGCATGCTGGGCGTGGCCCACTTCACGGACGGCGGACTCGTCATCATGGAGACGGGCGAGGAGGACCTCTACTTCCCGGCTCGGCCCCGAGGGAAATACCCACCCATGCGTCGCCGCAGCTGAATGCGTGCGCCCTACCTCGCGGCCTTCTGCATCGCCGCCTTCCTCGCCACCGACAGCAAGAGCGCCACGATGCCTGACGACTACGCCTTTCCCCCGTGGCAGGCGGCCGCCGACGAGACGGCCGTCGCCGACGCAAAGCCATTCGCCGACTGCGACGAGACGCTCGCCGCCTACGCCGCGCGGTCCAGCGGCGCGGTGAGCGGCCGGACGTACACGCGGAGCCCTCAGTGGGGATGGGTCCTGCGCGCCAAGCTGGCCTTCAGCGATCGCCGCGGCCCTTACAGCTTCCTCGTCACCTGCTGGACGGGCGCTCCGTCCGACCCCACGCGCGTCGGCCTCGCCACCCAGCTGGAATCGGACAATTGGTAGCGTGCGCGTCGAAGCCTCAGACCTCCGCCCGCACCCGGTACCGGGCGGCGTAGCCCCCTCCGTCACGCTTCGCGCGCCACCTCCCCCGCTGTCGCGAGGGGGGAGCGGGTTCAGCGCCGGCGCCCCGGCCGCCCATGCCGCTGGTACCGCTCCGCCTTCTCCGCTCTCGCCTCCGCCCGCGCCAGCTTCACCGCGCCCCGGTCCACCGCCTCGCCCTCGGGGGTGAAGACCTCGTTGGCGAATTCGAGGTCGAGCATCTTCAGGCGCTTGATCTCGTCGCGCAGGCGGGCGGCTTCCTCGAACTCGAGGTCGGCGGCGGCGGTCTTCATGCGGCTTTCGAGGTCGCGCAGGGTGGCCTGGAAGTTGGAGCCGAGGAATGGCCTGGCGGTCTCGGCGACGCCGGCGTCGACGGTGACGCGGTCGCCGCGCTCGTAGGGGCTGGCGAGGATGTCCTTGATCTGGGCCTTGACGCTCTCGGGCGTGATGCCGTGCTCGGCGTTGTAGGCCTCCTGCTTCTCGCGCCGGCGGCTGGTCTCGGCCATCGCCCGCTCCATCGAGCCGGTGATGCTGTCGGCGTAGAGGATCACCTTGCCGTCGACGTTGCGCGCGGCGCGGCCGATGGTCTGGATGAGGCTGGTCTCGGAGCGCAGGAAGCCTTCCTTGTCGGCGTCGAGGATGGCCACGAGGCCGCACTCGGGGATGTCGAGGCCCTCGCGCAGCAGGTTGATGCCGACGAGCACGTCGAAGGCGCCGAGCCGCAGGTCGCGGATGATCTCGATGCGCTCCAGGGTGTCGATGTCGGAGTGCATGTAGCGCACGCGCAGGCCCTGCTCGTGCATGTACTCGGTGAGGTCCTCGGCCATCTTCTTGGTGAGCACGGTGACGAGGGTGCGGTAGCCGCGGCGGGCTGCATCGCGGCACTCGGCGATCACGTCGTCGACCTGGCTGGCGCCGTCCTTCGCCACCGGCCGCACCTCGACTGGCGGGTCGATCAGGCCGGTGGGGCGGATCACCTGCTCGGTGAAGACGCCGCCGGTCTTCTCCAGCTCCCAGGCGCCGGGCGTGGCGGAGACGAACACCGTGTCCGGCCGCATCGCCTCCCACTCCTCGAACTTCAGCGGGCGGTTGTCCATGCAGCTGGGCAGGCGGAAGCCGTACTCGGCGAGGGTGAACTTGCGCCGGTAGTCGCCGCGGTACATGGCGCCCAGCTGCGGCACCGTCTGGTGGCTCTCGTCGACGAAGAGCAGCGCGTTGTCGGGGATGTACTCGAAGAAGGTCGGCGGCGGCTCGCCGGGGCGGCGGCCGGTGAGGTAGCGGCTGTAGTTCTCGATGCCGGCGCAGGAGCCGGTGGCCTCGATCATCTCGATGTCGAAGGTGGTGCGCTGCTCCAGGCGCTGCGCCTCCAGGAGCTTGCCTTCCTTCACCAGCCAGTCGAGCCGCTCCTTCAGCTCGGCCTTGATCATGGTGATGGCCTGGATCAGCGTCGGGCGCGGCGTGACGTAGTGGCTGTTGGCGTAGACGCGGATCTGGGCGAGGTCGGCGGTCTTCTTGCCGGTCAGCGGGTCGAACTCGGCGATCGCCTCGACCTCGTCGCCGAACAGCGTGACGCGCCAGGCGCGGTCCTCGTAGTGGGCGGGGAAGATCTCGATGGTGTCGCCGCGGCGGCGGAAGGCGCCGCGCTCGAAGGCGTTGTCGTTGCGCTTGTACTGCTGGGCGACGAGGTCGGCCATCAGCTGCTTCTCGCTGACCTTCTGGCCGGTCTTCAGGGTGAAGGTCATGGCCGAGTAGGTCTCGACCGAGCCGATGCCGTAGATGCAGCTGACCGAGGCCACCACGATCACGTCGTCGCGCTCCAGGATCGCCCGCGTGGCCGAGTGGCGCATGCGGTCGATCTGCTCGTTTATCGACGAGTCCTTCTCGATGTAGGTGTCGGTGCGCGGGACGTAGGCCTCGGGCTGGTAGTAGTCGTAGTACGAGACGAAGTACTCGACCGCGTTGTCGGGGAAGAACGACTTGAACTCGGCGTAGAGCTGCGCGGCGAGGGTCTTGTTGTGCGCCAGGATCAGCGCCGGGCGCTGCGTCTCCTCGATGATCCGCGCCATGGTGAAGGTCTTGCCGGAGCCGGTGACGCCGAGCAGCACCTGGTCGTGCTCGCGCGCCATGACGCCGGCCGCCAGCTCGCGGATCGCCTGCGGCTGGTCGCCGGCCGCGGCGTACTCCGAGCTGAGCTTGAAGCGGATGCCGCCTTCGCTCTTCTCGGGCCGCACCGGCCGGTGCGGCGTCCACAGCGCCGGCGGCGTGTCGAGGATGAACGCCCGCGAGGCGTCCGCCACGCCGGCGTTTGGAGGGCTGGGCATGGGGGGAAGGTAAGCTCGGCGGCGTGGCGAGGGAAGGGCGGCTGCTGACAACCGGGCGTCAGGAGAGGGCGCCGTCCGACAGCCTCGCGCGCCGCCCCGCAAGATGAACGGGAGGTGAGAGGCGGCCTCAAGGCTGGTTCACGGCCGCCGGCCTATTCAGGGGGCGCAATCAAGGTCCGCATGGAGGACGCCACGATGAAGTATCTCGCACTGGCCGCGGTCGCCGTCACACTGATCGCCGGCGCCGCCCACGCCGACCCCTGGGGCGGAGGCGGGTACGGCGGCGGCCGGGCCTATAACGGCGACGGCGGCGGCTACCGGGGCGATGGCGGCGATCACGGCTACGGCCGGGATGGCTACGGACAGGGCTACGGCGGCTATGGCGGCGGCTACCAGGGCTACGGCGCCTATGGCGACGGCGGTGGCTACCAGGGCTACGGCTTTCAGGGAGACGGCGGCTTCCAGGGCTATGGCGGCTACCCGGGTTACGGCGGCTTCCAGGGCTACGGCTATCAGGGTTACGGCGGCTACTATGGCGGCGATGACGGCGGCGACGATGACTAGGGCGCCGGCGGCGCCGCGCGGCCTCAACCGCCGCCGGCGCCCACCGCCTCGTAGGCCAGCCGCTGGAAGACCGGCAGCGCCGCGCGGGCGCCCATCCGCTGGCCGGTGGCGAGCTGGGCGGCGGCTTCGGGACCGAGCGGCATCGAGTTCTGGATCAGGTAGATCAGGATCAGGTCGGCCTTCGGGTCGGCGCGCCACCAGGTCCCGAAAGCGCCCGGCCAGCCGAATGCGCCCTCGTTGCCCGGCCCCATCCAGGCCTGCTTCTCGACGTCGGTGATGGTCGAGAGCCCGAGCCCGAAGCCCTGGCCGGCCCAGAACGGGATGCCCATGAACGGAATCTCGCGCTGGGCGTCGGTCAGCCGGTTCGTGCGCATCATGGCCACCGTCTCGGGTTTCAGGTAGCGCCGCCCGTCGAGCTCGCCGCCGGCGAGCAGCATGCGGGCGAACCTGAGGTAGTCGTCGACGGTCGAGACGAGCCCGCCGCCGCCGCCGGTGAACGCCGGCGGCGTGGCGTGGGCGCGGAACGGCACCTCCTCGAGCGCGCTGAAGTCGTCCTTCGGGCGATAGAGCCGCGCCGCGCGCGCCTGCTTCCCGGGCGGGGTCCAGAAGTCGGTGTCGGGCATGCCGAGCGGCTCGAACAGGCGCTGGATCAGCACCTCGCGCAGCGGCTTGCCCTCGATGCGGCCGACGATGAAGCCCAGCACGTCGGTGGCGTGACTGTAGTGAAACCGCTCGCCGGGCGGGTAGCTGAGCGGCAGGCCGCCCAGCGCCTTCATCCAGTCGTCCGGCGCCATGTCGCCGTCGAGCACGTCGCCGAGCGCCCGCTGGTGGGCGTGCGCGATGGGGCCGATCGAGGTGAACCCGTAGGCGAGGCCGGCGCGGTGCGTCATCAGGTCCTCGACCGTGATGTCGCGAGGGGAGGCGTAGGTGTCGTCGAGCGGCCCGGTCGCGTCCTTCAGCACACGCATGTCGGCGAATTCGGGCGCCCACCTGGTGATCGGGTCGTCGAGCCGCAGCTTGCCTTCCTCCATCAGCATCAGCGCTGCGACGGTGGTGATGGGCTTGGTCATCGAGGCGATGCGGAAGATGGTGTCCCGGGTCATCGGCGCGCCGGTGGCGAGGTCGCGCCGGCCAACGAGGTCGAGCTGGATCTCCTCGCCGCCGCGCCAGATCAGCGTGACGGCGCCGGACAGGTCGCCCGCCTCGACCACCGCCTGCAGGCTGGGCGCGATCTGCGCCAGCGCGCCCGCGTCGACGCCGGCCGGCGTCCCTGTCGCTCCGTCCATGCCGATGCCTCCATCCGGTCCCGGCGTCGACGATAGCCGCGATCGACGCCCCGGCCTACGGCGCCCCGGCGTCAAGCTTGCCGGCCGGGACCACGCGCGTATGTGGTGCCGCCGACGACCACGAGGGAGGTGCGCCATGGCGCGGACGCTGCGGACGGTGCTGGACGGGCTCGCATTTCCGGAGGGGCCGCGCTGGCGCGCCGGCCGGCTCTGGTTCTCTGACATGCACGCGCACGAGGTCGTCGCCATGGCGCCCGACGGGAAGCGCGAGACCATGTTCAAGGCCGACGGGCCGGTGTCCGGCCTCGGCTGGCTGCCTGACGGGCGCCTGCTGGTGGTCTCGATGATCGACCGGCGACTGATCCGCATCGAACCGGACGGCCGCGCCGTCACCCACGCGGACCTCGCGACCGTGGCGAGCGGTCACTGCAACGACATGGTCACCGACGCGCATGGGCGCTCATATGTCGGCAACTTCGGCTACCCGTTCCCGGGCGGCGAGATGAAGCCGGCGAAGATGGCGCGCGTCGATCCCGACGGGACCGTCAGTGTCGCAGCCGACGAGCTCGTGTTCCCGAACGGGACGGTGATAACGCCCGACGGCCGCACCCTGGTGGTCGGGGAGACATTCGCCGGCCGGATGACCGCCTATGACGTCGCCGCCGACGGTGTGCTTTCGAGGCGCCGCGTCTGGGCGCAGCTGCCGCAAGGCGCGGCGGCCGACGGTTGCTGCCTCGACGCCGAGGGCGCGATCTGGGTCGCCTCGCCGACCACCAACGACGTGATCCGCCTGGCGGAGGGCGGCAAGGTGCTCGAGCGGATCACGGCCGACCAGGGCTGCTACGCCTGCATGCTGGGCGGCGCCGACCGGCGGACGCTCTATGTGCTGACGGCGGCCAGTTCCGACCCGGAGGCGTGCGCGGCCTCGCGCACCGGGCGGATCGAGGCTATGCAGGTGGACGCGCCGGGCGCGGGATTGCCGTAGCCGCTGGCGGCGCCGTCAGCTGGCGGCCACCCACTCGCGGAAGCGCGCCACGCCGGCCTCGAGCGGCGACAACGGACCGAGGATCGCGTCCGGCGAGCGCAGGCCGGCCTGAACGCGTTCGCAGGCCGCCATGTCTTCCTGGTGGATGGCGAACAGCGTCGCCTGGTCGCGCGCCATCGCGTCGGCGTCGGCCGCCGCCTCGGGTGGGTAGAGACCGACGATCTCCAGCTGGATCCGCTCGGGCCCCAGCGGCGTCAGGTGATACCACACCGTCGAGCCTTGAGCCGGGGTGACGGCCAGCAGGAAGAGCGGGAAGACCACGTAGACGCCGAGCGTCCCGGCCTCTGGGTGATCCGGATGGCGCAGGTCGATCCAGCCCGGGCCGCTCGCCGAGGCGTCAGTCTGGCCGCCCGGCCAAAGCGGCTGCAGCGTGCCGGCGTGCGTGCCGATGTGATGGTAGGACTCGCCGAAGTTCTCGACCATCACCTTCCAGTTCCGGCGTGCTCGAAGGCGAGGCGATAGCCGACTTTCAGGCCCGCCAGCGCCGCAGGGTCGAGCGCGCCGGCCAGCGGCGCCAGCGCATCGGCCAGCGGCGAGGGCTGGGGCGAGAGGCTGACGAACACCCAGCCGCCCCACTCGGCCACGGCGTAGCGGGGCAAATCGCAGCCACCGAGGTCGGCGCCATCCATGAACGGCGCAGCGGCGAGCGCGCCGTCGAGCCTGTAGGCCCACAGGTGGTACGGGCAGCGGATCGCGTCGGCGCGCGCCTCGCCGTCCACGAGCGTCATGCCGCGATGCCGGCAGACGTTGGAAAGCGCATGCAACGCACCGTCCTGCCCGCGCGTCACAAGCACCGGGACGCCCGCCACCACGACGCTCTTCTGCGCCCCAGCCCCGGCCACCTCGTCCGCCCGGCAGACCGGAGTCCATGCCGCGCCGAGGCGCTGTCGCTCGCGCTCGAAGCTGGCGGCGTCGACGTAATCGCGCGGCGTCAGAACGGTCATGCGGCGTCAGGCTCCTGCGAGACTCAGCGGGGACGGACTATCTGTGCAGGTGAGGGTCCTGCTGATTCATCCGGGTACGGATGGTGTAGACGGAATCGCCCGAGAGCACGCCGCCTCGGGCGAGCAGGCGGCCGTTCTCCCAGTTCGACAGTCCGAGTTCGGGTCGGTTGAGGGCGAACTGGCCGTCCACCCAGCGCGTCATCCCGTCGCCGACGAACGCGGCCTCGATCCCGGCGTAAAAGCGCGCGTGCGCATCGCTGCTCCCGGAGATCAGCGAGGCCGAGAACCGCGGGCTCTGCGCGTTGAAAAGGGCGATCGCCCCGTCGAGATCGTCGACGATCTTCAGGCTGACCTCGGGTGTCTCCTCCCACTCCCACTCCCGGCCGAGCGCGCCCTCCGGCAGCATCTCGACCAGTGGCTCGTCCCTGTCGCCGTCGGCGCGCCGCACCCTGGCGCGCGCGCCGCGCCAGCTCTCGGGGATGAGCGCTTCGTCGCCAGCGGCCACATGCAGCCTGCAGCCGTGGCCGCGCGCGCGCCCGGCTTCCTGCAACGCCAGCAGGAACTGCGGGACCAGCGTCGCGGCCGCCGCGCGCACGATGCAGCATGTGTTCAGAGTGTTGCAGGCCTTGCGGTCCAGCGATGCAACGACGGCGAGGCGGAAGCGCGTCGCGTCCGCCGTCTCGTCGGCCACCAGCCAGGCGCCGCCCGTACCGTGCAGACTGACCGGAACGCCCGCCTGGCGCGCCACAGCGCCGAGCTGCGCCACCGCCTGGCCGGAGCCACGCGCCACAGCTAGGCCCAGCCGCTTGTCAGAGAAGAGGGCCCAGCCGGCGGCGTGCTCGGCGCTCTCGATCAGCACGCACGCGCCATCCGGCAGGCCCGCCTCGGCCAGCGCCGGCGCCAACGCATGCGTCGTGATGGCGCGCGCCGTGCCCAGCGCATCCGATCCGATCCGGAACACCACTGTGTTGCCGCCGCGCAGCACGCCGGCCGCGTCGGCGAAGACGTTGGGTCGACCCTCGAACACGAAGCCGACCACTCCGAGCGGCGCCGTGACCTGCTCGACGCTCCAGCCCGAATGCTCGACTCGCTCGAGGACGCGGCCGCGGGAGGGCGCGGCGTCGCGCCATTCCTCCAGGCCGGCGATCATGTCGGCGCGCATCCGAGGCGTGGCCGCAAGCCGCGTCGTGGATCGGCCGCGGGCTTTCGCGCTCTCGACGTCGGCCGCGTTCGCCGCGGCGACCGGCGCCCAGGCGGCGTCGTCCCGCAGGCGCCGCGCGAAGGCGTCGAAGAAGGCGGTGACCGCAATGTCGCTGACCCCGCCCATCCTGGCGAAGGCCGTTGCCGCCCGATCCACGGCGCCCGCCGCCTGCGCGTGGACGGCGGCCGGCACGCGCAGCAGTTCGCCGGTCTCCTGCACCACGATCAGCCGGTCGCCGGCCGCGAATTCAGCGGCCAGCGCGTCGGAGACGAAGGTCACCCTGTCGCCGGCGAAGGGGATCGCCATCCCCGGGGTCAGTTGTTCCAGTCGCGCGCCGCCCATGCCGGCGGCTTAGCCCAGCCATGCGATCGGGTCACGCGCCCGATTGGCTCGTGCCGCCGCTAGGGCCGATCCTTGGGCGGTATTGCAGCGATCTCGGCAGGCGTGAGCTTGGTGATCTTCTTGACGAACAGCGGCTCGCTGAACATCCCGTTGCCTTCCTTGAGCAAAAGGTCGAAGTCGTCGGGACTGCACAGCCAGTCGGAACTCTGCTGCCGGTTGATCAGGTAGACGTCGGGATAGCTGAGGAGCTTGCTCCCCTTCTTGAGATCGAGCCGATAGACGTCGTCCACGTTGACCCGCAGCAGGATCACATTCGGCGCCGGCGATCTCCAGCCCCACCACGCGTGGGAGAAGACGCAGCTCTCGCCCGGGGGAGCCTGGTTCGCACCGAAAGAAGGGGCGGCCATGAGCGCCGCGATCGCGATGATGATCGCCGCCAGGCTGGCGGAACATCTGGACATGGGCGGCCTCCTGCAAAGCAGCGTGTCCGTTCGGCGCTAGGATCGGTCCGCGGCTGTCCTTTGTCGAGAGACCCGCGCTCAGGCGACGATGCGGGCCGAAACGGGAATTCGGCTTGCGCCCGGCGGCGCGGCTTGCTTCACGGGCCTTGGGAAGAGGAGGCGCGTGTCCGTGCAAACCAAAGCCGCGGTGGCGTGGAAGGCCGGCGCGCCGCTCTCGATCGAGACGGTCGAGCTCGAAGGGCCGAGGGCCGGCGAGGTGCTTGTCGAGATCAGGGCCACCGGGGTCTGCCACACCGACGCCTTCACCCTCTCGGGCGGTGACCCGGAGGGCCTGTTCCCCTCGATCCTGGGCCACGAGGGCGCCGGGGTCGTGCTCGAGGTGGGCGCGGGGGTCACGTCGGTGAAGCCGGGTGACCACGTGATCCCGCTCTACACGCCCGAGTGCCGGCAGTGTAAGTCGTGTCTGTCGCGCCGCACCAACCTGTGCACGGCGATCCGCGCCACGCAGGGCCAGGGGCTGATGCCCGACGGCACGAGCCGGTTCCGTATCGGCGGCGAGAAGCTTTTCCACTACATGGGCTGCTCGACCTTCGCGAACCACACGGTGCTGCCGGAAATCGCCGTGGCCAAGGTCCGCGAGGACGCTCCCTTCGACAAGGTCTGCTACATCGGCTGCGGCGTGACCACGGGCGTCGGCGCGGCGATCTGGACCGCCAAGGTGTGGCCGGGGGCCAATGTGGCGGTGTTCGGGCTTGGCGGCATCGGCCTGAACGTGATCCAGGGCGCCAGGATGGCCGGCGCCGACAGGATCATTGGCGTCGATCTCAATCCGGCCAAGGCCGAGACGGCCCGCGCGTTCGGCATGACCCATTATGTCAATCCGGACGAGGTTGGCCGCGACAAGGTGGTGCAGGCGGTCATCGATCTCACCGGTGGCGGCGCCGACTTCTCGTTCGAATGCATCGGCAACGTCGCCACGATGCGCCAGGCGCTCGAGTGCTGCCACCGCGGCTGGGGCGAGAGCGTGATCATCGGGGTCGCCGGCGCCGGGCAGGAGATCTCGACCCGGCCGTTTCAGCTCGTCACCGGCCGCGTCTGGCGCGGCTCGGCCTTCGGCGGCGCCCGCGGCCGCACCGACGTGCCGCGCATCGTCGACTGGTACATGGAGGGCAAGATCAAGATCGACCCCCTCATCACCCACACCCTGCCGCTGGAGCGGATCAACGAAGCCTTCGACCTGATGCACAAGGGTGAGAGCATCCGTTCGGTGGTGGTCTTCTAGCGGGCGATCGGCGCGACGAGCACCACCCCGAGCAGCACCGCGGCCCAGTGGGCGCCGGCGGCGGCGACCACATGGCCGTGCCAGATCGCGCGGCCGAACCGAAGGCGCCGGTTCAGGTGGAAGATCACGCCGACCGAGTAGATGACGCCGCCGAGCGCCAGCAGCACGAGCGTTGTCCAGGCGGTGTTCTCGACCACCGGCTTCAGCGCGACGACGACGAGCCAGCCGAGCGTGAGATAGGCCATCGCCCATATCCGGCGGTCGAGGTTCGGGACGAAAACCTGGCCGAGCGCGCCTGCGCCTGCGATCGCCCAGACGGCGGCCGTCATCCCTACCGACCACCCGCCGGTCAGCACCTGGGTGGTGAACGGTGTGTAGGAGCCCGCGATCATCAGGAAGATGCCGGCGCGGTCCAGGCGGCGGTAGAATGGCCGGCGTTGCGCGCTGGCGAAATTGTAGGCGGCCGACAGCGACAACATCACCAGCGAGGCTGTCGCGTATATGGCGACGCCGACGACCTTGCCGAGCGAATGGTCGCCGAGCGCGAGCGCCAGGAGGACCACTCCGCCAACGGCGGCGAGGCCCAGCCCCGCTACATGGACCACGAGGTCGGCGGTCTTCGCGCGGGCGCTCGGATAGTGCGGCGGCGGATCGAGCGGCTGGCCGACCGTCATCCTGGGTGTCCCTCGAAGGTGCGCTCGCAGCATGGCGCCCGCTCGTGGCGATGCGAAGGCGCATTTGCGTCGCGGTTCCGCGCCGGCGGGACCGGGCCGAATTCCGGGCAAGACGACTAAACCTATCGCAGCCATGCGTTTTTCCCGGGGGAATCCTGCACTAGATAGACGGCTTCGCGATGGCAGGAGGTCTGCATAGTCGACGACGTGTCCATGGCCGCGGCCGCCAGTGACGGCGCGGCGGAGCCGCCGGCCCGCGCCGCGCGCAGGCGCAGGCACGTCCCGCGCCCGGCGCTCGAGGCGCTCGGCTGGGTGCGCAGCCAGATCCGGGCGCGCGAAATCTGGATGGTGGTGATCGCCGCCGGCGTCGGCGCGGCCGCCGGACTCTCGACGATCACCATCGGCGTGCTCGCGCACGGCATCCAGCGGCTGTTCTACGCCCTCGACTCCGGCGAGCGCCTGAGCGAGGCCGCGCGGATCGAGCCGATACGCTTCGTCGCCCTGCCGATCGGCGGGGCGCTTCTGGTGATCAGCGGGTGGCTGTGGGCGCGCGGCCGGCGCGGCACGCCGGTCGACCCCGTCGAGGCCAATGCGCTGCGGGGCGGGCGCATGTCGTTCCGCGACAGCCTGTTCGTCGCTTTCCAGACCATCGCGTCCAACGGCTTCGGAGCCTCAGTGGGGCTGGAGGCGGGCTATGCCCAGATGGGCGGCGCCGTCGCCTCTGTCGCCGGTCGGGCGCTGAACCTGCGTCGCAGCGACCTGCGGACCTTCGTGGGCGCAGGCGCCGGCGCGGCGATCGGCGCCGCGTTCGGCGCTCCGCTCACCGGGGCGTTCTACGCCTTCGAGATCATCATCGGCTCGTACACGATCGCCAACATTGCACCGGTGGTGGCCGCGAGCCTGGCGGCGGTGCTCATAACCCAGCTCGCCCATTTCGAGCCGCTGGTGGTGCGCATCAGCGCCGCGCCCAACCTTCCGCTCTCGCACTACCTCCTGTTCGCCGGCCTCGGCCTGGTCAGCGCCCTGTTCGGCATTGGCGTCATGCGCATGGTCGGGTGGATCGAGATGCTGACCAACCGGCTCGGCCCCGGCGCGCGCGCCTTCAGGCCGATCGCCGGTGGCGTGCTGCTGGTCAGCGTGGCCATGATGTCGTCGCAGTCTCTGTCGGCCGGCCACGGCGCGATGCGCCTCGACTTGACCGCCGAACTCGGCATCGCGGCCTTGGCGTTCCTGATCGCCACCAAGACGATGGCCTCCATCATCTCGCTCGGCTTCGGCTTCCGGGGTGGCCTGTTCTTCGCCTCGCTCTATCTTGGTTCGCTGCTGGGTCGGCTGTACGCGGCCGGGCTGCACCAGTGGGCCGGGGTCGATGTCGACGGCCTGGCCGCGTCGCTGGTCGGAATGGGGGCGCTCGCGGTCGCGATCGTCGGCGGGCCGTTCACCATGTCGTTCCTCGTGCTCGAGACCACGGGTGACTTCGGTCTCACCGCGGCGACGCTCACCGCTTCGATCGTGTCGAGCCTCATCGTGCGCGAGGCGTTCGGCTATTCCTTCTCCACCTGGCGCCTGCACCTGCGTGGCGAGACAATCCGCAGCGCCCACGACGTCGGCTGGCTGCGCACCCTGACCGCCGCGCGGATGATGCGCGCCGACGCGCCGACCATCGCCGCTGCGGCCAGCCTCGAGGAGTTCCGCCGGCGGTTCCCGCTTGGCTCCACGCGCCGCGTGGCGGCGCTCGACCATGCGCGCCGCTACGCCGGCCTTGTGCCCACCTCGGCGGTCTACGCCAATCACCATCCGGACGGCCACGTGTCGGACCTGATGATCCTCACCGACGAGTGGCTGACCCCGGAAATGAACATCAAGGAAGTCATGGGGGTCTTCGACCGCACCGGCGCCGACGAGCTGGCCGTGCTGGGCGACGGCCAGGAGGTGCTGGGCGTTCTCTCCGAGGCTTACGCCACGCGCCGATACGCCGAGGAGCTCGAGAAGAACCGGCGCGACCTCACAGGCGGCGAGTAGCATGCGCCGTTCCGCCCTTGCGCCGCCGGAGGCGGCTCAGGCCGCCGCGTGGTGGGCGAGGTCGCAGGGGTGGTCGCCGCCCTCCACCTGCAGCGTGGCGTGCTGGATCGCAAAGCGGCGCTTCAGTTCGGCGCATGCTTCCGCCAAAAGCGCGTCGTCCAGCTCGGCGCCCGGCCGCACGAGGTGGGCGGTGAGCGCCGTCTCCGTGGTGCTCATGCCCCAGATGTGCAGGTCGTGCACCTCGGTCACGCCGGGAAGGCCCGCGAGGTAGGCGACGACCCCGCCGCGGTCGATGCCGGCCGGAACGCCGGCCAGCGCCAGGGAAAGCGCCTCGCGCAGCAGCGACCAGGCGCCCCAGACGATCACTCCGCCGATCAGCAGGCTGATCGCCGGGTCGAGCCAGAGCCAGTGCGTCATCAAGGTCAGGCCGCCCGTTGCGACGACGCCCAGCGCCACCAGCGCGTCGGACGCCATGTGCTGGAAGGCGCTGCGGACGTTGAGGTCCCGCTCGCGTCCGCCGAGGAACATCAGCGCCGTCGCGCCGTTGACGGCGATGCCGACGCCGGCGACCACCATGACGGTCACGCCCGCCGCCGGCTCGGGGTGCAGCAGGCGCAGCACGGCCTCCCACGCGATCCCGCCGGTGACCAGCGCGAGCAGCACCGCGTTCGCGAGCGCCGCGAGAATCGAAGATGAACGCAGACCGTAGGTGTAGCGGCGGCTGGGCGCGCGTCCGGCGAGCCAGGCGGCGAGCCACGCGAGCCCCAGGCTCACCACGTCGCCGGCGTTGTGTCCGGCGTCGGCCAGCAGCGCCAGCGAGTTGGCGAACACGCCGTAGGTCGCCTCGGCGACGACGTAGCCCGCGTTCAAGGCGATCCCGATGGCGAAGGCCCGCCCGAAATCGGTGGGCGCGGCGTGATGATGGTGGTGGTGGTGATGACGATGGTCGCCGCCCACGTGCTCACGCGCGTGGCCCGCGTCGTGGACGCCGTGGTCGTGAGGGTGGTGGTCGTGGTCGTGGTCGGTCATCGAAGGCGCGAGAAATGTTCAGTCCGCCCGCGCGACACCCGTCAAGTCCCGGCCCGGCCGGACGGCGCGGGAGACGGGAGAGGAATCGCGGCCCCGGGCGTCACGCCCTTGATGTCGCACGATCCGGCCCTTAAGCGCCAGCCATGTCCGTCGCCGACCGCATCCGGATCCGCGAGATCCGCCTCCTCTCGGACGACTGGTATGTGCTTCGCAAGGCGACGTTCGACTGGCTGCGCGGCGATGGCGCGTGGCAGACCGTGAGCCGGGAGGCGTATGACCGCGGCGACGGCGTCGCGCTGGTTCCATACAACCGCGCCGCCCGCACGGTCGTCCTCGTCCGTCAGTTCCGCTACCCCGCCTATTCCAACGGGCTCGACGATCTGATGATCGAGGCGCCTGCCGGCCTTCTGGACGATGCGGCGCCTGAGGCGCGCATCCGCGACGAGGTCGAGGAGGAGACGGGATACCGGCTGGGGCGTGTGGAAAAGGTGGCGACGTGCTTCATGAGCCCGGGCGCGGTCACCGAGAAGCTCTGGCTCTACATCGCCGAGTACGAACCGGGCATGCGCGCCGGACAGGGCGGCGGCGTCGAGGTCGAGGGCGAGGACATCGAGGTGCTGGAACTGCCGTTCTCCGAGGCCATGGCCATGATCGGTCGAGGCCAGATCGTCGACGCCAAGACCATCATCCTGCTGCAGCATCTGGCGCTGACCGCGTTCGCCGGCCCCGTTGCGTGAGCCGCCGCCTGACCACTTTCGCCAGGGCATGCGCCGCAACGCTGGCCGTGGCGTGTCTCGTCGGGTCCGCCGTCCGCCCCGCCGCTGCGCAGATCGCGCCGGACGCGCCGCAAGGCCCCGCCCCGGCCACCAACCTGCGCGATCTGGTGGGCCGCTACAGGGCCTGGCGCGGCGGCTTTGCGCTGGAGTCGCTGGAGACGATCCACGAACGGCTCGAGATCGACACGCCGACCGGGCAGGCGACCGGCGCCGTGTGGATCGAGCGCGACGGCCGGACGCGACGCGAGACCGCGACGGCCGCGGGACGCCGGATCGAGGTCGCCACGTCCGACGGCGCGTGGCGCGCGGCGCCGGGCGGGCCGGTCAAGGACGATCCCGGCGGCTTCGAGCGCGCCCGCCGCTACGCGCTGCTGGCGTTCGGGGATGCGCTCTCGGGCCGCGGCGGCGCCACGGTCGCCATGGCCGGGAGCGCGGACGTCGGAGGCCGGACGTGGACCGTGGTGCGCGTGACCTATGGCGACGCCGACGTCTATGAAGCGCTGCTGGATCCGTCGAGCGGCTGGCTCTGCTGCTACCGCATCACCGAAAGTGGCGCGACCCGGCTCGAGATGCTGGGCGACTGGCGCCTGGTCGACGGCGTGCGCATGCCCTTCGCCGAGCTGGTGAAGTCGAGCGGCGAGGTCGGCTCGCGGGTCAGCGCCATCGAGCTCAACCGGTCGTTCCCACCGTCGCTGTTCGCGAAGCCGCCGGGCTGAACCGCGCAGCTAGCTCTGCGCCGCCAGCGCCCGCTGAGTCGCCGCCCGCTCGGCCACGCGCGCCCGGTGCTCCAGCACGCGCGGCAGCCGCGCGACGTCGACGCCGTCGCCTTCCAGCCAGGTCGCCAGGGTGAAGAGGTAGGGATCGCAGACACTGTAGGTCTCGCCCAGCACCCAGGGGCCCTTCAGCATGCCCTGCTCGATCAGCGCGAAGGCCTCGCCCATCGACTGCGGCACCTTGCGACGCATCGATTCGAACGCCGCTTCGTCGTCGGCCCAGCGGCCGCCGCGCACCTTGTGGGCGTGCGCGACGTGCACGGTCGAGCAGAGGTAGCTGTTGAAGGCCTGCATCTGAGCGAACCCGAACGGGTCGAGCGGCGCGAGACGGGCGTCGGGAAAGCTTTGCGCCACGTAGGCGAGCAGCGCGGGCGTCTCGCTCAGCATCCCCTGTGAGGTCGCCAGCGCCGGCACGCGTCCCTTCGGGTTCACCGCCAGGTAGTCGGCGCTGCGCTGCTGGTTGCTCCGGAAGTCGATCCGCACGGTCTCGTAAGCAGCGCCAGCCTCCTCGAGCGCGATGTGCGTGGCCAGCGCGCAGGTGAACGGCGCGTAGTAGAGCGTCAGCATCGGGTTCCTCGGCGATTGTCGCGCGGTCCTTAGCGGAGAGAGCGGGGTTTCGGCCATCCCAGGCGGGGTGTAGGGCGCCGCCACTAGCCGGAGGACCCTTCGATGACCCCCCTTGAACGCGCCGAGGCCTTCTGTCGCCGCTTCGGCCTCGCGATCCCGATCGCGCTCGCGCCGATGGCCGGCGCCTGTCCCCCGTCGCTGGCGGCGGCCGTGGCGAACGCCGGCGGGCTCGGCGGCTGCGGCGCGCTGACCCTGTCGGCGGACGCGATCCGCCAGTGGGTGGCCGACGTGCGGGCCTCCAGCAACGGAGCCTTCCAGATCAACCTCTGGATTCCGGGCCCTCCGCCCGTCCGCGACCACGGCCATGAGGCGAAGGTGCGCGCTTTTCTCGGCGGCTGGGGGCCCGAAGTCGCTCAGACCGCGGGCGACCTGGAGCTGCAGGACTTCGCGCGCCAGTGCGAGGCGGTGCTGGAAGCCGGGACGCCCGTCGTCTCCTCGATCATGGGTCTCTATCCGCCGGAGTTCGTCGCGCGCCTGAAGCGGCAGGGTGGATCATGGTGGGCCGTCGCCACGACCGTCGCCGAGGCGCGCGCGGCCGAAGCCGCCGGCGCCGACGTCATCGTGGCGCAGGGCGCAGAAGCCGGCGGTCACCGCGGCGCGTTCGATCCGGAGCGGGCGCAATCCGAACTCGTCGGCCTCTTCGCGCTGGTGCCCGCGGTCGTCGACGCAGTCGCCGCGCCGGTGGTTGCGACGGGCGGGATCGCCGATGCGCGCGGGATCGCCGCCGCGCTGACCCTGGGCGCAAGCGCGGTCCAGATCGGCACCGGGTTTCTGCGCACGCCGGAAGCACGGCTGCACCCGGCGTGGGCCGATGCGCTGGCGAACGCCTGGCCGGAGGACACGCTCGTCACGCGCGCCTTCTCCGGCCGTCCGGGCCGCAGTCTCGCGACGGCCTACGCTCGCGCCGCGACGGCCGCGGACGCGCCGGCGCCGGCGCCCTATCCGGTGCAGCGCGGCCTCACGCGAGGCATGGTCGCACAAGCCGCCGCCGCGGGCGACATCGATCGGATGCAGCCCTGGGCCGGCCAATCCGCTCGGCTCGCCCGGGCCGAGCCCGCCGCCGAACTGGCGGCCCGCCTCTGGGCCGACGCCAAGGAGCTTCTGGGCGCGTGAGTGCTTGTTTTGTTCCAAGTGCGGCGTAGGGTGCGCGCATGAGCGAGCGCGCCCCCCTTATCGTGATCGACCTGCAGACCGGCATGTTCGACGGCGTCGCCGAGCCGCCGATCGCGAACGCCGATCAGCTGGTGGCCAATGCGCGTGCGGTGATCGCGTGGGCGAGGCGCGCCGGCCGGCCGGTGGCGTTCGTGCGCCATGACGGTCAGCCCGGCGACTCGCTGGCGCCGGGGCGACCAGGCTGGGCCGTCTGGGCCGCGCTCGGCCAGGTCGAAGGCGAGCCCACGTTCGGGAAGTCCGTCGGTGACGCGTTCTCCAATGCCGAGCTCTGCGCCTGGGTCGAGGCTGCCGGCGACGGCGAGGTCGTGCTGCTGGGGGCCCAGTCCGAGATGTGCGTGGCCGACAGCACGATGGGCGCGCTTGCGCGCGGCCTCGAGGTCACCGTCGTGGGCGACGCCCATGGCACCTGGCCGTCAGGCGGCGCCTCGGCTGACGAGATCATCGCCCGGCAGAACGCCGCGTTCGAAACGGCCGGCGCGCGGGTCGTGTCGACGGCGGTGCTGACGCGGGTGTGAGGGCGCGCCAGGCGGCCGCGCCGCCGCGGGGCGGGCCGCCCGGCGGCGACTCGCATATCCAGGGGCCATGGATCTCGTTCGCACGGCCATGCGAACGTGCATCTTCAAGCCGCCTTGGCCTTCGGCGAACGCGCCGCTAAGAGGCTCGGCATGGCCTCGTTGAGCGGCAAGACCATCGTGGTGACCGGCGCGCTGGGTGTGCTGGGGCGCGCCGTCGCAAGCGCCGCGGAGGCGGCCGGCGCGAACGTGGCACGGATCGACTACGCGCGCGCCACGGCGCCGGCCGAGCTGCTGTTCGACGGTGTCGACCTCGCGGACGAAGCGTCCGCGGCCGAAGCGCTCGGCAAGGTCGCCGAAGCATGTGGCGAGATCCATGGCCTGGCCAACATCGCGGGCGGCTTCACCTGGAGCCTCGTCGCCGACAGCCCTGCGACGACGTGGGAGGCCATGTTCCGCATGAACCTGCTGACAGCCCTCGGCGCCTCGCGCGCCGCGCAGCCTTTCCTGGCCAAGGCGCGAGGCGCGGCGATCGTCAACATGGGCGCAAACGCCGCCAGCAGAGCCGCGGCCGGAATGGGGCCCTACACCGCAGCGAAGGCCGCCGTTCTGCGCCTGACCGAGGCGCTGGCCGAGGAACTGGCCGCCGACTCGATCCGCGTCAACGCGGTTCTGCCCAGCATCATCGACACTCCAACAAACCGCGCTGACATGCCGAAGGCCGACTCCTCGGCCTGGGTGCAGCCGGACGACATCGCCCGTGTGATCGTCTTCCTGCTGTCCGATGAGGCGCACGCCATCACCGGCGCGGCGGTCCCCGTCACGGTCGGGCGCAAGAGGTAGGGATATCCATGACTTTCAAGCCCTTCGACCTGACCGGCAAGGTCGCGCTCGTCACCGGCGGCAACAGCGGCATTGGGCTCGGAATGGCCGAGGGCCTCGCGCAGGCCGGCGCCGCAGTGGTGATCTGGGGCACGAACGAGGCCAAGAACCGCGCCGCGGAGACGAAGCTTCTGGGCCATGGCGCCAAGGTGCTTGCGCAGAAGGTGGACGTGGCCGATGAGCCGGCCGTGGTCGCCGCCATGGCCGAGGCGATCGCCGCGATGGGCCGGCTCGACTTCGTGGCCGCCAACGCGGGAATCGGCCAGGGCGCGCCTTTCACCGAGGTGACCGCCGACATCTGGCGGCGCGTGATGGCGGTCAACCTCGAGGGCGTGGCCTGGACCTTCCGCGAGGCGTGCAAGCACATGGTCGAGCGGGCCAAGGCCGGCGATCCGGGCGGCTCGCTCGCGGTCACCTCGTCGGTCTCGGCGATTCACGGCGCGCCGCGCAACGAAGCGTACGCTTCGACCAAGGGCGCGGTGATCGCAATGATGAAGGGGCTGGCGGTGGAATTCGGCCGCCGGGGCATCCGCGCCAACGCCATCGTGCCCGGCTGGATCCGCTCCGACATGACCATGGGCGCCCAGAACTCGCCGGTGTTTACCGACAAGGTGATCTCCCGCGTACCGGCGGGCCGCTGGGGCGAGCCGGAGGACTTCGCCGGTGTGGCGGTCTACCTTGCCTCCGACGCGTCGCGTTACCACTCGGGCGACACTTTCGTCATCGACGGCGGCTACACGGTGTTCTGAGGCCGCCGGCCTTTTCGAATTGGCTTCCCCGGCGAAACCGCGTCTGGATGCGCCGGACAAGCTGGGAGCAGCCTCATGAAGATCGATCTTTCGGGCCGCGTGGCCCTTGTCACGGGCGGCGGCCGCGGCATTGGCAAGGCGATCGCTCTCGCCCTGGCCGAGGCGGGCGCCGACGTCGCGGTCAACTATCGGCGAGACGAGGATTCCGCCCTCGAGGTGGTGAAGGAGATCGAGGCGCTGGGCCGCAAGGCCAGGGCCTACCAGGCCGCCGTGGAGAACTGGGACGAGGACGAGAAAATGGTCGCGGACGTGCTTCGCGACTTCGGCCACATCTCGATCCTGGTCAACAACGCCGGCATCGCGAGCCGTGGCCAGTCCGTGGCCGACACCGACCCGGCGGAAATGGAGCGCGTGGTGCGCGTCCACGCCTTCGGCCCGCACTACCTCTGCAAGCTCGTGATCCCGCACATGCGCAAGGAGGGCCGCGGCGACATCGTGATGATCTCGTCGGTGGCGACGCTCGGCATGGGCGCGCGGGGCGCGCCCTACAACATGGGCAAGGCCGCCATGGAGGCGCTGGCGCTGACCCTCGCCAAGGAGGAGCGGCAGCACGGCATCCGCGCCAACATTGTGGCGCCCAGCCTGACCGTCACCGAGATGGGCAGCAGGCTGATCCGCGCGACCGCCGGCGTGCAGGACATCCACGAGCTCGACGCCCGCTCACCGTTCGGTCGCGTCTCCGAGCCGCAGGACGTGGCGGCGGCGGTCACCTGGCTGGTCTCCTCGGCCAATCCGTACGCCAACGGACAGAAGATCAACATCAACGGCGGCGGCTGAGCGGGCGCGACCCGCAGGCGCATTAAAAGTCTTTCACCTCGGAGATTTCGGGGACAAGGACGATCCTGCCGCTGTATGGCCGCCCGTTGGGCAATCCATGCCCTGTCCGGGACCGCAGCATGGCCAAGGCGCCGATGTCCTTTTCGCGCACCGTCAGCGGCGCCGTCCTCGCGGCCGCCGCGATCGTCGCCGCGCCGGCCGCGCGCGCCGCCATCCCGCGTTTTCCGCAGCCGTACGGCGACCGGATCGTGTTCGTCGCCGACGGCAACGTATGGTCAGTCGCCAAGGCCGGCGGGACGGCCGAGCGCCTCACCAGCGCTCCCGGCCAGGACATGCTGCCGCGCGTCTCCCCGGACGGGAAGTGGATCGCCTACACCGAGGCCAGCAACGCCGGCACCGACATATGGGTGATTCCGGCCGCCGGCGGCCAGGCGCGCCGGCTCACGTACCACCCGGCGGTCCAGCCCGGTTCCGGCGGGCGCCAGGGGCCGGACAACATGGTCGTCACCTGGACGCCTGACAGCCGGTACGTCGTCTACCTGACCGAGCAGAACCAGTGGAACAGCTGGATACGCAGCATGTTCGAGGTCCCTGTGGCGGGCGGGCCGCCTAGGCCGATGCCGATCGACAACGCCGTCGGCCTCGCCACCTATGGCCCCGACGGCCACACGATCGCGTACAATCGCATCTTCCGGAACTTCCGCACCTGGAAGCGCTACAACGGCGGGCTCGCCCAGCAGATCTACACGTACGACTTCGACAGCCACGCCCTGACCCAGCTCACCCACTGGTCGGGAACCAACACCTCGCCGATGTGGGCGGGGCGCAAGATCTACTACCTGTCCGATCAGGACGCGAACCGGCGGGCGAACATCTGGGTCTATGACCTCGACACCGGCAAGACGCGCGAAGTCACCCACTTCACCGACTACGACATCGACTTCCCGGCGCTGGGCGATGGCGGCATCGCCTTCCAGCAGGGCGGCAAGCTCTGGATGCTCGATCTGCCGTCCGAGCAGCTTCACGAGGTTCCGGTCAGCGTGCCGGACGACGATCCGCGCGCCCGGCGACGGGTCGTGGACGTGTCGGGGCAGATCCGCAACGCCGATCCTGCGCAGCAGGTGGATTACGCGCTGGCGCCCAACGGCAAGCGCACGCTGTTCTCCGCCCGCGGCGACATCTTCAGCGTGCCCACCGAGTACGGCGCCACGCGTGATCTGACCAATACGCAAAGTGCGGACGAGGACCACCCGGCATGGTCGCCCGACGGCAAGACCATCGCCTACACCACCGACGTCACCGGCTCGCAGGAGATCGCCGTGCGTCCGGCCGAGGGCGGGCTGGAGAGGGTCCTGACCTCGTTCCCGACCGGCTACCTCTACGGCCCGATCTTCTCGCCGGATGGCAAGATGCTGTCGTTCAGCGACGGGGCGCACAAGCTGTGGCTGATCGGCGTCGACGGCGGCGCCCCGACCCTGGTGGCGCAGGACGCGCAGAACGAGATCCACGACCAGTCGTTCTCGCCGGACGGCCGCTGGCTCGCGTTCAGTATGACCGCGCTCGGGCGCCGTCGCGACCTCTATCTCTACGAGATCGCCAGCCGGAAGCTGACCCGTCTCGGCAACGGCGAAAACATCGACGCCAATCCGGTCTGGTCGCCGGACGGAAAGTACCTCTTCTTCACCTCCAGCCGGCACGAGAACGCGGTTGGCTCGGACATCGAGTTCGACTTCGCCATCCTGAAGTCGACAGGCATCTACGGCATCCCGCTCGCCAAGGACACGCCGTCGCCGGTGGCGCCACGGTCCGACGAGGGCGACAGCGGTCCCGATGCCGCCGCCGACAGCGGCGGCGGCGACGCGTCGGGCTCCGGCGCGGCGGCGGCTGCGGTCACGCCTAGTTCGGGCAAGCCGCGCGCCGGGCCGTCCAGATCGGATCGCCGCCGGGCGCCGCCGCAGAGGCCGGGCGCCAGCTCTCCGATCCGCATCGATCTCGACGGGCTGATGGCCCGGGCCGTGGCGCTGCCGATCGATGCGGCCAACATCGTTCAGATCGACGCCCGGGACGACCGCATCTTCTATCTGACCGAGCCGATCGCGACGATCAGCGGCTCGCTGCCTGGCGAGGCCTCGGAGCTGCATTTCTACGACGTGGGAAAGCGCAAGGACGCGCTCCTCACGACCGACGTCGACAGCTACTCGCTCTCGGGCGACGGCCGGCGGGTCCTGGTCAAGAGCGGCGAGCAGTACACGGTGCTCGACACCAAGGCCGACGCGGCCAAGGACGACGACACCCGCAAGGATCTCGATCTCTCGCACATGCGGATGCTGGTCGATCCGCCCAAGGAGTGGGCGGAAATGTTCGACAACGCCTGGCGGCTGGAGCGCGACCTCTTCGTGATCCCGGAGATGAACGGCGTGAACTGGACCGCGGTGCGGGGCGCCTACGCCAGGCTGCTCCCGCTCGTCGGCTCGCGCGAGGATCTCAACTACCTGATCGGCCAGATGATCGGCGAGATCAGCAATTCCCACACCTATGTGGGTGGCGGCGACGACGGCGAGACCGGGCCGCCCGTCAGCCCGGCGCTGCTGGGCGTCGACTGGGCGCTGGACGCCGCCTCGGGCCGCTACAGGATCGCCAAGATCTACCCGGGCGACAACACCCGCGACGACTACCGCAGCCCGCTGGCGCAGCCGGACCTGGCGGTGAAGGCCGGCGACTATGTGCTGGCGATCAACGGCGTCGATCTGAAGGCGCCGACCGATCCGAACGCCCTGCTGCAGCTGACCGACCCCGACACGCCGGTCGATCTCAGTATCGCCGACACCCCTTCCGGCAAGGTCCGCCACGTGCTGGTCAAGCCGGTCGCCTCGGAACTGTCGCTGCGCGAGGCGGCGTGGATCGCGCACAACCGTCATGTCGTCGACCAGCTCTCCGGCGGTCGCGTCGGCTACGTCTACATGTCGGACATGGGCGAGCTGGGACTGCACCAGTTCGTGCGCCAGTTCTACGCACAGCTCGGCAAACAGGCGATGATCATCGACGACCGCTGGAATGGCGGCGGGTTCATCGCTCCGTTCGCGCTTGAACGCCTGCGCCGGGTGCTGGCGGCGATGGACACGAACCGCGAGCATGGGCTCTCCACCGAGCCTGAGGAGGTGCTCAACGGGCCGAAGGTCGTGCTCGTCAACCATTGGTCGGCGTCGGACGGCGACATTTTCCCGTACCTCTTCCGGCAGTACGGACTTGGGCTCGTGGTGGGCACACGCACCTGGGGCGGCGTGCGTGGCATCCGCGGCGAGTGGCAGCTGATGGACGGCGGCTATATCACCATTCCCGAGGACGCGATGTACAACCTCGCGAGCCATTGGGTGCTCGAGAACCACGGCGTCGTTCCGGACGTGGAGGTGGAGGATCTGCCGGCCGATCTGCTCGCCGGCCATGACGCGCAGCTGGAGACGGCCGTGCGGCTGATGCTGAAGGCCATCGCCGGCAAGCCGGCCGGCCTGCCGCCGGCGCCGCCGGACCTGCCGGCCTATCCGCCCGGTGGGATCGTGCCGCCGCAGCCGTGACAGTCGGCGTGGGCCGCTTGACCGACTTAGCGTCAGGCGCCTGCGATGGCGCAAAACTCGAGGAGCTAAGCGATGGCCTACACGAAGGTGAAAGTCGCCCAGGAGGGCCCGGTCGCCGTCATCACGATGTCGGATCCTGCGACGATGAACGCCGCCGGGGTCGATATGGCGAACGAGCTGCGCGACGCGCTGAAGAAGGCGACGGCGGCCGACTCGCCGGCCCGCTGCGTGCTCCTCACCGGCGAGGGGCGCGGCTTCTGTTCGGGCGCGAACCTCTCGGGCGGCGGCGTGGGCGGCGGCGCTGGCGGCGGCGGCCGTGACGCGGGCGATGCGCTGGAGACCGTCTACAACCCCCTGGTCACCGCGCTGCGCGAGCTTTCCGTGCCGATCGTCACCGCCGTGAACGGCGCGGCGGCCGGCGTCGGCTGCTCGCTCGCCCTGATGGGCGACATCATCGTGGCGGGCGAGAGCGCCTATTTCCTGCAGGCCTTCCGCCGCATCGGCCTCATCCCGGATGGCGGCTCGACCTATCTGCTGCCGCGCAGCATCGGCAAGGCGCGGGCGATGGAAATGGCCCTGCTGGGCGAGCGCCTGCCGGCGGCCAAGGCGCTGGAATGGGGCCTGATCAACCGCTGCGTCCCGGACGCCGAACTGATGCCGACCGCCATGGGCATCGCGGGCGAGCTGGCGAGCGGGCCGGCCTCGCTCGGCCTGATCCGCCAGGCGATCTGGGCCAGCCTCGACAACGAGTGGTCCGCCCAGCTCCACCACGAGCGCAGCGGCCAGCGCATCGCCGGCCGCACCGAGGACTTCATCGAGGGGGTGTCCGCCTTCCTCCAGAAGCGCGCCGCGGTGTTCAAGGGCCGCTAGCCCCGCCGAACAGGTCGAGCTGGTCCCCGGCCTTCGAGGGGATCTTGAAGCGCGAGAGGTCGAGCGGCGGGATCACGCGCTCGAGGCCGTAGCGGCGGCGGGCCGCGGCGAAGCGGGCGGCGATCAGCTCGGCGATCGGGCCGTCGCCCTTCATGCGCTCGCCCCAGCGCATGTCGTAGTCGCGGCCGTGGCGCATCTGCCGCACGAGGCTCATCACGCGCGCCGCGCGCTCGGGCCTCGCCGCCTCCAGCCACTCGCGGAACAGCTCCTTGATCTCCAGGGGCAGGCGCAGAACCACGTAGCCGGCCGACGCCGCGCCGGCTTCGGCCGCGCGCTGCAGCACCGCTTCCAGCTCATGGTCGTTGAGCCCCGGGATTACCGGCGCGAACATCACCGTCACCGGGCAGCCGGCGGCGGCAAGGCCGCGGATCGCCGCGAGGCGCCTTTCCGGCGTCGCCG
>JAKAZA010000004.1 GCA_021816155.1 Pseudomonadota bacterium | reverse complement strand
CCTGCTGGGCTACTCGCTCAACAACCTGACGCTGATGGCGCTGACCATCGCCACCGGCTTCGTGGTCGACGACGCCATCGTCATGATCGAGAACATCTCGCGCTACATCGAAGCGGGCGAGACGCCGCTGATGGCGGCGCTGAAGGGCTCCGAGCAGATCGGCTTCACGATCATCTCGCTGACCGTCTCGCTGATCGCGGTGCTGATCCCGCTCCTGTTCATGGGCGACGTGGTGGGACGCCTGTTCCGCGAGTTCGCGGTGACGCTGGCGGCGACCATCGTGATCTCCGCTTTCGTCTCGCTGACGCTGACGCCGACCCTGTCGGCGCTATGGCTGCGGCCACATGGCGAGCGCAACGAGTCCGCGTTCGGCAAGCGCGTCGCGGCCTTCATCGATCAGGTGATCGAGCGCTACGGCGTCTGGCTCGACTGGGTGCTTCGGCGCCAGACCGCGACCCTTATGGTGGCGCTGGCCACGCTTGCGCTGACGGTGGTGCTCTATTTCCTGATCCCTAAGGGTCTCTTTCCGACGCAGGACACTGGCCTCGTCCAGGGCGTGACGGTGGCCGGTCAGTCGGTCTCCTTCAGCCGGATGAGCGAGCTGCAGCAGCAGGTGGCCGCGCAGCTGCTCAAGGACCCCGACGTTTCAAGCCTCACGAGCTACGTCGGGGTCGACGGCTCCAACACGACGCTGAACACCGGCCGCTACCTGATCAACCTCACGCCGCTCGACAAGCGCACATCGGCGCAGAACGCGATCCTCGAGCGGCTGCGCCAGCGAGCGGCGAGCGTGCCCGGCATGACGCTCTACCTCCAGCCGGTCCAGGACCTGACCATCGACGCCAACATCGGCCGCACCCAGTACGCGTTCTCGCTGGAGGGGCCCGACCAGGCCACCGTGGACACCTGGGCGGCCAATATCGTGGGCGCGTTGTCGAAGGACCCGCGCCTGCGCGACGTCGGCGCCGATGTTCAGGACCACGGGCTCACCGCCTACGTCGACATCGACCGCGACACCGCCGCGCGCCTGGCGATCACGCCTTCCACGGTGGACGACGCGCTCTACGACGCCTTCGGTCAGCGCATCATCTCGACCATCTTCACGGATTCGAACCAGTACCGCGTGATCCTCGAGGCGGATCCGGCGCAGATCAACACACCGGCCGGGCTCTCGACGCTCTACATGAGCGCTGGCAGCGGGGCGCCGACGCCGCTCGGCGCCTTCAGCCGCGTCGAGACCAGAACCGGGCCTCTGCAGATCGACCACGTGGCCCAGTTCCCGGCCGCCAACATCTCGTTCGACACCGCGCCGAACGTCTCGCTCGGAGAGGCCGTCAACGCGATCCGCGACGATGAAGCCAAGCTCCACGCGCCGGGGGTGGTGACGACGACCTTCCTAGGCGCGGCGAACGCCTACCAGGCCTCGCTCACCAACGAGCTGTGGCTGATCCTGGCGGCGATCGTCTGCGTCTACATCGTGCTGGGCGTGCTCTACGAAAGTTACATCCACCCAGTCACGATCCTCTCCACGCTGCCCTCGGCCGGCGTCGGCGCGCTGGTGGCGCTGATGTTGTCGGGCTCCGACCTCGGCGTGATCGGCGTCATCGGCATCATCCTCCTCATCGGGATCGTGAAGAAGAACGCGATCATGATGATCGACTTCGCCCTCGACGCCGAACGCGTGGAGGGCAAGAGTCCGCAAGAGGCGATCCGGCAGGCGGCCATCCTACGCTTCCGCCCGATCATCATGACGACGCTGGCCGCGCTCTTCGCGGCGCTGCCACTGATGCTGGGCTGGGGCGAGGGCTCGGAGCTGCGGCGGCCGCTGGGCGTCAGCATCTTCGGCGGCCTGATCGTCAGCCAGATGCTGACCCTCTTCACGACGCCGGTGATCTACCTCTGGTTCGACCGGCTCGGCCGCCGCTTCGGTCTCAGCGTCAGCCTGCGCAAGGGCGAGTCGGATGTTCGGCTCGACGAGGCCGCGCCGCAGGGCGGCGCCGCCGAATGAACCTCTCGGCGCCCTTCGTCCGCCGACCGATTGGCGCCATCCTCCTGACCATCGGCATGGCGCTGGCCGGAGTAGGCGCCTTCTTCAACCTGCCCGTCTCGCCGCTGCCGCAGGTCGACTTCCCGACCATCTCGGTGCAGGCGCAATTGCCCGGGGCTAGCCCGGAGACCATGGCCACGAGCGTCGCCACCCCGCTCGAGCGGCGCCTCGGCCTGATCTCCGACGTCACCGAGATGACCTCGTCGAGCCGCGTCGGCCTGACCAACATCACGCTGCAGTTCGGACTCGACCGCGACATCGACGGCGCCGCGCGGGACGTGCAGGCGGCGATCAACGCTTCCCGCGTCGACCTGCCGGTCACGCTCAGGACCAACCCCACCTATCGCAAGATCAACCCGGCCGACTCGCCGATCCTGGTGCTGGCGCTCACCTCGGCGACGCGAACCCCGGGGCAGATCTACGACGCAGCCTCCAACATTGTTCAGCAGCAGCTGAGCCAGGTGAACGGCGTGGGCAGCGTCGACGTCAACGGCGCGTCCCTGCCGGCGGTGCGGGTCGAACTCAACCCGATGCAACTCGCCCACTATGGCATCGGCCTCGAGGACGTCCGCGCGGCGCTGCAGTCGGCCAACGCCGACCGGCCCAAGGGCGTCATCGCCGACGGCGGCCTGCGGCTCCAGATCTACACGAACGATGCGGGCAGGACCGCCGCCGACTATGCGCCGCTGGTGATCGCCTACCGCGCGGGCTCCGCCGTGCGCCTCTCGGACGTCGCCCAGGTGATCGACGGCGTCGAGGACGTGCACAACCACGGCGTCTTCGTCCACAAGGCGAACGGCAAGCTGGTGACCTCGCCGGCGGTGATCGTGACCATCAGCCGCCAGCCGGGCGCCAACATCATCTCGACGGTCGACGCGGTGAAGGCCCGCCTGCCCGCGGTCGCCGCCGCGCTGCCGCAGGATATCCAGATGTCGGTCGCAGTGGACCGGACCACGACGATCCGCGCCGCGCTCTCGGACGTCGAGCGCACGGTGCTGGTCGCCACCTTGCTGGTCGTGGGCGTGGTGGCCGTGTTCCTGATGAACGGGCGCGCAGTGCTCATTCCGAGCGTGGCGGTCACCGTGTCGCTCCTCGGCACGCTCGGCGTGATGTTCCTGCTTGGCTTTTCGCTCGACAACCTCTCGCTGATGGCGCTGACGATCTCGACCGGGTTCGTGGTCGACGACGCAATCGTGGTGCTGGAGAACATCACCCGCCACGTCGAGGGCGGAATGGACCGCTTCGCCGCCGCGATCCGGGGCGCGCAGGAGGTCGGCTTCACCGTGATCTCGATCAGCGTCTCGCTGATCGCCGTCTTCATCCCAATCCTGCTGATGGGTGGTATCTACGGCCGCATCTTCCGCGAGTTCGCCGTGACTCTGTCGGTGGCCGTGGTGATCTCGCTGGTCGTGTCGCTCACCACCACGCCGATGATGGCCGCCTATCTCGTGGGCCGGCCGCGGCCCGGCGAGCGCAGAGGCTGGCTCCGGCGCCTATCCGAGGGCTCTGTGAACTGGATGCGCGGGCTCTACGAGCGCGCGCTGGACGCGGCGCTCGATTCCGGCCCGGTGATCATCGTCATCCTCGTCGCCACCATCGCGCTCAACTTCTATCTGTTCAGCATCGTCCAGAAGGGATTCTTCCCGGAGGAAGACACCGGGCTGATGATCGGCGGTCTGCAGGCCGACCAGTCGAGCTCGTTCCAGATCACCGAGAAGCGGCTGCTGCAGTTCGTCGGCATCATCGGCCGGGACAAGGACATCTCAACCGTGGTCGCCTACCTCGGCGGGGGGCGCGGCGCGGCGAGCGCGTTCATGATCACCTCGCTCGCGCCCAAAGGTGTGCGCAAAGGGTCGACCGACGACGTGATCACCCGGCTGCGTCCGCAGCTGGCCAGGGTGACCGGCGCGAGCCTGTTCCTGGCGCCGGTGCAGGACCTGCGCATCGGCGGGCGGCAGTCGAACGCGACCTACCAGTACACGCTCGAGGCCGACCACCTGACGGACCTGCGCACATGGGCGAGGCGGCTGACCACGGCGATGAACTCGCAATGGGAGCTCGAGGACGTGAACAGCGACCAGCAGGACCACGGCCTGCAGAGCTTCATCACGGTGAACCGCGACAAGGCGACCGCGCTCGGCCTCAACAACACCCAGATCGACAACACGCTCTACGACGCCTTCGGGCAGCGCGACGCCTCGACGATCTACGAAGACGTCAACCAGTACCACGTGGTGATGGAGGTCGCGCCCCAGTACAGCACCGACCCCACCGTGCTGAAGGACGTCTACGTCTCCACAGGCGCCGCCGCCCCGGCCTCGCCGGGGTCGGCGGCCGCTCGAGGGGCGACGCCGATCGGCGTCAGCAGCGCCTTGGCGAACGTCACGCCCCTGTCGGCGGCCCTGGCGAGCGAGACCGGCGGCCTTGTCAAGGCGCCGCTCGCCAACGCCACGCCGCTGACCGCGGCCTACGCGGCCGGAACCGGGGGAACCGGCGCGGCGGCGAGCGTGGCCACCGGGCAGGCGACGCCGGTCACGGGCCCCGGCGGGCCGCCGGTCCTCGCAGCCGCGACCGGCGTCGCCGTATCCGGCGCCAGCGCGGCGGAGGCGCCGCTCTCGGCCTTCGCCGTCTGGGCCGACTCCTCGGCGCCGACCGCCGTGAACCACCAGGACACCCAGCCGGCGACCACCATCTCGTTCAACCTGGCCGAGGGTTACTCGCTGAGCGACGCCACCGCCGCGATCGCACGAGCGCAGGCTTCGATCGGCATGCCCGCCGCCGTTCACGGCCGCTACGCCGGCAACGCGCTCGCCTTCCAGCAGTTGCTGGGCAGCCTGGGGCCGCTGATCGCGGCGGCGATCGTAGTGATCTACCTGGTGCTCGGCGTGCTCTACGAGAGCTACATCCACCCGCTGACCGTGCTTTCCACGCTGCCCTCGGCGGGGGTGGGGGCGTTCGTCGCGCTGATCATCTTCAAGATTCAGTTCACGCTGATCGCGTTCATTGGGATCATTCTCCTGATCGGCATCGTGAAGAAGAACGCGATCATGATGATCGACTTCGCCCTCGTGGCGGAGCGCACACAGGGGTTGAGCGCCCGCGACGCCATCCGCCAGGCCGCGCTGACCCGCTTCCGGCCGATCATGATGACAACCTTCGCCGCGATCCTCGGCGCCGTGCCGCTCGCGGTCGGCTGGGGCGAGGGCTCGGAACTCCGCCAGCCCCTCGGGGTCGCCATCATCGGCGGCCTCCTCGTCAGCCAGGTGATCACGCTTTTGACGACCCCGGTCGTCTACCTCTATCTGGATCGCTTCCGTCGTCCCGACGACGTCTTCCGCCGCAACCTTGCTGCTCCTCCCGCCTCCGCCCCCGCGGCGTGAAAGTCACGACCCATGCCCAGACCCCTCCTGACCGCCCTTCTCGTCTCCGCCACCGTCCTCACCGGTTGCGAGGTCGGACCCAACTACAAGCGTCCCTCGGCGCCGACGCCTGCGTCCAACCAGTACCGGGAGATCCAGGGCTGGACCCCTGCCGATCCCAACGCCGACGCGGTGGTGAAGACCGACTGGTGGACTCTGTTCGACGACCCCGTGCTGAACGACCTCGAGCAGAGGGTCGTGGTCAACAACCAGACCCTGGCCGCCGACCTCGCCGCCTACCAGCAGGCCCGCGCCATCCTGTCTGAGCAGGAGGCGGCGCTCTGGCCGACGCTGAGCGGCACCGGCGACTCGAGGGTCACCTTCAGCAGCGGCGGCCGAACCGTCGGCGCGTCCGGCGTGGTGCTTGGCAGCGCCGGCGCCGCCAGACCGATCCCGATCTACACGATGGAGCTCGGCGCCACCTGGGAGCCTGACCTCTGGGGCAGGGTGCGCAGGCTGATCGAGAACGCCCGCGCCAACGCCCAGGCGAACCTGGCGCTCCTCAACAACGCGCGGCTGTCGGCTCAGATGGAGCTCGCGGCGGACTACATCGCGCTGCGGCAGCTCGACGAGGAGAAGCGCATCGACGACGCCACGGTGAAGGCCTACGAGACGTCGCTCACGATCACCCGGAACAAGTTCCTCGCCGGCAACGCGGCGCAGTCCGACGTCGACCAGGCGGAAACCCAGCTCACCAGCGAGCGCGCGGCCGCCACTGCGCTCGGCCAGCAGCGCGCCCAGATGGAGGACGCCATCGCCGTTCTGATCGGCCGGCCGGCCGACCTCTCGATCCCGCCCGCGCCGTGGACGCTGAAGCCGGTCGACGTGCCGCCGGGCCTGCCTTCGACCTTGCTGCAGCGTCGCCCCGACGTCGCCGCCGCGGAGCGGCAGGCCGCCGCCGCCAGCGCGGAGATCGGCGTCGCCACCGCCGGGTTCTTCCCGAGCGTGACGCTGACGGGCGCGGGCGGAACGGAAACGCAGGCGATCTCCCACCTGTTCAACCCGCAGACGTTCTTCTGGAACGCCGGCGCGAGCGCGGTCGAGACGGTCTTCAACGCCGGCCTCACCGTCGCCCAGGTCAGGGCCGCGCGCGCGTTCTACAACGAGGCGGTCGCCAATTATCGCCAGACCGCCCTGACCGCCTTCGGCCAGGTAGAGGACAACCTGGCGGCCCAGCGCGTGCTGGCGGCCGAGCAGCCCGACCTTCAGGCTTCGGTGAGGTCGGCCGACGACGCAGTGCGTGTCACGCTCAACGAATACAACGCCGGCACGGTGGACTACACGAGCGTCGTCGTCGCCCAGGCCACGGCCCTGGCCGCCCACAACGCCGAGCTGCAACTGGAAGCCAGCCGCCTGACCACGACCGTCGATCTGATTGTCGCGCTCGGCGGCGGCTGGAACGAGGCCAATCTCAAGGGGAGGTGAGCCGCCCTCGCGCGCGCTCAGGAGCGCGACTGTCGCCAGTCGGCGGCGGTCGCTACGTAAAGCTGCGCGATGTCGGCCAGGCGCTTGCCCTGGAGCATGGCGAGCTGGCGGCGCGCGAAGGAGAGCCGCCGCTGGTCGTCCAGGACCGGCAGCAACGGGCCGCCGCCGAGCCGATAGGCCGCTTCGTCGTCATGGACCGCTTTGGCGGCAGTGCTCTCGGAGCGGCGCAGCGCGGCGATTTCCGAATCGTCCTGCGCGATGGCCTCCATGACGTCGGCGACTTGAGTGAACGCCGTCAGGACGGCGGTGCGATACTTGGCGAGCGCCGCATTGGCTGCCGCCTGGGCCGCACGCTGCTGGGCGCGCAGACGGCCGCCGTTGAAGATCGGATAGGTGAAGTTGGTGGCGAGCGTCCAGCCGCTGGCGCCGTAGGTCAGGAGGTTGGCCGGCGGGATCGCCGTCTGCGCGATGTTGGCCGAGAGCGCGATGTCCGGATAGAGCGCGGCTGTGGCCACGCCGACCTCCGCGGTCGCGACGTGCAGGCCAGCCTCGGCGGCGAGGATGTCCGGCCTGCGGCGCACCAGCGTCGATGGCAGACTGACCGGCACCGGGCCAGGCTCGGCGAACCCGGCGAGATCGAAGTCGGGCGCGGTCCAGTTGGCGGGGGCCTGGCCGACCAGCGCGGCCAGCGCGTGGCGCGCTTCGGCGAGCTCCAGCCGCAGCGTCGGCAGCAGCGCCTCGTCGGCCGCCAGCTGCGCCTCGCCGCTGTCCGTGGCCGACGACGGCTCGCCGCCAGCCGCCTCGGCGGCGCGCACCATGTCGATGACCTGACGGTCGTCGGCGAGGCTCTGGTTCACCGCGTCGATCTGGGCGCGCAAGGTCGCGATCCGCAACGCCTCGAGCGTGGTCTGGCCCGAGAGGGTCAGATAGGCGGCGTCCGCCTCGCGGGCCTCGCCGGCCAGCCGCGCGCGCGCCGCCTCGGTCGCGCGCCGCAGGCCCCCGAACAGATCCGCGTCGTAACTTACGGTCGCGCCGATCTGGTAGAGCCCGATCGTCGGGTTGGGAAATCCGGAGAAGCCGAGCGAGGCGATGTTGATCCGCTCGGCCTCGGCGCCCGCGTTGACGCCCACCTGGGGCAATTGCGCGCCGTAGGCGGCGATCGCGAGCTGGCGCGCGCGCTCAAGCGACGCATTGGCCGCCGCGATGGTCTGGTTTCCCGAGAGCGCTTGGTCCATCACCCGGTCGAGGTCCGCCGAACCGAACGATTTCCACCACGCGCCGGCCGGATGCGCCCCGGGCGCGAGGCTGACCTCGGCCGCGGCCGGCGGCGTGTCCCCTATCATCAGGTAGCCCGGTACGGTCGGCGGCGCCGGCGGGGCGAAGTTCGGGCCAACGGTTTTGCAGCCGGCGAGCGCGGTGGCCGCGACGAGCACGGCGGCGAGGGGACGAGCTCTATTCAACGACCATCTCCGCGGTGGGTGTCGCGGCCTTCGGTTTGCGCATGAGGAGCAACAACGGAGCGATGACGAAGATCATCAGCAGCATCAGATGGAAGACGTCTATGAGCGCGACCATCGAGGCGTGGCGGGTGATATCGGCGTTGAGCGTCGCGAGCCCGCTGGAGGTCCCGGGGCTCATGGCTGAGGGGACGCCGGCGGCGAAGACCGGATTGCTGGGCTGGACGTGCGCGGCCATGTCTGCGTGGGCGACCGACGTCTCATGCGTGTCGATCGCCTCCATCATCGAGATGCCGACGCTCGAACCCATGTTGCGGATGAGCGTGTAGACCGCGGTGCCCTCGGCCCTCAAAGTCGGCTCCAGCGTGGCGAACGCCGTCACCGAGAGCGGGACGAACAGCAGGCCGATACCCAGCCCCTGGACGATGCCGGTGGTCACGAAGGGCGTCGAGTCCATGGCCAGATCGAAGTGGCTCATGCCGAGAAGCGCGAAGCCCACGATGCCGAGACCGGCGCCCAGGATCAGCCGCGTATCGATCCGTCCGATCAGGCGCCCCACCACGAACATCGCGGCGAACGAACCGAGGCCCCGCGGCATCATCACGAGCCCGGCCTCGAACACCGAATACCCCATCACCCCCTGCATCACCGGCGGCAGCAGCGCCATGGTCGAGAACAGCAGGAGTCCGATGAAGAAGCCGAAGAGGTTGGAGGTGACGAAGTTGCGGTCGAGCGCGAGCCGCCGATCGAAGAACGGGTGCTTGGCGGTGAGCGTCTGCACCAGAAAGACGTACAGCCCAGCCACGGAGCAAAGCGCCTCGGTCCAGATCTCGGGCGACGAGAACCAGTCGACCGACGGGCCGCGGTCCAGCACCAGCTGCAGACCGCCAATGAACACGACGAGCGCGCCGAAGCCGAGGAAGTCGAACGGTCGCGCCTCGCCGCTCCGGTCGTGCGACATGAAGATCGATATCGCCAGGAAGGCGAGGATGCCGACCGGAAGATTGATGAAAAAGACCCAGTTCCAGGAGAAGTTGTCGGTGAGCCAGCCGCCGAGCAGCGGCCCGAAGATCGGGCCGAGCAGCGCGCCGGCGCCCCACACCGCCATCATCTGGCCGACCTGGCTCGGCGGATAGATGTCGAGCAGAACGGCCTGCGAGAGCGGGATCAGCGCCGCGCCGCACAGGCCCTGCAACAGGCGAAAGGCCACGATCTCGCTGAGGCTGGTGGCCACGCCGCACAGCATCGAGGCGATGGTGAACCCTGCGATCGAGACGAGGAACGTCAGCTTGCGGCCGACGCGGACCGAAAGCCATCCGGACATCGGGGTCATGATCGCCGCAGCGATGATGTAGGAGGTCAGCACCCAGGTGATCTGGTCCGGCGAGGCCGAGAGGCTGCCGCGCATCTGCGGCAGCGCCACGTTGGCGATCGTGGTGTCGAGCGAGTTCATCACTGTCGCCAGCATCATGCCGATGGTGATCGGAACGCGGTTCGCGACGTCCTTGGCGGAAGCCATCGGAGAACGGATCAGGTCAGTGCTGAGCGCCCGAGCGGACGTCGACGGTCACGTTGGCGCTGAGGCCGGCGGCGCCGCAGACCGCCGGCGGCGGCTGGTTGAACGCGATTTCCACGGGCAGGCGCTGCACCACCTTGACCCAGTTGCCGGTGGCGTTCTGCGCCGGCAGCGGCGAGAACGCCTGGCCGGCGCCCGGGCTGAACGTCGCGACGTGGCCGGGATAGTCCTTGCCCGGGCAGGCGTCGACGTGGATCGTCGCGGGTTGGCCGACGCGCATCTTGGCCAACTGGCTTTCCTTGAAGTTCGCCTCGACCCACGGCTCGCCCGCGACCAGCCAGAACAGCGTCTGCGCCGGATTGATGTACGACCCGACCTGCAACTGATCGACCTTGGTCACGACGCCGTCCTGAGGGGCGACGATCGCACCGTAGGAATAGTTCAGCTCCGCCCGGTTGAGCGCGGCCTGGGCCTGCTGCACCGCGGGCTGGCTCTGAACTCCGACCTCGGCGCCGCCGAGGTCGGCCAGCGCTTTCGCCGCCTGCTGCTGGGCCGTCGCGACCTCCTGCCGGGCGACCTCGGCGCTGTGCACGGCTCTCTCGTACTGGTCGCGCGAAACGACGCCGGCGTTCATCAGCGCCTGCTGGCGCGCGACCTCGCGATCCTCGAAGGCCGCCGTGTCCTGCGCGGTCTTCACCGCGCTCTGGGCGCCGAGGTAGGCGGCGCGCAGCGCCTGCACCTGCAGCTGCGCCGAGGCCAGGTGCGCCTTGGCCTGCGCCACCGCGGTGGCGAGGTCACGCGTGTCGAGCCTGAACAGGACCTGGCCCTGCTTCACGATCTGGTTGTCTTTGACGTCCACCTCGATGACGCGGCCGCCGACGCTGGCGCTGATCGGCACCCGCGCGGCTTGCACGTATGAGTCGTCCGTCGACTCGCTGTTGCCGGACGTGGCGATGAAATAGCCGGCGACCGCGAGCAGCAGCAGCGGCCCGCCGATCATCAGCGGCCAACGCCAAGCGCGCATCGAGTCGATGAGGCCGCGGCGCGGCGCGGTCTCCACAGTGACCTCGCCCGCCACCCTGTTCGCTGTGCTCGCTTCGTCGCGCGCCACGCTTGTCACGATCCTTCGCAGTGCATCCCGACGCCCAAACAAGCGTGAACGGCGCGCGGAATCGTCCCGCGCGGCATCCTACCGCGTCGCTGCTTGCAGGTAAGCGCTAAGCGCGCATGATCCAAATGATATGTTGTCACCGCCGAGTTGAATTTCATGCACCTCTCCAGCCTCGACCTGAACCTGCTGCGTGTGTTCGACGTCCTGCTCGAGGAACGCAGCGTGACACGGGCCGGGACGCGCCTGGGACTGACGCCCTCGGCCGTCAGCCACGCGCTGTCCCGACTGCGCTACCACCTCGGCGACGAACTCTTCCAGCGCGACGGCCAGGGCATGCAGCCGACCCGGCGGGCGATGGAGATCGGCCCGAGCCTCCACGCCGCGCTGCTTCAGCTGCAGAGCGCGCTGACGCCCAGCGAATTCGACCCGGCGACCAGCGATCGGCGCTTCAACATCGTGACGGGCTCTTACGCCTGCGCGGTGATGATGCCCGCCGTCGTGGCGGAGCTGCAGGCCCGTGCGCCAGGGGTGATCCTGGAGATCACGGAGACGCCGCCCGACCTGCTCGAGCAGCTCGACTCGGGCCGCGTGGACTTCGTGATGTCGCTCTTCGACTCGGCGCCTGACCGCTTCGCGCGCGACCGGCTGATGCGCGAAGGGCTAGCCTGGGTGGTGCGCGCGGGACACCCGCTGACGGAGGCCCCCGCGACGCTCGAGCGGCTCGTCAGCGTCCCGCACGTCGTGGTGGCTGGGCGCCGCGAGGCGGTCGGCAACCCGGCGATCACTGTGCGGTCCAGCTGGGAGGACCTCGGCGCCTTCGAGGGCGAGCTGGCCAAGCGCGGCCTCAGGCGGCGGGTGGGCGTCGTGGCGCCCGACACGTTCTCCGCCATGACCATCGTCGCACGCTCCGAGATGGCCGCGCTGATCCCACGCCGCTTCGCGCTGCTCTCGGCGCAGAGCGGACGGCTCGCGCTGATTGAGCCGCCCTACGAGACTCGGCCGGTTGACGTGACGCTGCTCTACCGCAAGGACAGGCTCGCCGAGCGACCAATGGCGTGGATGCGCGATGTTCTGAGCGACGCCGCGGCTGGGATCTGAGCGTCGACAGCGGAGGCTCGCGATCTTGACGCAGGGTGATGCTGGCGGGGCGCGGCCTTGCCTGGATACGATGTGACGAAGGGAGCCAGCGCCATGCACATCGATCTCTTCTCGCCCACAAGCTTCGCCCACGGCCAGCCGCACGACCAGTTCCGCTGGCTGCGCGAGCGCGACCCCGTGCATTGGCAGGAGGAGCCGGGCGGGCGCGGCTACTGGGCGGTGACCCGCTATGCCGACATCTGGACGGTCGACCGCGACTTCCAGACCTTCTCGAGCGAGCCGACGATCATGATCGCCGACCCGCCGTCCGGCCAGGAGAACGGCGGGCTCGGCCCATACAAGATGATGCTGATGATGGACCCGCCTGAGCACGCGGGCTTCCGCAAGCTGATCCGCAACGAGTTCACGGCGCCCGCCGCGCGCCTGCGCGCCGAGCGGATCGCCGAGCTGGCCAGGCAGATCGTGGACAAGGTGGCGAAGAAGGGCGAGTGCGACTTCGTGGCGGAGGTGGCCGGCGAGATGCCGAGCTACGTGATCGCCGAGTTGCTCGGCCTGCCGCTGGACGATGGGCGTGAGCTCTACAAGCTGACCGAGGTCATCCACACGGCGCCCGAGGCGCTGCCGCCCGGCGCGAGCGCGGAGGCCGTGGGCAAGATGTTCGCGTACGGCATGGGCGTGGTCGCCGAGAAGCGGGCGAGGCCCGCCGACGACCTGGCCTCGAAGCTGCTGGCGGCGGAGGTCGACGGCCGCCGGCTCGAGGACCCAGAGTTCCTGCTTTTCTTCCTGCTCCTGATCGACGCGGGCGGCGACACGACGCGCAACCTGCTCGCCGGCGGCCTGCTTGCGCTGATGGAAAGTCCTGACCAACTGGCTTGGCTCAAGAGCGATCTCGACGCCCGCCTCCCCGGTGCTCGCGACGAGCTGCTGCGCTGGACGAGCCCGGTCATCTACATGCGCCGCACGGCGAGGCGGGACACCGAGCTCGCCGGCAAGAAGATCGCGGCAGGCGACAAGGTGGTGATGTACTTCGGCTCGGCCAACCGCGATCCCGACCGCTTCGAGCGGCCCGAGGAGCTCGATCTGTCCCGCGAGATGCCTGACGGTCACCTTGCGTTCGGCGCCGGCCCGCACGTATGCCTCGGCCAGCACATCGCCAAGGTCGAGATCGACGCGATGCTGCGCGAGGTGCTGATCCGGATGGACGGTTTCGAACTGGCGGGCGAGCCGGAATGGCTGCCCTCGAACTTCATTTCCGGTCCGAAGACGATGCCGATCCGCTATCGCGCGCTCTAGGCCGGCTGGCCCGCGGCGTCGAGCAGCAGGTAGGCGCGGCCCGCGTTGGTGGCCAGCAGCGCCGCGGCCTGGAACCCTTGCCTGTCGCGGCGCGCGGCGTCGGCGATCACGTCGGCGTAACGGCCGATGAGGGCCTGCGCGCCGGCGCGGAAACCGGCATCGGAGAGCAGGCGCCGTGCGATCCGGCGGATCGCCGCCGGAGCTAGCGTCCGCACCACTTCGCGGGCGCCGGACCCGTCGCCGGTCTGGATCGCCGCGGCGATCTCATCGATGCGGCCTCTGGGCAGCAGCGCGCCAGGGTCGATGCCCATCGACTCGATCTCCCGGAACAGGTCGTCCCCGAGCCGCGAATCGTCGCGCCCCGGCGCCCCGCGCGGCGCCTCGGAGAGCGGGCGCTCGCCGCCTGGACCGACGTCCTGGCCGCCGCTGTCGAGGGTGGTGAGCAGCTCCTTCCAGGTCCAGCCGGAGTCGTCGGCCGCCGCTTGAGCGGGCGACGGCTGGCCGCCCGAGGCTGCGTCGAAGGCGGCCTTGAATTCATCGTCTGTCGCCGTGGGCGTCAGCCGGAGCCGACTGCGCAGGCCCGCCGGGCCGCCCGGGAATGGGCCTTGCGCCGGCGGAGCCTCGGGTGCGGGTTCGCCGGCCGCGGGGGCCGGCCCAACCGCGGCGGGCGGAACCGGCGCGGGCAGATCGCGGGTCGGCTGCGCGGCGGCGAGGCGGCTCCTCGCGCGCTCGGCCGGCGACGGCCGTTGCAGCGCCGCCGCGCCCTGGCCTCCCTGCGCGACCACACCCATCAGCTGGACGGCCTCGCTCAGCATTTCGTAGTTGCGCTTGACCCGCTCCTGGAACGCCGCGTCGATCGCCTGCGTCTCCTCGGCGGCCTTGCGGGCCGAGGCCAGCAGGTCGTCGAGCCCCTGCTGCACCGCATCCCGGATCTCCGCCGCCTTGGCGCCGGTTTCCTGAGGCAGCCGGGCCGCCCGGGCCGTGACCTCGTCCATCATGGCGTTCAGGCCCTCGAGCGACTCGCGCGCCGAGGCGACCTGTGTCTCCAGCCGCCGCGAGACCTCCGTGCCCGCATCCTCCACCAGCCTGGCCGACTGCTCGATGAGCCCGCGCGCCTGGCCGAGCCGCGACTCGAACACCTGATCCGCCTTCTGCCCGGCGGTGAACGCGGCTTCGTTGAGCAGGTCGACCCGCGCCCGAGCGGCCTCGGCGTGGACGTCGGCCGCCTCGCGCGCCTCCGCGGCGGCGGCCGACAACGCCTCGATGGTCGAACGCATCGCCGCCTCGAGATGCTGGCGTTCGCGCGCGCCAGCCTCCGAGAGGCCCTTCAGCGTCGCCTCGGCCGACCTGGCGAACGCGTCGCGCTCGGAGCCGGCCGCGTCGGCCAGCTGGCGGAACTTCGACCCGGCCTCGCCTATCAGCTCGCTGAGCGACCTGGCGCCCTGGGACGTGGCCTCGTTGAGGCTGGCGACGTCGGCCTGGGCGCCGGCGACGAACTCGGCGAGCTGAGCCGTACGGCTCTCGGTGAGGGTCGCGAAATCCTCCTGATCGGCGCGCAGGGCGTGAGCCACGGTGACGAGCGCCGCGCGCTGCTGGGTCAGCCCGTCCTCCAGCGCCCGCATCTGGTCGCCGACGCCGCCGCTGGCGGTTTCCAGCCGCGTGATCTGGCGGCCGAGATCCTCGCTGGCGACGCGCGAGGCGTCCACCGCCTCGCCGGCCGCGGCGGCCAGATCGGCCGCGCGTGCGGCCAGCGCCGCCTCGGCCTCCCGCAGGTTGGCCTCGGCGAGGTCCGCGGCCTGCGTCACCATGTCGACCTGGCGGTTGATCGCGTCGGTCACGGCGGCGGCGCGCGCATCGAGCGTCAGCGCCAGCGTGTTGAGTTCGGTGCGCTCGCGGCTGAGCGTTTCGACGAGGTTGACGGCTGTGCGGGAGGCGTGAGCCGTCGCGTGAGCGAGGTTCTCAGTCTCGAGCGCCAGCGCCTCGCGCAACGCGCCCAGATGCTCGCGCGCCTGGTTGGCCACCTCGACCGCGGTCGCCACCTGCCCGCGCAGGGCCTCGACCACGTTGCCCGCCTGAGCGGCGGCCAGCGCCGTCGGGCCGATCAGCTCGTCGGTGAGCCGCTTGGCGCGCCGCGCCTCGAGGGCCAGGGTGCGGGCCTGGGCCACCACGTAGGCGCCGGCCCAGATGAGGCTCATCGGCGCAAGCGCGAGCAGCGCCGCGAACGCCATCACCACCGGGGTCAGCTGCAAGGCGCCCGGCCGGCTCGCATACCCGACCATGAACGCCGCGAGCGCACCCGCCCAGAGCAGGCTCCCCACCAGCGCGACGGCGTAGATTCCGCCGACGGGGACTTTGGGCTCGGCCAGGCCCACCAGAACGCGCTCGGTGATCGGCGCAGCCGCCGGCGGGGCGGCGGACGCCGCGGCTGTCGGACGCGTCCGCTCGGTCCCTTTCGGCGGCGCTACGAGTTCGCCGACCTGAGCGGAGGCCTCTTCGAGGAGCGGCCCCGCCTCCGGTGTCCCGGGCGGGGCGGCGCCAGACGTCTCGGACGGCGAGGCGTGCTCCGGCGCATCGGTCGCGACCGTCGTCGGACCATCTTCGCCCGGCGGCGGCAGCTGCTCTGTCCGGATCGAAGTGAAACTCAAGGGCCTGGGCTTCGCAGGGGCCATGGACTTGCCGATCGAACCTTCGGGGGCCTCGCACTTCCCATCCCGACGCCTGTCGCCCCAGTTTGCGCCATCTTTTCAATAACCCCGAAGCCTCGTCCGGGCAAAGGCGGTTCACCTCGCGCGCTAGCGGCGATGTTGTGGATTGCCTTGCGCAGCCGCCACCGGTCCCCTAACTCATCGCGCCGAAGGGCCGGCCAGCCGATCGCGACCGTCGAGGCGCGGCGGCGGCGCATCAAAGCAAAGGCCGGAACAGCTCCGATGTCATCCACCCTTGCGCCGTCCGCACCCTCGCCCCTGGGCGCGGCCGAGGCCCTCCCGTCGCCGGTCTCGCTGACCCACTTGCAGCGCCTCGAAGCCGAGGCGATCCACATCATGCGCGAGGTGGTCGCCGAGTGCGAGAAGCCGGTCATGCTCTACTCGATCGGAAAGGACTCGTCGGTGATGCTGCACCTCGCAGCGAAGGCGTTCCACCCGGCGCGCCCCCCGTTTCCGCTGCTGCACGTCGACACCACCTGGAAATTCCGGGCCATGTACGAGATGCGCGAGCGGGCGCCGCGCGAATACGGCTTCGACCTGCTCGTACACCAGAACCCCGAGGCGCTGGCCCGCGGCATCAATCCGTTCGACCACGGCCCCCTCCACACCGACATGTGGAAGACGCAGGGTCTGAAGCAGGCTCTCGACAAGTACGGATTCGACGCGGCTTTCGGCGGCGCGCGCCGCGACGAGGAGAAGTCCCGGGCCAAGGAGCGCATCCTGTCCCACCGCACCGCCCAGCATGTCTGGGACCCGAAGAACCAGCGGCCGGAGCTCTGGAGGCTCTACAACACCCGGAAGCGGCCCGGGGAGAGCTTCCGCGTCTTCCCGATCTCCAATTGGACCGAACTCGACATCTGGCAATACATCCACCTGGAGAACATCCCGATCGTGCCGCTCTACTTCGCCGCAGAACGGCCGGTGGTGGAGCGGAACGGCCAGCTGATCATGGTCGACGACGAGCGAATGCGGCTGCTGCCGGGCGAGGTCCCGCAGATGAGGAGCATCCGCTTCCGCACCCAGGGCTGCTATCCGCTGACCGGGGCCGTCGAGAGCAACGCGCAGACGCTGCCGGAGATCATCCAGGAAATGCTGCTGGCGACGACCTCCGAGCGCCAGGGCCGCGTGATTGACCACGACCAGACCGCCTCGATGGAAAAGAAGAAGCGCGAGGGGTACTTCTAAGGTGACCCACGCTTCAGAACTCATCGCCAGCGACATCGACGCCTACCTGGAGCAGCACCAGCGCAAGTCGCTGCTGCGCTTCATCACCTGCGGATCGGTCGACGATGGCAAGTCGACGCTGATCGGGCGGCTGCTCTACGATTCCAAGCTGATCTTCGAGGACCAGCTCGCCGCGCTGGAGGCCGATTCGAAGAAAGTCGGGACGCAAGGGGGCGAGATCGACTTCGCCCTCCTGGTCGACGGCCTCGCCGCCGAGCGCGAGCAGGGCATCACCATCGACGTGGCCTACCGCTTCTTCTCCACCGACAAGCGCAAGTTCATCGTCGCCGACACCCCCGGCCACGAGCAGTACACGCGCAACATGGTGACCGGGGCCTCGACCGCCGATCTCGCGGTGATCCTGATCGACGCGCGCAAAGGCGTGCTGACCCAGACCCGCCGCCACTCGTTTCTGGTGAGCCTCATCGGCATCCGCCACGTCGTCCTGGCGGTGAACAAGATGGATCTGGTCGGTTACGACGAGGCCGTCTTCCGCAAGATCGCCGCGGACTACGCAGCCTTCGCCTCCGGGATCGGTCTGGCCGACATCGTCGCCATACCGATGTCCGGCCTGAAGGGCGACAACATCACGACGAAAAGCCTGGAGACGCCCTGGTACGCCGGTCCGACGCTCATCCAGCATCTCGAGAACGTCGGGATCGATGAGACGCGGCTGCAGGCGGGCCCCTTGCGCATGCCGGTGCAATGGGTGAACCGGCCCAATCTCGACTTCCGCGGCTTCGCCGGCGAGATCGCCTCCGGCGCCGCTCGCCCCGGCGACCGGGTGCGTATCCTCCCATCCGGGCGCGAAAGCCGCATCGCCCGCATCGTCACAAGGGACGGCGATCTTCCTCTGGCCGTCGCCGGCCAGTCGGTGACCCTCACGCTCGCCGACGAAGTCGATTGCTCGCGCGGCGACGTCATCGCCGCCGCCGACGCGCCGCCCGAGGTCGCCGACCAGTTCGAGACCACGATCGTCTGGATGGCCGACGAGCATCTCCTGCCCGGCCGGCCCTACTGGCTGAAGGCGGGGACCAAGACGGTCTCGGCCACCGTCACGGAGATCAAATACAAGATCAACGTCAACACGCTCGAGCATCTGGCCGCCAAGCAGCTCGACTTGAACGAGATCGCGGTCTGCAACGTCAGCCTCGACCAGCCCGTCGCCTTCGACCCCTACGCGCGGAACCACGACACCGGTGGGTTCATCCTGATCGACCGGATCGGCAACGGCACGGTCGGCGCCGGAATGATCCGTTTCGCCTTGCGCCGGGCGCAGAACATCCACTGGCAGGCGCTGGACGTCACCCGTGAGACGCGCGCGGCCGCCAAGAACCAGAGACCGGCGGTGCTGTGGTTCACCGGCCTCTCGGGCTCGGGCAAGTCGACCATCGCCAACCTCGTCGAGAAGAAGCTGCAGGCGATGGGCCGCCACACCTACATCCTCGACGGCGACAACGTGCGCCACGGGCTCAACCGCGACCTGGGCTTCACCGACGCGGACCGGGTGGAGAACATCCGCCGCGTGGCCGAGGTGGCCAGGCTGATGGCGGATGCTGGCCTGATCGTGCTCGTCTCGTTCATCAGCCCGTTCCGCGCCGAGCGGCGGCTGGCGCGCGACCTGATGCCCGAGGGCGAGTTCCTTGAGGTGTTCGTCGACACGCCGCTGGCGGTCGCCGAGGCCCGCGACGTGAAGGGCCTCTACAGAAAGGCGCGGGCGGGCGAACTGAAGAACTTCACCGGCATCGACAGCCCCTACGAGGCGCCCGAACGCCCGGAGATCTACGTCGACACGACCCGGCTGACGCCGGCCGAGGCGGCGGAGCTGGTGGTGGCGGGGCTGGACGGCCGCGGGGGCGACTACAGCATCTGATGCTGGCGCGGGGACCGCGCCTGGCGGTTCAGCCGCGGCGGCGCGCGACGGCCAGGACCACGACGGCGCCCGTCGCGACGAGGACCACCCCGGCCGTCACGGCGCCGGCCACGAGGGCTCCGATCGCGGTCATCGCCAGGCCCGCCCGCGCGCCTACTCCGCCGCCTCGGTATGGGTCATGGCCTCATCGCCGAAGACGCGGCGGAAGACCTCCGGCACATGGACGAAGTGCCAGGTGGGATCAAACAGCTCGGTCAGCTCCTCGGGCGGGAGTGCGGCCGCGACCTCGGGATCGGCCTTGAGCAGGGTGAGAAAGTCGCCCTCCTCGCGCCAGACCTTCATCGCGTTGCGCTGCACGGCGGCGTAGGCGCCCTCGCGGGAGAGCCCTTTCTGCGTCAGCGCCAGCAGCACCCGCTGCGAGTGCACGAGGCCGCCCAGGCGGTCGAGGTTGCGCGCCATGTTCTTCGGATAGACGACCAGCCGTTCGACCACGCCGGCGAGGCGGCGCAGCGCGAAGTCGAGGTGCACGGTCGCATCGGGGGCGATGCCGCGCTCGACCGACGAGTGGCTGATGTCGCGCTCGTGCCACAGCGACACGTTCTCCAGCGCCGGAACCACGGCCGAGCGCACGAGGCGGGCGAGGCCGGTGAGATTCTCGGTCAGGATCGGGTTGCGCTTGTGCGGCATGGCCGACGAGCCCTTCTGGCCGGCGTCGAACGGCTCCTCGGCCTCGAGCACCTCGGTGCGCTGCAGGTGGCGGATCTCGGTGGCCAGCCGCTCGATGGAGGCCGCGACCACGGCCAGCGCCGCGAAATACGCCGCGTGACGATCGCGCGGGATCACCTGGGTCGACACCGGCTCGGGCGCCAGGCCGAGCTTGGCCGCCACGTGCGCCTCGACCCGCGGGTCGACCGACGCGAACGTGCCCACCGGCCCCGAAATGGCGCAGGTGGCGATCTCGAACCGCGCCATGGCGAGCCGCTCTCGGGCCCGGACGAACTCGGCGTAGTGGCCGGCCAGCTTCAGCCCGAACGTGGTCGGCTCGGCGTGGATGCCGTGGCTGCGGCCGACGCATGGCGTCAGCTTGAACTCCAGCGCGCGGCGCTTCAGCGCCGCGAGCACCAGGTCGACGTCCTCGAGCAGCAGATCGGTGGCGCGAGCGAGCTGCACGGCGAGGCACGTGTCGAGCACGTCCGACGAGGTCATGCCCTGGTGCAGAAAGCGCGCTTCGGGGCCGACGATCTCGGCCACGTGGGTCAGGAAGGCGATCACGTCGTGCTTGGTCTCGCGCTCGATCTCGTCGATGCGCGTCACGTCCCATACGACGCCCTTGCCGCGTTCCCAGATCCGCGCGGCGGCGGCCTTGGGGATCACACCCAGCTCCGCCATCGCATCCGCGGCATGGGCCTCGATCTCGAACATGATCGTGAAGCGGGTCTGGGGCGCCCAGATCTCCGCGGCCTCGGCGCGCGTGTAGCGGGGGATCATGACGGCTAGATAGTCCCCGGCGCACGACGAGGAAAGCTCGCCGGGACACGCCTGGCGGCGCAGCGCCCGCGTTGAGCCGCGAGCGGCTAGGCCACGCCGCGCTCCTGCGCGGCCCGGCGCAGATCGCGCGACAGGGTGAGCGCGGCCAGGAAGTAGTGCAGCGCGCCCCAGGCGTAGAAGAAGAAGGTCACGATCTCCCCTTCCCGCGTCGCCTCGATCACCGCGGGCCGGCAGCCGGCGGTGAGCGCAGCGGCGAGTCCCTTCTTCGGCACGCCGCCTGGGCACGCCGCGGCGAGGTCGCCGCCGGCCGCCCCGCCGTGGACGAAGATCTGCACAAGCGATTCCCAGATGCGATGCGGGCCGGGATGCGTGAAGTTGAACTGGGCGAACTGGTCGATCAGCCAGCCGGTGAAAGGCGGCCCGCCGCCGAGCGCGATGAAATTGAGGAAGAGGTACAGCAGCGCCGTGGCGGTGGCGCGCCGGCGATTGTCGACCGCGTTCTGGATGACCCCGAACGTCGGCGCGAGATACGTGTACTGGAACAGTCCGGGCAGCAGCAGGGTGGCCGCGGCCACCCGCCAGTCCGAGCGCGTGAAGGCGAGGATGTAGATCGGCGTCGCGATGGCGAGGCCGAAGCCCGGGACCAGCGCGTACCAGGCGCGGCTGCGCCGGCTGAGCCAGTCGGTGAAGAAGCCGCCGACCAGCGTCCCCGCGCCCGCCGAGACGCCGCCGATCAGCCCGAACACCACGCCCACGACCGCAATGCCGAGCCCGAACGCACGGATGAAATAGGGCGAGGAGAACTGGCCGGCGCCGTAGCCCGCGAACGAGGCGAGGGTCACGCCCAGCGTCATGTTGAGGAACGACCAGGTGCCGAAGATTCGCTTGCCGACGGCCGCCAGCTCCGCAATCTCGAAGCGGATCTCGCCGACGAGTCCGCGGGGCGCGTGCGCCGGCTCCTCGGCGGGCGCCAGCGCCTCCGCGAGGGCCGGCTGCGCCACGGTCTCGGAATGGCCGCGCGGCGGCTCCTTGACCATCAGCTTCAGGGCGATGGCCACCAGCACGCCGGGCAGCCCGACGACCAGGAACGCAGCCCGCCACGAGAAGAACTGGGCGATGAGGCCGCCGAAGATCGCGCCCAGCATCGCACCCAGCGGAATGCCGAACGCGTAGACGCCCAGGGCCGAGGCGCGCCGCTCGGGCTCGAAATAGTCGGAGATCAGCGACTGCGCCGGCGGCGAGCAGCCAGCCTCCCCGATTCCGACGCCGATGCGTGCGGCAAGGAGCACGCCGAAGTTGGGCGCGACGCCCGACAGGGCCGTGAACGCCGACCAGAGCGTGATGCAGACCGCCATTATGTTGACGCGGCTGATCCGCTCGGCCAGCCGGGCGAGCGGCACCCCGAGGATCGTGTAGAGCGCCGCGAACGCGAGGCCGCCCAGCAGGCCCAGCTCGGCGTCGGTGATGCCGAGGCTCTCCTTCATCGGCTGGCCGATGATGCCGATGATGGTGCGATCGATGAAGTTGAGCGTGTAGCAGGCGGTCAGAGTGAAGAGGACGCCGCGCCTGTAGGCCTCGGAGAACAGGGGCTTCGCTGTTCCGGGCGTCGGCGCGGCGCGCGCGCTCGCAACGTCGGTCGGCGCGGCGGCCTCGGCCATACGCTTCATCTCCCCCCGAAGAGCTGGCGTCCCTTAGCGCCCGCTTGTCTAATCGCGGCGAGACACTAGACGGACGCTCGCGCGAACTCAAAGGAGGCGTCGGCCGCCATGGAACTGCTGATCGGCGACAAGAAGTGGTCGAGCTGGTCGATGCGACCGTGGCTCGTCCTCAAGCACGTGGGCGAGCCTTTCGACGAGAGGCTGATCCGGCTGCGCAGCGAAAGGACCAACGCGGACGCCCGCGCCGCCGGCTCGCCCAATGGCCAGGTGCCCGTGCTCAAGGACGGCGCGCTCGCGATCCACGATTCGCTCGCGATCTGCGAATACGTCGCCGAGCGCCATCCCGGCCGCGCCTGGCCGACGGATCAGGCGGCGCGGGCGCTGGGACGCGCGGCCGCCGCCGAGATGCACGCGGGCTTCCACTCCCTGCGCGGCGAGTGCCCGATGGACCTCGACCTGCGTCGCGAGATCTCGGTCTCGGAACTCACCCACCAGGACCTGCGCCGGCTGGTCGAGCTGTGGAGCGCGCTCCTCGGCCGCTTCGGCGGCCAGTGGCTGGTCGGGGACTGGTCGATCGCCGATGCGTTCTTCACCCCGGTGGCGAGTCGTCTGCGCAGCTATGGCCTCAGGCTCTCCGACTACGGCGACCAGGGCCCCTGCGCCGCCTACGCCGCGCGGCTTCTCGCCGCCCCGGAGTTTCTCGAGTGGGAGAAGGGCGCGCTGGCCGACCCGGGGCCGACCGGCGCGGGCTAAGACCGCCCGTGGTTCGAGGGACCCCGTTGCGGCGCGCGCCGCCGGCCACGAGTATCCCTAGAGCGCCGCCAGCTCCGCCTTGAAGCGCCGCCAGTTGCGCACGTAGCCCATCGCGCCCGTCGCCATGCGCTGCGCCTGCTCGGGCGAGAGCTCGCGCACGACCTTGGCCGGCGAGCCCAGGATCATCGTGTTGTCGGGGAACTCCTTGCCCTCGGTGATCAGGGCGTTGGCGCCGACCAGGCAGTTCTTCCCGATCCTTGCGCCGTTGAGCACGATCGAGCCGATGCCGATCAGCGCGCCGTCCCCGATCGAGCACCCGTGCAGCATCACCATGTGGCCGACCGTCACGTTGGCGCCGATGGTGAGGGGCGATCCCATGTCGGTGTGCAGCACGGAATTGTCCTGCACGTTCGAGTTCTCGCCGATCGTGATCGGCTCGTTGTCGCCCCTCAGCACCGCGCCGAACCAGACGCTGGCGTTCTTCTTCAAGATTACATGGCCAGCGACGATCGCGTTTGGCGCTATCCAGTATTCGTCTTCCGGGGGGAGGGTTGGGGTCCGATCGCCCAGCCTATACGCAGTCATCCGCATACGTCCTATGCTTGAAATTCACAGCTTGCTTAACGGGTCAGAAAGCACATTCAATCATTCTAGTTCGGCGATTCGGGGCGGTGGAAGCCGTCCTGAGTGCGTCCCGCCGCGAGGGGGCTCGCGGCCAGCTCTTTCGAGCGGAGAGCCGAGTGACGCTTTCGGGGTTCGGGCGGGCCATTGTCCCGCCCCCGACAGATCTCACGAGACCGCCTTCCCGGCGGCGCCTTCCGCTCTTTCATCGTCATCCGTCGAACCCAGGGCGAGCCGCATCGGTCTCGCCCTTTTTTCCGTCCTGTCTCGGAGATGCCGCATGACCAAGCGCGCCCTCAAGCGCATGACCCGCGACGGCGCTATCGACGCCGCCCTCTACGAGGACGACGGCAAGGTGCGCCGCCTGCCGCTCGCCCGCGGCTGGTCGCCCGTCGCGGTGGAGGCCGGGCGCGAACAGGCCTACCTCAAGACCGTCAAGCCGAAGTCGGTCGGCCAGGCGCGGCTTCTCGAGGCGATCGACGCCAAGGCGCTCGTGCTGGCGCTGGGGCCGGCCGGCACGGGCAAGACCTATCTCGCCATCGCCAAGGCCGTGGAGGCGCTGGAGAGCGGCCGCGTGGCGCGGATCGTGCTCTCCCGCCCGGCCGTCGAAGCCGGCGAATCGATCGGCTTCCTGCCCGGCGAGCTCGAGGACAAGCTCGCGCCCTATCTTCGCCCGCTCTACGACGCCCTCTCCGACCGGCTCTCGATGAAGCGGGTCCGCGCCCTGATGGCCGAGGGCGCGATCGAGATCGCCCCGGTCGGCTTCATGCGCGGCCGCACGCTGAACAACGCCTTCGTGGTGATCGACGAGGCCCAGAACTGCACCTACACGCAGCTGAAGATGCTGCTGACGCGGCTCGGCTGGTCCTCCACCATGGTGATGACCGGCGACCCCGCCCAGTCCGACTTGCTGCCCGAACTCTCCGGCCTCTCCGAGGTGGCGCGCAGACTCGAGGCGGTGGCGAACATCTCCGTCGTGCGTCTCGCCGACGTCGACATCGTGCGCCATCCGCTGGTGGGGGAGATGCTGGCGGTGCTTTAGCGGCCGATCGCGCTAGACGGGCCTGTCGCCCGCCACCGTCGTGCGGTGCATCACGCGCAGGTGGCCATCGTAGCCGCCTGTGGCGTGGTGGATGGCCCTGCGGTTGTCCCACATGGTCAGCATGCCTTCCGACCACCTGTGCCGGTAGACGAAGCGCTCGTCGGTCATGTGCTTGAAGAGGAAGCTCAGCAGGGCGGCGCTCTCGTCCGGCGCGAAGCCTTCGACGGCGAGCGTGTAGACCGGGTTGCAGAACAGCGCCTTGCGGCCGTCGAGCAGCGTGCGCACCAGCGGGTGGGTGAATCTCTTCTCGGCCTCGGGGCTCGAGAGGATCTTCATACTCCGGGTCGCCTCCTCGCGGGCGAAGGAGCCCTGCGGCCCATAGGGTCGCGCCGCCGAGTGCACAACCTTCAGCGGCGCGATCATCTCGCGGAAAGCCGGAGAGAGCGCCTCGTAGGCGGCGACGGCGTCGCCGTAGAGCGTGTCGCCGCCCGTGGGCGGGACCACCTTTGCGTGGAGGATGGTCGCCGACGGCGGCGTTTCCTGGAAGCTCCAGTCGGAGTGCCAGCCGCCGCCGAATGGCGCCGCCGTCTCGCCCGGGTCGCGGCGGACCTCGAGGATGTGCGGCCGATCCGCGAGCGGCGCGACGTATGGGTCCCAGCCGAAGGGGCCGAGCTGCAGCGTGAACGCCTCCAGCTGGTCGTGCGTCAGCGGCTGGTCGGGGAACCACAACACGCCGTGGGCCAGGAACGCGGCCTTGACCCGCGCCAGGGTCTCCGGCGGCAGCGGGCGCGAGAGGTCGAGCCCGGTGAGCTCCGCGCCGAAGCCGCCGGGGTTGGGCGCGATGTGCAGGGTCTGGTCGACGTCGGCGAGGCTCATGGGCGGAGGTTGCGCCCAAAATCCGGCCGCGAAAAGCCTCAGCCCTGGATCGAGAAGCCGCCGTCGACCGCGAGCGAATGGCCAGTGACGAAGTCCGAGGCCGCGCTCGAGAGGAACACCGCCGGGCCCTCGAAGTCCTCCGGCTCGCCCCAGCGCCCGGCCGGCGTACGCTCCACGATGGCGGCGTTGAACGTCTCCGAGCCCTTGGCGCCGGCGGTCATCTCGGTGGTGATCCAGCCGGGAAGGATGGCGTTGACCTGGATGTTGTCGACCGCCCAGGCGGCCGCGAGCGACTTGGTCAGCTGGATGACGCCGCCCTTGCTCGCCGCATAGGCCGGAACGAATGGCGCGCCGAAGATCGCGTACATCGAGCCGATGTTGATGATCTTGCCGCCGCCCTGGCCCTTGAAGATCGGGTAGGCGGCCTGGCTCGCCACCATCGCCGCCGTGAGGTTGGTCTGCAGCACCAGGTTCCAGTCGGCCATCGAGAGTGACTGCGGGCGCCCGCCGCGCGCCACGCCGGCGTTGTTCACCAGCACGTCGAGGCGCCCGAACTTGGCCCTCGCCAGCTCCGGCATCGCCCGGCACGCCACCTCGTCGGCGACGTCGACATCGAGGATCTCGCAGGGCGCGCCAAGCGCCTCCAGCTCCGCCTTCGCCGCGGCGCTCTTGCGCGCGTCGCGGGCGGCGACGACCAGACTCGCGCCGGCCTTGGCCAGGCCCCGCGCCATGCCGAGCCCGATCCCGCCGTTGCCGCCGGTGACCAGGGCGACGCGGCCGGAAAGGTCGAACGCGCTCACTGCGGCCGACGGCGCTGGGCCAGCGCCGCGCAGCTCGACGAGCCGATCGGCCCCTGCTCGTCGTAGAGCCAGCATTCGGCGACGGAGACGCCGGCGTCGTGCTGGTGGTTCCTCACCTCGAAGCCGACCCACTCGGTCACGGGCAGGCGGGCCAGGTAGACGGTGATGTCGCTGTTGATCCAGCCGAGCCCCTTGTCGCCCGAGTTCGCGAAGGGGCTGGCGAAGTCGGCGGCCAGGGCCACGCGCCCGAACGGGCTCAGCGCCTCGCCTTCGACCAGTTCGCGGAAGTCGCTCATCCAAAGCCGCTTGTCGGGGCCGAACGTGCCGAAATCCCCCTCGATGCGACGTGTCGCCCACATGCCGCCCATCGGGCCGCGATCGTCGGGAGGCGGGATGTCGGCGGGCTTCGGAACCTGCCAGTTCGGCGGACTCCAGACGTTGCCTTCCGGGTTCTCGCTCTTGCGCAGGAACTGGCAGGTGGCGCGGGCGTGACTGACGCCGCCGACGATGTACTCGGCGTCGATGACCTTGATCCGGTGGCCTTCGCGGATCGGCGTCACGGTGACCTCGGCGGCCGAGAGGTCCGGCAGGCGGTACATGTCGATGGTGAATCGCGCCGGGATCATATCCGGATCGCCGTGACGGGCCTCGATCACGTGCGCCAGAAGCCCGGCCACGACGCGGCCGTGCAGCGACGTCGGGCTCCAGGGTCCGCGGCTGAACTGGGTGGGCTGATAGAGGGCGCCGTCGCGCCGGAAGAAGGGCTCTGCTGTCATCGCGGCGAGCTATGGCGGATTCTGGCGATGCGGCCAATCGTTGCCGAACCGCGCCTCAGGCGGGGGCGTCTGGCTCGGTGAGCACTTCGCCGATGCTCCGCGCGGCGCTCCTGGTCAGGGCTTCCCCCGCGCAGACATCAAGCAGGGCGAGTCCGTCGACGACGGCCAGCACCGCCGCAGCGAGCGCGCGCCTGTCTTGCAGATCGGCGCCGTCACCGGCCTCGAGGCGCGTCTCGATCCACTGCGTGAAGCCCGACGCCATCGACTGTGCGACCGTCACGAAAGGATCCTCGCCGCGGGCGGCGGCGGCCACAACCTCGATCCACAACCGCATGTAGGGACGCAGGTGCGTCTGCGTCGTGAGCTTGGCCGCGACCGCGACGAGCCTGGCCGCGGGCATGGTGGTTCCCTCCGGGATCGCCATGGCGAGCTGGACGGCGAGCTGCGTGGCGATGCGTTCCATCGCCGCGGTCAATGCGTCGGACTTGTCGTCGAAGTAGTAGAGCAACATCCGGTCGCTCACGCCAGCGGCAGCCGCCAGCTGGCGCAGGCTCGCCTTCGCCAGGCCGTGCCGGAGCAGATGGTCCGCCAGATGATCGACGGCGATGGCGCGCTGTTCGTCGCGAGAGATCATCAAGCTCCTTGTAGCGATCGCTACATGCGCGTAGTGTAGCGATCGCTACACGGAGGCTGCAATGGAACCCTCGCTTTACCAGACTCTGCCCGTAATCGCCCTCGCCGGCTTCGTTGCGGCAGGGTTTCTCGTTTGCCTGCGGCCCTCGGCCGGGACGGCCCCAAGCGCTTGGATGCTGCCCGCCGGCCTTGCCGCCATGTTCCTGGCGTGGTCGGCGTTCACGCTCGCAGGACAGGGCCTAGCGGGCGTCTGGGCCGAACACACCCGCAACGCCTGGGGCAACCAGATCTGGTTCGACCTGCTCCTGGCTGTGGGCTGTGCGTTCGTCCTGCTCGCCCCGCGCGCCAGAGCGGCCGGCATGCGGCTTGTTCCATGGTTCGTAATCATCGCCTGCACAGGCTGCATCGGTCTCATGGCGATGTTGGCGCGCTGCATGTTCCTCGAGATGCGCGCCGCCAACGCAGCGGCCGCGCCGGGCATGCGGAGCGTCAGGGCATGATCACCTTCCGCGTGTTTCTGGCGGCCGTGTTCCTGACGGTAGCCGTCTACACATCGATCACGGTCAGCCTGCATGGATTGGACCTGTTCGCAGTGTTCTTCGGCGACATCGCGAAGCTGGGATGGCCCGGCCAGTTCAACCTCGACTTCCTCATGTTCCTGCTGATGTCCGGTCTCTGGCTGGCCTGGCGGCACGACTTCAGCGCTTTGGGGCTTGGTCTCGGCCTCTTGGGCGTCTTCGGAGGATCGCCGTTCCTGTCGGCCTACCTGCTCGCGGCCAGTTTCAGCGCCAGGGGCGACATGAGGGTCCTGCTGCTCGGCAAGCGCCGCGCAGGGGCGATCTGACCAAAGCCCTAGTAGGCCCGCGCGATCAGCACCTCCTCCACCGCCGGCGCGCCGGTGAAGAGACATGAGCCACCCGCGCCGGTCTGAGCGAGCGGGATGTTGCGCAAGGTGAGCTTGAGCGACTTGAGCCGCTCCTCGACCGTCTCCAGCGCCGCGCCGGTCGGTCGCGACCACGGCGCGCGGACCCAGCCTTTGAACGCCTCGCCCTCCTCGTCGTCCTCGCTGGCGGCGCCGAAGTATTCGGCCAGCGCGTCGAAGCTCGCTATGTCGGTGCGGATGTTGGCGTCGAGGCGCGCCTTGGCCTCTGCGAACAGGCTGGCCTGGATTTCGGCCAGCAGCGCCGGCGCCCTGGCCACGAACTCGGCCAGCGGCATCGCCTGTGAGACGATCTTGTCGCCGTTGCGCAGGGCGTCGCGGCGCATGAACGTCACCTGGCCGGCCGCGGCGTCGCGCGGGCCAAGCTCGACCAGGATGGGTGCGCCGCGCCGGATCCACTCCCAGCGCTTGTCGGCGGAGCGCTGGGCTCGCGTGTCGAGGAGCGCGCGCGTCCGCTCGCCGAGCGTGGTGGTGGCGGAGAGCTGCTTGGACAGCGCCTCTCCGAACGCGAGCACCTCGGCGTCCTCCGGTTTGTCGCGCAGCATGGGCACGATCACGATCTGGCGCGGGGCGATAGCGGGCGGCAGGCGCAGGCCGTCGTCGTCGCCGTGGGTCATGACGACCCCGCCGATCAGCCGCGTGGACACGCCCCAGCTGGTCGTGTGGCAGTACTCGAGCTCGCCCGCGGCGCTCTGGAAGCGGATGTTCTGGGCTCTGGCGAAGTTCTGGCCCAGGTAGTGCGACGTGCCCGCCTGCAGGGCCTTGCCGTCCTGCATCATCGCCTCGATCGAATAGGTGGCGACGGCGCCCGGAAAGCGCTCGTTCTCCGGCTTCTCGCCGGCGATCACCGGCATCGCCAGCGTCTCCTCCGAGAAGGCGCGATAGACCTCCAGCATCTTCATCGTCTCGGCGCGGGCGTCGTCGGCCGTCGCGTGGGCCGTGTGGCCTTCCTGCCAGAGGAACTCGGAGGTGCGCAGGAAGAGCCGCGTGCGCATCTCCCAACGCACCACGTTGGCCCACTGGTTGATCAGCAGCGGCAGGTCCCGGTGGCTCTGGATCCAGCGCTGGAAGGCGTCGCCGATGATCGTCTCGGAGGTGGGCCGCACGATCAGCGGCTCCTCGAGCCTGGCCTCGGGGTCAACTTCCAGCTTGCCGTCGACCGTCTTCAGCCGGTGGTGGGTCACCACCGCCATCTCCTTGGCGAACCCCTCGACGTGCTCTGCTTCCTTGGCGAAGAAGCTCAACGGGATGAACAGCGGAAAGTACGCATTGACGTGCCCCGTGTCCTTGATGCGGCGGTCAAGATCGCGCTGCATCTCCTCCCAGACGCCGTAGCCCCATGGCTTGATGATCATGCAGCCGCGCACCGGCGAGACTTCCGAGAGGTCGGCCTCGCGGTTGATCGCCTGGTACCACTGCGGAAATGTCGAGCGGTTGCCGGTCATCCGGCTGACGCTGAGCGCGTTCGGCATTCCAGGAGCCTCCTTCAGGAGGCGGCTCTCTAAAGCGACGGCGTGGCGGGCGCCACCCTCAGGCGATGCGCCGACCGCCGACGGCGGCGAGGCGCAGGTGCGCCCGCTCGGCCGGGCGGCCGTTGACGGCGACGAGGACCAGCGGCGAGAGCGGGCCGTACGCGACGCCGGACAACGGCTGGCAGAGGCCGAGGAAGCGGTCGGCGACGCCGCGCGGGCCAATCAGCGGCGCAAACAGCATCTCCAGGGCGAGCGAAGCCCCCTCGCTCGAATCGCCTCGCGCCTCCAGCACGATGGGCTCTCCGGCGATCAGCGAAGCGTCGAGCAGGGCGGCGACCCTGCCGCGGTGCTCGCTGCGCCACAGCGCGAGCGCGCTCTCCGGGGCCGCCTCGCGGCCGAAGAGCTCGATCATCGCCTCGCCAGCGAGCCGGAACCGGACGTCGGCGAAGTCACGCGCCGCGATGAAAACTCGGGGGACGAGGTGCACGAATCCGGCGGGATCGATGTCGGCGCGGGCCGGCGTCAGCCCGCCAGCCCGGCGGTCTCGCCAATAGTCTATCAATAGTTCCGTGCTCGAATGGGACAACAGAGTCGCCTTTCCACCCCCGGCGGCGCAGACCGCACGGGGGTTGCAGGGCGGCGCCGGACCAGTCGGCGCGCGGTTCAGAATGGGACAGTCCCAGGCCGCCGACGGACTTGAGAAGTGCGAGGGGAGCCAGTCGGATGGCCAACGAAACGACCTTGCGGGCGCTGATCGTCGGCGTCGGCGTCTGGCTGATGGCGCTGATCGCGCCCGCCACCGCCCTGGCCGGCGGCTGCAACTGCAGGCCGCCCACGCCGCCGCCGCCGCCGACACCTTCCCCCTGCTGCTCTCCCACCCAGAATATCGTGGTGCCGGGCGTGAACGTCTACGTCGCGCCGAGCGTCAACGTTAACGTCAACGCCCAGACCTCGGCGAACGCCGTGGTCGGCGCCCAGTCGCAGGGCCTCGCCTATGTCGGCGGCGGCGGCGGCGGCTCGATGGTCGGCCCCGGCCCGGTCAGCTCGGTCAACCTCAATACGGGCGGCAGCCAGCGTCAGGCCTACCAGGCCACCCGCACCCTCCTGCAGAAGGTGGTGATCCAGGCGTTCTGCTTCGACGACAAGGACGTGCCGCACCCGGCCTCGCAGGTCTCGCCCGGCCGAGACATCGACGAGATGTACGACGGCGAGGTCTATCGCTGCATCGCCGGCACGCACATGCAGGTCACCATCGCCAAGTGGGCCCAGCCGATATCGTTCGCCGGCGGCCAGACGCTGACCTGCGCCAAGGGCCAGGCGCTCTACCACTATCCCGGCCACGGGGGCGGACGGCTGGCGTGCCGGACGCAAATCCCGGCCCGCGACTGCAACGAGCGCTCGCTGCTGCGCCGCTTCGGCGCCGGCATCAAGGTGATGACCCTGATGATCACCGAGCGCTACACCGCCTACCGCGAGACCAGCCAGAGCTCGGCGGGCGCCCTGACGCTCGACGGGGGCGTCGGCGGGGTCGTGTATTAATCGCGCTTGAACCGCGGCGGCGGGCCGACCGGAGTCGCGCCCGCCTGCTGCGCCTGCCAGCTCGCGCCGAACTCTCCGGCGATGACGCCCTTCTGGTGGATGTAGGAGAGCAGGCCGAAGGTCATCGCCGCCTGCAGCACGCAAAGCGCCGCGAGGATCTGGCGCGCGCGCGGCCGCTTAGCCCCGCGATCGGCCCAGAACACGGTCATCGCGGCCCATAGCGCCATGATCGGGAAGATCACGATCATGTAGTGCCGCTCCGACGCCGCGCCGACGAACGTGATCAGGGTCAGGAAGCCGCCGTAGCCGAAGAAGCTCGCGGCGATCAGCGTCGTCTCCGGACTGTCGCCGAACAGCAGCGCGCCGAGCCGGACCGGCGTGCCTAGCGCCGCGCGCACGCCGCGCACCAGCACCACCAGCGCGACGACCACCAGCACCACCTGCAGCGCGCCCATGACGTAGGTTGGCGCGTGGCCGAGGCGCGGCCCGGCGAGATAGGTGGCGAACTCGCGTTTGCCCAGCGTGTATTGCGCCGAGTAGCCGAAGAACTGGGCAAACCAGCGCATGTAGAAGCTGGCCGAAGGCGCCGTCAGCCGGGTGTGCGCGTGCGATCCGTGGCCCAGGATGTCGAGCATCCACGGGATCGCGGGCAGCGCTCCCAGCGCGCTGCCGATCAGCCAGGGCAGCCACGGGAACGCGCGCCTGTCGTGGACGAGGGTCCAGGCGACGAAGGCGAACGCGAGGAACGCCACACCCATGTGCACCTGGGTCATCAGCGCGCCGAGAAGCCCCCAGACGAACGCCGCGAACGGGTTCCTGCGGAACCACCAGGCGACGATGAAGCCCACCATCGGCAGCGGCAGCGTGCTGGGCGGCCAGATCTTGCGCTCCAGGATCACCGTCACCGGGTTCACCGCCCAGAGCCCGAGCGCCCACAGCCATGGCTCGCGCCGCGCCCGGGGGATCGCCGCAAACACGAAGACCGCGAAGGCCGCCAGCGCGGCGACGTTCATCAGCTGCACGGCGCCCGCCAGTTCCGGCGGCGTCCTTGCGTGGAACAGCTTCATGAGCCCCGTGAACACCCAGAGGCTGAGGCCTGGGTTCGGCGGGCCGATGCTGCTCGGCATTCCGATCGGCGGCCAGACGCCCGACGCGGCCATCGCCTGGGCATGGAAGAAGGACCACTTCTCGTCGCCCTTCCACTCGATGACGCCATGGTAGACGAGCCGCAGCGCCGCGCCTGTCGCCACCGCCGCCGCCGCGCCGGCATATGGGGCAAGGCGCCAAGGCCCCTGCCGCCCGCTCTTTCGATCGGTTCCCGACATCCGGCGAGCCCTACAGCAAACGCGCCGATACGTCGCTCGCATCGTGACCGCCAGCGGCGGCATTTTCATGGACTCCCGCCGGCACAGGTCGTTCCATGGTATGGGCGGCGCGAACGTCGTTCCGGGGTCCGAGAGGGAGGGGAGACCATGTTCCAGAAGATCGCCGCAGCCCTGGCGCTGACGGCGGGCGTGGGCGTCGCGGCCGCCGCTGTGGCGCAGACGCCCGCCGCGACGCCGACCGCGATCCCCGCCGCGCACGCCCGTATCGACTACACGAACCCGGCGAGCTGGCTCTGCCGGCCGGGCCGCAAGGACGCCTGCACGGTCGACCTGGATGCGACCGTGATCCGCGCCGACGGATCGACCAGCATCGACCGGTTCCGGCCCGACCCGAAAGCGCCGATCGACTGCTTCTACGTCTATCCGACGGTGTCGCTGGATCCCGGCCCCAACTCCACGATGGCGATCGAGCCGGCGGAACGGCGCGTGGTGCGCCAGCAGTTCGCGCGCTTCGCGGCGAGGTGCCGCCTCTTCGCGCCAATGTACCGGCAGCATACGCTGACCGCGCTGGTGGCGGACATGAGCGGCCACCCGATGGCCGAGGCCGGCAGCCGCGCGATGGCCTACGACGACGTCCTCGACGCGTGGAACGAGTACCTGGCCCACGACAATCACGGCCGCGGTGTGGTTCTGGTCGGGCACAGCCAGGGATCGGGCATCCTGACCCGGCTGATCGCCCAGGAGATCGACGGCAAGCCGATCCAGAAGCGGCTGGTCTCGGCGATCCTGATGGGAACCAGCCTCCAGGTCCCGCCCGGCGGGGACGTCGGCGGCGATTTCAAGCACATCCCGCTCTGCCGCTCCGCCCGGCAGGTCGGCTGCGTGATCGCGTTCGCCAGCTTCCGCGCCACGTCGCCGCCACCGCCGGACAGCTTCTTCGGTCAGGGCCGCAGGGGCGCGGGAACCGTCGCCGCCTGCGTGAACCCAGCGGCGCCGGCCGGCGGCTCGGCTCCGCTGAAGGCGTTCATGGCGGCGCACGGCGCGCTGATCGCGGGCGCCGCCGCCCAGCCAGCCTGGACCAACCCACCGGAACCGATCGACACGCCGTTCGTCGAGCTGCCGGGCCTTCTGTCGGCCGAGTGCGTCTCGAACGCACACGGCGACTACCTGGCCGTCACGCTCCATCCGACGCCCGGCGGGCGACGCGCCAACGACATCCCCGGCGACGTCGTGGTCGACGGCAAGCTGCAGCCGAACTGGGGCCTGCACCTGATCGACGCCAACCTGACCATGGGCAACCTGCTGGACGTGGTGGGCGCCCAGTCGCGCGCCTATCTGGCGCGCCCGCAATGGCAACGGATCGCGGCGCCCGCGGGCGGCCAGGGACGCGGAGGCTCCGCCCCCGGCTGACCGTCGCCAGCCGGTCGCGGCGCCCAGGCCGCTCACATCAACCCGAGCGCCTTGAAGCTGGCGACCCCTTCGCGGCCGACGACGAGGTGGTCGTGGACGGCGATGCGCAGCACGCGGCCGGCCTCGACCACCTGCCGGGTCATGTCGATGTCGGCCGAGCTGGGCGTAGGGTCGCCCGAGGGATGGTTGTGCACCAGGATCACGGCGCTGGCCGAAAGCTCCAGCGCCCGGCGCGCCACCTCGCGCGGATAGACCGGCGCGTGGTCGACGGTGCCTTCGTTCATGGTCTCGTCGGCGATCAGCTGGTTTTTCTTGTCGAGGAACAGCACGCGGAACTGCTCGCGCGGCTCGTGGGCCAGCGCCGTCTTCACGTAGGCGAGCAGCGCGCTCCATGACGAGATCACTGGCCGCCTGGCCACCGCCGCGCGGCTGATGCGCAAGGTGGCCTCGTGCAGGAGCTTGATGTCGAGCGCCACCGAGGGCCCGACGCCCTTGACCTGCCTCAGGGCCTCGGGCGCCGCGCAGAGCACGCCCGCCAGCCCCTCGAACCGCTCGATCAACGCCTTGGCCAGCGGCTTGACGTCGCCCTGCGGCAGGCTGCGGAACAGGAACAGCTCCAGCAGCTCGTAGTCCGGCAGCGCCGCGATCCCCTGCTGCGCCCGCCGCCGCAGCCGTTCGCGGTGGCCGAGATGATGCGGCGGCGCCGCCGCAGACGACGCGGCCCACCACGCATCCGCGTTCATCGGCGCTTCTTCGACAGCAGGATCAACGCGGGGCATGCCCCGCAATGTTCCGTATATGTTCCGAGCGCGCAAGCGACTTCTTGACCGTAGCCGCCCGCCCTGGTTCCGCATGGTGGAATGGAAGCGCCGCAGTTCATCCCGGGGCTCGAGCTCTCGCGCCGGTATTTCCAAGAGGTGGTCGAGCCGGTGATCGGGGCGGCCCTGCCCTCCTTGCGCTACGGCGCGGCGCTGATCGGGTACGGCTCGGAGGTGCAGGGCTTCGACACGCCCATGTCCACAGACCACAACTGGGGTCCGCGCGTGCTGCTGTTCGCTTCGCTCGCGGACCTCGCGGCGCATGGCGAGGCGATGCGCGCAGCGCTTGAGGCCGGCGTTCCGCGAACCTTCCTCGGCTGGCCAACGCGCATCGAGATGGCGCAGAGCGGCCTGCCGCCGGCGCTCCGCGTCGAGTCGCACGCGCTCGCCGACTGGGTGCGCGGCTGGCTGGGGCTCGACGCCGGACGCGATCCGACCTGGCGCGAGTGGCTGGGCGTCCCCGAACAGGGGCTGATCGAGGCGACGGCCGGCGCCGTGTTCCGCGACGATCTCGGCGAGCTGGGGGCCTTGCGCGCCCGCCTCGCCTACTTCCCCCGCGACGTCTGGCTCTACAAGCTCGCCTGCCAGTGGGAGCGGATCGGCCAGGAGCAGGCGTTCGTCGGGCGCACGGGCGACCTTGGCGACGAGCTCGGCTCGCGCATCATCGCCGCGCGGCTGGCCCGCGACGTGATGCGCCTCTCGTTCCTCGTCGAACGCCAGTACGCGCCGTATCCCAAATGGTTCGGCTCGGCGTTCGCGCGGCTCGGGTGCGCCGCCGAGATCGGGGCGCTGCTGACGGCCGCCCTCGAGGCCGGCGAACGGCGCCAACGCGAGACGGCTCTCGCCACGGCCGCGCTGCGCCTGGCCGAGCGCCACCTGCGGCTCGGACATCCGGGCGCGCTGGCGCCGCGCCTTTCCACCTTCTCGGAGAAAGTGCGACCGCCCGGGGCGCCGTACTGGTCGAACGGCGTGGCCCCCGATCGCGACTTCACCGTGATCAACGCCGAAGCGCTCGCCGCGGCGGTCCGCGCCGAGATCGCCGACCCCGAGATTCGCACGCTCGCGCCGGTGGGAGCCGTCGACCAGTTCAGCGACTCCACCGACCTCCTCGAACGGCCACGCCTGACGTTGGCCGCGGCCGCCGCCGTCAGCGTCGATCGCGAGGAACGGACGCAGCCGCCGCGCGGCTGACTGGCGTCGTCAGGCCGTAAGCGCCTCTCCGAGCGCCGGCTCCATCCGCTGGGTCAGAGCGTTGAGCACCTCAGCCGGAACCCGCAGATCCGCGTCGCTCTGGTACAGCGCGCGCAACTCGCCCCAGTTCGCGTCGGGATCGAGGGTCAGCGCCGCGATGCGGTCGAGGCGGGCGAGCGTCCCGACGGTCGGGGTCTGGCCGGACTCGAACATCGCGGCGCCCCACACGTCCCAGGGCAGCATGGGCGCGTCGTTAAGCGCGGCGAGGTCGCGCACCACGTTGCCGGCGACGAACCACAGGCCGCGCAGATCCATGATGCCGTAACGCTGCGGATCGTCCTCGCCGGCGCGGCAGCGGCGCCAGCCCTCGCCCGCCACCAGGAACGCATCGCGCGGCGTGTCGAGCGGGTCGAAGCGAGCGCCGATGGCGCGGCGCTGCGTCTCGTCCAGCTGCGCGTCGCCAAGCTTCCATGCGTCCGCGGCCTCGTCCCAGTACTCGACCACCCAGTGATCCACCGGCGTTCCGTCGAAATAGAGGGCGAAGCCGCAGCGGGCGCGGGCCGGCACGCCTTGCCTGCGCAGCAGCCCCACGGCCAGCGTCGAGAAGTGCCGGCAGACGCCGACGATGCGCTCGCCCGCGGGTCTCGGGGCCAGCGGGCCGGCGCCAGTGGCCCCGAGCCAGTCGATCAGGGCGGCGTTGGGCCGAAGCTGGGTCTGGGCGATGCGCTCGAGCGTCAGCGTCTCGGCGTAGGCGCCAGCCCAGTGCTGGTGCAACATCACGCCCTGCACCTGGGCGAAGGTGGCGGCGACGCCGCGCGCGCCGTCGTCCGGCAAGGCCTGCGGGATCGCGGTCATCGCGGCGGACCCAAGCGCGGCTTGGCGGATTTCGGGGGCGAGCGGCATGGCGCGGCTCCGTCTGTTGCCCGGGGCCGCGAGCGTATGCGCGCCGCCCTGCCTCCGTCCAGACCGCGCTCGCGCCCGCCGCTCAGAGCGGCGCGCAGGCTTCCTCGAGCCAGGCGCGCACGTCCGCCTCGACGCCCGGGCCGATCACCGACAGCACACGGGCGTGATAGGCGTCCACTTGCGCGCGCTCCTCGAGCGTGAGCAGGGCGGTGTCGATCAGGGCGCGGTCGATCGGGGCGAGCGTGAGCGTCTCGAAGCCCAGCATCAGCCGCTCGCCGCCCGCGATCTCGGCCGGCTGGGTCACCACCTGCAGGTTCTCGATGCGAATGCCGTAGCCGCCTTCCCGGTAGTAGCCCGGCTCGTTCGAGACGATCATGCCAGGGCGCAGGGCCACCGCGTTCGGCAGCTTCGAGATGCGCTGCGGCCCTTCGTGCACGCCGAGGTAGGAGCCCACGCCGTGGCCCGTGCCGTGGTCGAAGTCTAGCCCCGCGGCCCAGAGCGGAACCCTCGCCAGCGCGTCGAGCGCCGAGCCGGTCGTGCCGACGGGGAAGCGGACGCGCGCGAGCGCCAGGTGGCCCTTGAGCACCAGCGTGAAGCGCTGGCGCATCTCGGCCGTGGGCGTTCCGATCGCGATCGTCCGCGTCACGTCGGTGGTGCCGTCCAGGTATTGCGCGCCGCTGTCGACCAGCAGCAGCGACCCGGCCTGCAGCCGGCGCGCGAGCCGCTCCGTCGGACGGTAGTGCACGATCGCCCCGTTGGGCCCGGCGCCGGCGATCGTGTCGAACGACAGGTCCTTCAGCGCGCCGGTGGCCTCGCGGAAGCCCTCGAGGCGGCGGACCACCTCGAGTTCGCTTGGCAGCTCTCGCGAGCCCTCGACCGCAACCCAGCGGAGGAAGCGGGCGAGCGCGCCGCCGTCGCGGACATGAGCGGCCCGTGCGCCCTCGATCTCGACCGCGTTCTTGCAGGCCCGGGGCAGCGCGGTGGGATCGGCGCCGCGCATGACGGTCGCACCCGCGCGCTCCAGCGCCTCGAAGCACCAGGCCGACGACGCGGCCGGATCGACCAGGACGCGCCGTCCCGCGAGCCCCTGCAGCGCGTCGGCCAGCGCCGCGGGCGGCGCCAGCGTCACCGAGTTACCGAGCCACGACGGCAGCTCGGGGGTCACCTTCGCGGGGTCGAGGAACAGCGTCGCCGAGCCGTCAGCCGCGAGGATCGATTGCGAAAGCGGCAGGGGCGAGCGGATCACGTCGCCGCCGCGGATGTTGAACAGCCAAGCGTTGGAGGCCGGCGCCGTGATCAGCGCCGCGTCCGCGCCAAGTTCGGCCAGGCTCCTGCCGACACGCTCGCGCTTGTCCTGCGACTCTTCGCCGGAGAACCTCAGCGGGTGCGGCGACACGGGAGCCTGGGGCTGCGCCGGGCGCGCGGACCCCCACGCGGCGTCCAGCGGGTTGGGCTCGACCGCCTTCAGCGCCGCGCCCGCTTTGACCGCGGCGGCCTTCAGCCGCTCCAGCGCGTCGGGACTGTGCAGCTTCGGATCGTAGCCGATCGTCCAGCCGGGTTTGGCCTGCTCGGCGATGTACGCCGGCGCCCCGCCTTCCACCAGGTCGCGCACCTCGAAGAGGTCGGTGTCGACCTGATCGCGCACCTGCAGCGTGTAGCGGCCGTCGACGAAGATGGCGGCCTTGTCCCTCAGCAGCACCGCCGCGCCGGCCGAGCCGGTGAAGCCGGTCGCCCAGGCCAGCCGGTCGTTCGCCGCCGGCAGGTATTCGTTCTGGTGCTCGTCCTCGTGCGGGATGATGAACCCGTCGAGCCCCTGGGCGGCCATCGCGGCGCGGATCAACGGGGCGTGGCGGGGCCCGAACGAGGGGTCGGTGGTCTCGTTGAATGTCTGGCGCATGACCGCCGATTTAGGCCCTCGCCGGATCGGAGGCAAAGGGGCTGCGGATCAGCGCCGCGCGAGCACCAGCGTGGCCCACGCGTCGCGATGGTATCGGCGGACGAGGCGGAATCCGCGCGCCAGGTAGGCCGCGCGCACCTGCCGCTCCTGGCTGCGCAGCAGGCCGGACAGGATGGCGAGACCCCCCGGCGCGAGGGCCCGGCGGATGTCGGGCGCGAGGCGCACGAGCGGGCGGGCGAGGATGTTGGCGAACACGAGATCGTAGGGCGCCGCCGCGGCGACGCGCCGATGGGCGAGCCCGTCGGCGCGGACGAAGCCGGCGCGGGCGCGGTTCAAGGCCCCGTTCTCGCGGGCGATGCGGACCGACACGGCGTCGATGTCGGTCCCGACGACGCGCCGGGCGCCGGTCCGCGCCGCAGCGATCGCGAGCACGCCGGTGCCCGTCCCGACGTCGAGCACGCGGTCGAAGCGCCGAGCCTTGAGGAGCGCGTCGAAGGCGACGAGGCACCCCAGCGTCGTGCCGTGATGGCCAGTGCCGAACGCCGCGCCCGCTTCGATGCGCAGGCCCAGGGCGCTGGCCGGCACGCGACCCCGGTCGTGCGCGCCGTAGAGGAAGAACCGCCCGGCCCGCACCGGCGGCAGGCCGGAGAGCGCTAGCGCCAGCCAGTCAGCGTCGGCCAGCGGCGCCGACGCCACCCGCAACGCCGGGCGTCCGGCGAGCAGCGTGAGGAGCGCGTCGGCCTCGGCGTCCGTCGTCGGGTACGCATCGATGCGCCAGACGGCGCGCGCCTCGTCCTCCTCCAGAATCGAATAGGCGCTCGCTTCCAGCGCCGGATCGGCGTCGATCGCGGCGGCGGCCGCTTCGGCGGCGGCGCGCGGGCCGCGGGCGGTGATCTGCAGGCTCTGGCCGGTCATCAGCGGCGCTCTTAGCGGTCAAGCCACGAAGGTGCGAGCGCCGGGAAGGAAAACGTGAACGACCGCCTCCGGAACCGGCGTCCGCCGCCCGCTGTTGGTTGTGCCGTGGGGGAGGTCTCGCGCATCAGGGAGGATTCCACCATGGCCGAACCCCAGACACCGGTCGAGGAAAGCCGGACCAAAGGCAATGCGACGCCGCCGACCACGGCGACCGAGCCGCGATCGTTCCAGGAGACCGAGCCCCGGCGGCAGTCCGGGACGGCAAGGGGCGCCCAGGCGCCGGACATCGTGGCGCGCAGCGCCCAGGCGGCGGCCGAGTCCACGCGCGGCGCCGGCCGTCAGGCGATGACCGCATGGCGCCAAGCTTTCGATCCGCTTCTGGCCATGCAGTACGATGTCAGCCAGTGGATGGACGAGGTGCTGCGGCGCACCCTCGGCTTCCACGGAGCGCCAGCCACGCGGGCGTTCCGGCCGATGAGCCATCTTTCCGCGGCGAGCGTGTTCGGCATGCCTCCGGCCGACCTGAAGGAGACGGAGGCCGCGCACGTCCTCTCGGTCGAGCTTCCCGGCCTGACCCGCGATGACGTGGACCTTTCGCTCGAGGGCGAAACGCTGGTGGTGTGTGGCCACAAGGTCGAGGAGACCGAAGGCGCCTCGGCGACCTACCGGGTCAGCGAACGGCGTTTCGGCCGCTTCGAACGGGCGTTCCCGCTGCCGCCCGACGTCGATCCGACGAAGATCGGGGCGCAGTTCAGGGACGGCGTGCTGAAGGTGACCATGCCGAAGAACGCGGCGCTGACTCAGCCGAGATCCAGGATCGAGATCAGAGGCTAGCGGATCGGCGCCGTCACGCCTTCTCGACGAACGAGTCGATGACCTTCTTCACGCCCGCCTTGTCGAAGGCGACCGTCAGCTTGTTGCCTTCGATCTGAGTGATCCGGCCGTAGCCGAACTTGACGTGGAAGACACGCTCGCCCGGCGTGAAGGCCCCTGACGCCGAGGGCTCCGAGACCGCGACGAGCCGCCCCTCGCCCTCGATCACCTGGCTCACGCCCGCCGGGCCCCCGCGGTAGTTGCGCTCCTGCGCGCGCCGCCAGCCCGGCGAGGCGTACCCGGCGCCGAAGGTCGAGTTCGCGTCGTCCCAGCGCGAGTTGGCCTCGCGCATTCCTGGCCCGCCGCCGTAGTAGCCGGTCTCCGACGCCGCCTCGACGTTGGCCGCCGGCAACTCGTCGACGAAGCGGCTCGGCAACTGGCTGGTCCAGCGTCCGTACACCTGGCGGTTGGCGGCGAACGAGATGCGCGCCTCTTCCCGCGCCCGGGTGATGCCGACGTAGGCGAGGCGGCGCTCCTCCTCGAGCCCCTTCTCGCCTTTCTCGTCCATGCTGCGCTGGCTGGGGAAGACGCCTTCCTCCCAGCCGGGCAGGAAGACGAGCGGGAACTCCAGGCCCTTGGCCGAGTGCAGCGTCATGATCTGCACCGAGTCCTCGCCGCTCGCGCGGTCGAGATCCATCACCAGGGAGACGTGCTCGAGGTAGGCTTGGAGGCTGTCGAACGCGCCCATCGACTGGACAAGCTCCTTCAGGTTGTCGAGTCGGGTCTGGCTGGTCGGGCCTTTGTCGAGACGCAGCGCGTCGGTGTAGCCGCTTTCCTCGAGGATGGTCTCGAGCAGGCGCGGATGGGGCGTCGCGGCGCTCATCGCGCGCCACCGATCCATGTCGCGAAGGAACGCCGAAAGCGCTGTGCGGGTGCGTGGGGCCAGCTCGTCGGTGAGCACCAGCTCCCGGGCCGCAACGCTGGCCGAGACGCCGCCGGCGCGCGCCAGGCCGAGCAGCTTCTGCACGCTCGTCTCGCCGATCCCGCGCTTGGGGACGTTGACGATGCGCTCGAAGGCGAGATCGTCGTCCTCGGACTGCACGAGCCGCAGGTAGGCGTGGGCGTCGCGGATCTCGGCGCGCTCGAAGAACCGCGGGCCGCCGATCACCTGGTAGGGGATCTGCAGCATCACGAAGCGCTCCTCGAACGCGCGCATCTGGAATGATGCGCGCACCAGGATGGCGCACTCGCGATAGCGGCGCTTGCCCTTGATCCAGCGCTCGATCTCGTCGGCGACCAGGCGGCTCTCGGCCTCGCCGTCCCAGACGCCGCGCACCTTCACCTTCGCCCCGCCCTCGGCCTCGGTCCACAGCGTCTTGCCGAGCCGATCCCTGTTGGCCGCGATGAGGCCGGAGGCGGCTGCCAGGATGTGGGCGGTCGAGCGGTAGTTGCGCTCGAGCCGGATCACCTTGGCGCCCGGGAAATCGCGCTCGAAGCGCAGGATGTTGTCCACTTCGGCGCCGCGCCAGCCGTAGATCGACTGGTCGTCGTCGCCGACACAGCAGAGGTTCTGGCGGCCCTGGGCCAGCAGCCGAAGCCACAGGTACTGGGCGACGTTGGAGTCCTGGTACTCGTCGACCAGGATGTAGCGGAAGCGTTGGTGGTAATCGGCCAGCACGTCCGGGTGGGACGAGAGGATCGTGATGTTGTGCAGCAGCAGGTCGCCGAAGTCGCAGGCGTTCAGCACCCGGAGGCGCTCCTGGTACATCGCGTAGAGCTTCTGCCCCCGGTTGTTCGCGAAATGCGCGCCCTCGGCCTTCGGCAGCTTGTCCGGGGCCCAGCCACGGTTCTTCCAATGGTCGACGAGGCCGGCGAAGTGGCGCGCCGTCCAGCGCTTGGAGTCGATGTTCTCGGCCTCCAGTAGCTGCTTGATCAGCCGCTCCTGGTCGTCGACGTCGATGATCGTGTAGCTGGGCTTCAGCCCGACCAGCTCGGCGTGCCGGCGCAGGATCTGCGCCGCCACCGCGTGGAACGTGCCCACCCAGCGCAGCCCCTCGGACGCCGGGCCGACGATCGCCGCGATCCGCTCGCGCATCTCGCGGGCCGCCTTGTTGGTGAAGGTGACCGCCAGCAGCTCCCACGGCCGCGCGCGGCCGGTGGCGAGGATGTGGGCGAGGCGCGTGGTCAGCACGCGCGTCTTGCCGGTGCCCGCGCCGGCCAGCACCAGCACCGGCCCTTCGACCGCCTCCACCGCCTCGCGCTGCTCCGGGTTCAGCCCGGACAGGTAGTCCGGCGGCTGAGCACGGGCGAGGTCGGAGATGCGGGGCTGGTCGGACAAGGGTGTCGGCGTCGATTCAACGGAACACGTGTAGCACGCCGCGGCGTCGACTGAAGCGCGCGCGTCCGGCTCAAGGGGCCTCGAGCCGCGGCACCATGTCGGTTCCCATCAGGAGGTCCCAGAACCGGAAATAGAGGCCGAAGTTGCGGCCGTAATGGCTGTGGTGGAGGCTGTGGTGGCTGGCCGAGATCAGCCAGCGCCCGAGCGGCCCCCTCAACCACCAGTTCGGCAGCACCTCGGCGCCGGCGTGGTTGAGCACGGCGGCGATCGTCGCGAGCGTCAGCAGCATCAGGATCACGGCAGGATGCACCGGGATCAGGAAGGTCAGCGCGGGCAGGAGCCACGCGTTCAGCGCCGCCTCGGCCCAGTCGAACGAGAAGGAAGCGAACGGCGTCGGTTCGCGCGAGCGGTGATGACCGGCGTGAACCCAGCGGAACAGCGCCTGGTGGTGCATCACGCGATGCAGCCAATAGTAATAGGCGTCCTGGATCACGAGGTACGCCGCCCCCGAGACGAACAGCCAGACGAGTCCATAGCGCGATACGTCGGTGTAGATGCGCGTGCCGCCCTGCCTCCAGACGATGAACGCGCAGGCGGCGGGTGCCGCATAGATCCAGGACGAGAAGACCGACAACGTCAGTTCGTGGACAATCACCGCGCGCTTCGGACGATCGCGGTTCAGCTGGCGGCCCCGCGCCCGACGGTCCCCCGGTCCCCAGACGAGCCAGTACGCCAACCCCGCGACCGCCATGTAGCGCACGGCTATAATCGCGGTCAGCGCCGGAAACGTCACGGCCAGCTGGGTCAGCGCAGGCACGGATTGGCTCCCGTCTCGCGCTTGGGGCGAGACCTGGACCGGCGAGGTTCAGCGAGCGTAATCGCACTGCCCCTGATCGGTGCAGCGGAGGAAATCGCTGCAGATGGAGGAGGCCAGACTGGCCATCTGGCCTGCCTGTCCGGCGGCCTCCATGTCCGCCGTATTCACGCAATCGACACCCGCCGCCATTGACGCGCACTGCGCCATCTCGGCCTGCTGCATGCTGTCATGCAGCTGCTGCGCAACACCGCCTTTGTAATCGTCGAGCCCGTCGCGCAGCTGCCTCTCGGACAGCATCTGAAGCTGCTTCTCCGGGCACTGCTGGGCGAGGTCGGACTGGTACTGGTCGCGCGCCTCCTGGCCAGCCGTCTGCGCACGCGCCGGCCCGTTGACAGCGACGACAAAGCCGGCGGCCAGGAAAGCCGCGGCCAGGAGCGGGGCGGGACGGATCGATCGATGCATGCGGGCCGGAAACTGCATGGGAAGGCGCTTAGATTAAAGGCCGAGTCGCGGGTCAAACATTTCCGCACGGTAACCGCCGCAACGGAACCCATCCGATCGCCCGCCGTTCCCTTCCGAGCGGGGCGCTGTCGCAACCGGAGCGGAGTCACTGATGGAACCCGTGCGAAACGGGGGGATGGGACGCGGCGCGGCCACGCTCGGCATGGCTATCCTGCTGGCGTTGGCGACCCTGATCATCGTGCATATCGGGGGCGGCCTCACACACCCGCTCGACGGGTCGCCATCTCACTTGTCAGCGGCCGCTTCACGCGCGCACCGGGGTTGATTCCTGGCGTAGTTGTGTAGAGTCCCATCGGTAAGCGAGCTTGCCGCCGCTGCGACGGGAGCCGACGCATGATCGAAGGGGACGATATCGACGCCTTCGCCCTCCGAGGCGATGGCCGCGAGGCCGAGGCGCAACGCGAGGCGACGGTGATGCCCTGGGTGTGGGGCGCCGCCGGCCTGATGCTGATCATCGCGTTTGTCGGATGGATGCGGGCGGCGAGGCCGTCCGACCCCATGTCGCACGTTTCGTCGGTCCCGGCCTCGGCGAAGCCGCTTCGCGGAGGCTACTGACCGGCGGCGCGCCCATCCTGAGCATGGCGCAGGGCGGCCAGCCGGCACGCCGACGCCAGCGAGCGCTCCCCGCGGGCCGCGTCGATCTCGGCCACGAGCGCCGCGAGGCTGATCCGGCGGGCGGCGGCGGCGGCCTCCAGCACCGTCCAGAACTCGGCTTCGAGCGCCACCGACGTGGCGTGCCCGATCAGCGCGATCGATCGCTTCCTCAGCATGGCCACAGCATATCCGCCCGCCGCGTCATGACGAGCGCGGCGCGAAACGATGCGGATTTGTCGTGTCGTCGCCCGCCCTGGCGCCTCATGAATCCGGGTCAGGGAGACCCGCGCCATGACCAAGCCGCCATTCCGCATCGTGGAAGCCGTCTTCGACGGCATGACCCAGCTCGACTTCACCGCCCCTCACACGGTGTTCACCCGCATGCCCGACTGCGAGGTGATCGTCGCATCCGCCGCCGGCGGCCCGGTCGCCTCGGACGGCGGCCTCACGTTCGCGGGCACGGCGCCGATGGCGAACGTCGAGCGCTGCGACCTCCTCTTCGTGCCTGGCGGGCTCGTCGCCACGGCGGTGATGAACGACCCCGCCTTCATGACCCAGGCGATACGACTGGCCGGCCAGGCGCGCTACCTCACCTCGGTCTGCACCGGATCGCTGATCCTGGCCGCCACCGGGCTGATCAAGGGCCGCCGCGCGGCATGCCACTGGGCGTGGCGCGACCTCCTGGAGCTGTTCGGCGTGGTCCCGGATCCGGCCCGCGTGGCCCGCGACGGAAATCTGATCACCGGCGGCGGCGTCACCGCGGGGCTGGACTTGGCGCTGACGGTCGCGGCCGAGCTGGCTGGGGCGGAGATCGCGCAGGCGATCCAGCTCGGTATCGAGTACGCGCCCGCCCCGCCTTTCGAGAGCGGTCGGCCTGAGCTCGCGCCGCCGGAGATTCTCGCCCGGGTCCGCCGGCAGATGGACGCCATGGCCCCAGGCCGCGCAGCGCAGGCGCGCGAGGCGGCCGCTCGGGTCCTAGCCAGCCAGCCGGTCGAAGCGGGCGCTGCGGTCGACCGTAGAATGCAAGCATGGGACGATGCGAATGCCGAGCCCACTCCTCGCGCGCAGCGAAAAGGTTTCTAAACCCTCAGCCGCAATACAGTGTTCGACCGGACAAATACCTGCACCGGCGGCGGATGAGATGCCCAAGATGGTCGAGATCGGTAGCGAAACTCCTTCCCCACCAGCGGGCGCGCGCATCCTGGTGGTGGACGACGTCGCGCAGAACCGACTGCTGCTCGGCCTCTACTGCGACGAGATGGGGCTCGTGCACGAACCGGCGGAGAACGGACGCGAGGCGGTCGAAGCTGCCCGGTCCGGGCGGTTCGACCTCATCCTGATGGACATCCTGATGCCGCGCATGGACGGGATGGAGGCGACGCGCATCATCCGCGCGCTGCCAGGGCGGATCGCTCGGACACCGATCGTGGCCGTGACCACGGCCGCGGCTCCCGGCGAGGTCTTGCGCTACCTCGCCTGCGGCATGACGGACGTGGTGCCCAAGCCGGTGGAGCGAGCCCGACTGGCGCAGGCGATCGCGGCGGCCCTTGCGCAACGTCGGCAGAGCCGCCGCGGGAGCGCGAAACGCGTGTCTGCGCAGGGCGTGGTGTGATCGGGCCGGGCCGGATCACACCACCGCACCGGAACGCCGCCCGGCCGCTGCGGGCTACCGCACCTGTCCGCAGAAGCGCTGGATGCGCGTGCAGGCGTCCTCGAGGTTGGCGTTCGAGGTGGCGTAGCTGATCCGGAAGAACGGCGAGAGGCCGAACGCCGCGCCGAACACCACCGAGACGCCTTCGCTCTCAAGCAGCTCCACCGCAAAGTCCTCGTCGGAGGTGATCGGCTTGCCGCTCGGCGCAGTCTTGCCGATCAGGCCGGCCACCGACGGATACACGTAGAACGCCCCCTCGGGCGTCGGGCAGTGGATTCCGGCGGCCTGGTTCAGCATCGAGACCACGAGGTCCCGACGCTCCTCGAACAGCCGCGCGTTGGGCCGGATGAAGTCTTGCGGCCCGTTCAACGCCTCCACCGCCGCCCATTGCGAGATGGAGCAGGGATTGGACGTGGTCTGGCTCATCACCTTGCGCATGGCCGCGATCAGCGGCTCCGGCCCGGCCGCATAGCCGATCCGCCAGCCGGTCATGGCGTAGGCCTTGGAGACCCCGTTCATGGTCAGCGTGCGCTCGTAGAGCGCCGGCTCGACCTGGGCGATGGTCCAGAACTCGAAGCCGCCGAAGACGAGGTGCTCGTACATGTCGTCGGTCAGGATCCAGACCTGCGGATGGCGCAAGAGCACGTCAGCCACCGCACGCAGCTCCGCCTTGGTGTAGGCGGCGCCGGACGGGTTCGACGGCGAGTTCAGGATTAGCCACTTGGTGCGCGGCGTGATCGCCGCCTCGAGCGCTTCGGGCTGGACCTTGAAGCCGTGCTCGGCCGTGGTCGGCACGAACACCGGCTCGCCGCCGGCGAGACGCACCATGTCCGGGTAGCTGACCCAGTATGGCGCGGGGATCACCACCTCGTCGCCGGCGTTCAGCGAAGCCACCATGGCGTTATAGATGACCGGCTTGCCGCCCGGCGACACGTTCACCTGGGCTGGCGCGTACTTCAGTCCGTTCTCGCGCTCAAACTTCGCGCAGATCGCCGCCTTCAGTTCCGGCACGCCGTCGACGTCGGTGTACTTGGTCTTTCCGTCTCGGATCGCCTTGATCGCGGCTTCTTTGATGTTGTCCGGGGTGTCGAAGTCGGGCTCGCCGGCGGCGAGGGAGATCACATTCTTGCCGGCAGCCTTCAGCGCGCGGGCTTTCGCGTCCGCCGCCAGGGTGGCGGAAGGCTTGACGCGGGCCAGTGCGGCGGACTGCGCGAACATCGGATCTAATCCTTCTCCATCAGGGGCCGAACGCGGCCCGGCTGTTTACGCGGCGACCGGCCAGGGGGCAACATCGGCCAGGCGAAGAGCGGCCGACGCCGGACCGAACCGCCGGGTTGGCGCGGGCGGCGCGCACGGCTATGAGCCGGCCGCCCATGCGCCGGCTGACTCAATTCCTCACCAACATGGACGCCAAGGCATGGCGCACGCTGGCCGTCTCGTTCGTGCTGTTCGGCGGGGTCGGGTGCGTGTTCCTGCTCGGCGCGCCAATGCTGGGCCTGACCGGCACGGCGGGCGTCGAGCGCTGGCTGACGGCCGCGCACGGGCCGTGGGCGCTGCCGGTGGCTGTGGCGGCGTTCGCCGCGCTTGCGTTCCTCGGCGCGCCGCAGGTGGTGCTGATCGCAGCCGCCGCGGTGGTGTTCGGGCCCTGGCAGGGCTCCCTGTACTCGTGGATCGGCACGTTCGTGTCGGCCCAGATCGGCTACGAGCTCGGGCGCGCGTTCGGCGGGCGGCTGGTGCGGGATCTCGGCTCCAGGGGTGTCGAGCGGTTCATGAGGCTCGTCCAGAGCAACGGCTTCATGGCCAGCCTGATCATCCGCCTCGTGCCCGCCGCGCCCTTCATCGTGGTCAACATGGCCGCCGGCGCCGCCGGCGCGCGCCGCGCGCCATTCGCGCTCGGCACCGCGATCGGGATCATCCCCAAGATCCTGCTGACCGCCCTCGCAGGGGGCACGGTGGCTGCGGCGTTCAACGGCGGCGGCCTGATCGAGCTAGGCGTGCTGGCGGCGGCGGTGGCGATCTGGGTCGGCTCGGCGTTCCTCGCGCGCCGCTGGCTGAGAGCGCGCGAGGCCGCGGCCATGGCGGATTCTGCCGACCCGCCATCTCCGGCGACGATCCCGATACCCGCCTCCCCCAGTCTTGGCGCCCGCGACCCGTAGGCGGCCTGGCCGAGCGGTAGCCGGCGCGGCCTCTCTACAGGCGCTGCACGCGCACGCCGGTCAGCTGCACCTTGGCGTAACCGAGGATCGTGTCGGCCTTCATCGAGACGAAGATCCACGGACCGGCGGCGCCGAGCCGGCCGAATGTCACGTGCACGTTGCTCTTCAGTCCCTCGTCGCGCTTGTCGCCGGGCTTGTGGCGGAACCCGGCGACTTCGGTGTAGCGCACCTCGCAGCGCACCGCCTCAGTCACGCCCAGCGCGCGGTCGGCCGGTTCGACAGGCGTCGGCCCGCCCGCCTGAAAGCGCAGCTCATAGACGACGGCGCCGTCGAAGAAGCGCCAATTGCGGGCGCAGAGCGCCTGACCGGACGGCGCGTAGACGGCGCGCGAGAAGAGCGTCACCGGGTCGGATGCGGTCAGCTCCACGGCCGGCGTGAGCGGCGGGTCGCCGTCGTCGTGGTGGGGCGGCGACTCGACCACGCCGGTCTTCGTCCAGGTCAGGCTGACATGCTTCAGCCTGCGGTGCTCGAGCGTATCGAACGTGAAGCTGTGTGGCTGCGGCAGCCCCGCCGCGACCGGTCCGATCGCGTGCGTCGTGATGTCGATGGCGCGGAGCAGGCGCACGATGCCGTAGTCGTGCATCTCCGCGTCCGTGGCGAACCCGCCGGCGCCGGCCCGCTCGTCCACGTGCAGCGTCAGCACCTCTATGTCGCCGGTGAGGTGCAGCGCGTTCAGCGACCCGGTGTAGTCGAACGCCAGTCGCATCGGCTGGGCCGGCTGGGCGCCGGCGGCCGAGGCGGCGGCGAGAAGCAGGGCGGCGATCGAGGCGGACTTCAAACGGCGACTCCAGTCGTTCGCTGCGGCGACACGGCCCCTTAGCGCGCCGGTCGGCGAACACGGTGGCCGAAATTCGGCCAAGGCGACGGACGTAACGCCGCAGCGGACCGGTTCACCCGCGGGTGCGGCGCGAAAGCCGCAGCCCTCGCACGCTTCGTGCTCCTACTGCTCACCGCGCGGCATGGCGGCGCGCACCGCCGGATCGAAGCCGCTGGCCGCCCACTCGCCCATCGAGGTGTTCCAGTGCGAGAAGAACAGCCTGACCTTCGGGTCTGGACTCAGCGCGAGGCGCTCGGGGAACAGGTTCCAGTCGGTGAGCACGGGCGTCGGAGGCCGCATGTAGCGGCTCGTCTGCGGCAGCGAAGAGCGCAGCCAGCCGCCGCGAGCGTAATACTGGTGCCAGGTGCGCCGCATCTGCTGGCCGTCGCCGTCGAGGCGGGTGTGGTGGGTGGCCGTGTCGTACAGGATGCAAGTGCCGGCCGGGCCATAGAGCGGCGCCTCGCAATAGGCGTCGCCCAGCGCCTGGTGCGCCTCGGCCAACGTCTCGTAACGGTTCGAGTCGGGCACGACGCAGAACGCCGGCGTGCCCGGGCCGGTGTCGGTCAGGTAGTGGATCGCGCAGAGCCAGTCGACGGGGTTGTACGGCGCGCGCACGAGCCGGTCCTCGCGCACTGCGTCGTGGTGGAAGTTCATCGCCCCCGCGCCGGCGCCCTCGGGCGTCTCACGGAAGTTGAACTCGGCGAAGCGCGCATGCTCCTCGCCGCCGAGCAGGCGGCAGACGATGGGGTAGGAGCTCGGGTGACGCGTGTACGGATCGAGCTCAGGGTAGTCGAGCAGCGGCTGGGAGTAGATCAGTCCCTGGTTGCGATGGTGAGGCTTGCGCCGGTCTCCGAGGCCCCAGGCGTCCGGGCGCTCGGCCTGGCTACGCTCGCAGAAGGCGTTGAGCCAGGCCAGCTCCTCCGCGCTGAGACAGTTCGAGAGCACGACGAACCCATGCGCCTCGAAGTAGGCGACAGCCGCGTCGGCTTCGCGCCGCGGGTCGAACGACGGCGTCGGCGTGCGCTTGATACGTCCGTACCCCTGCGTGGCCAGCTTGGGGTCGCCGGCGTTGTTCGCCTGCTGAACGAGCTTCACGACGGCCATGTCGTCCTCTTTCCGCTAGTCATCCGATCCGCGTGGCCTCGAGCCGCGCTTCGTCCGGCGCATACCCCATGCCGGGCGCTTCGCCCAGCTCCAGCCAGCCGGCCGCGGCGACCAGCGGCGCCGCCATCAGGAAATCGCGCCGTTCGAGGCTCCATTCCGGTGGATCGTACGGGAACTCCAGGAAGGGCGTCTCTCCGAGCGCGGCCGCCAGGTGCGCATTCGCCGCCACGCCCATGCCGTTGGTCCAGGTGTGCGGACTGAACACCGCGCCGGTCTCCTGGGCCAGGTAGGCGATCCGGCGCAGCCCGGTGATCCCGCCGACCAGCGCCGCGTCGGGCTGCAGCACGTCGAGCGAGCCTCGCAATGCAAGCTCTCGCACGGCGGAGAGCTCGCGCGTCATCTCGCCGCCGGCGAGACGCACGCTCGTGGCCGCGCGCAGCGCTTTCATGCCCTCAAGGTCGGCGCGGTGCAGCGGCTCCTCCATCCAGTAGACGTCGAGGCGCTCCAGCTCGCGGGCGACGGCGAGCGCGTCCTTCAGGGTCCACGGCGCCTCGACATCCCACGGCATCCGCCAGCCCTGGTTGCAGTCCACCATCAGTTCGAGCTGGTCGCCGACTCGAGCCCGCACCGCTTCCAGCGCCCGGATATCGGCTCGCCAGTCGCCGCGGCGAAAGCGGATCTTCATCGCCGCGAAGCCCTCGGCCAGGAACCGGTCGGCCGCATCGGCGAGCGCCGCCGGCTCGCGGAGCACGCCGGACGAGGCGTAGAGCCGGACGCGCGAACCGGCGCCGCCCAGCAGGCGCCAGCAAGGTTGGCCGGCGATCTTGCCCGCCAGGTCCCACAGGGCCAGGTCCAGCGGCCAGCAGCGACCGTAATGGAACTCGAGATTGGCGAGCACGCGCCAGTGCCGCTCGATCGCCAGCGGGTCCTGCCCGACGAACAGGTGCTCGTGGCCGGCGAAACCGAGCATGAGGTCGCCGCTGCCGTAGCCGACGAGTCCCGTGTCGGTGGCGACGCGCACCAGCGTGGCGTCAAACTGGCGGCGCGGGCTCGAGTCCCAGCTGGCGCGGAACGGCGGGTCGAGCGCCAGTCGGTGATGCGTGATCGCGATGGAAGCGATCCTGTGCCCGCTCATGCGCTGGCGGCCGGCGTGAAGAAGGGGTTGGCGACCGACCCGAGCGCCTCGGCGAGCGCATCGCGGCTCGGCCAGCCGGTTCGCATCGCCCGGACCGCGGCGGCGCGGGCCGCGGCCCGGTTGTTGGCGTAGACCGCCTCCGCGCCCTCCGCGTTCCAGTCCACCCAGACGAGCGCGATGGCGACCCACTCGTCCGCGGCCTCCGGCGGCAGGTCGCCCTCGAGCAGCGCCTCGGTGATCCCCGCCGCGACGCCGGCCTGGGCCGGCCCCCAGGTCAGCAGCTCGTGGCGCTCGCCACGCAGCACCGCCTTGCCCACGAAGAGAGTCGCAGGCTTGACCGGGACATTCGGCTTCAGAACGGCCTGGAAAGGGATGTGACCGGGCCCCGGACTGGCCGCCGCCAGCGCGTAGGCGGCGCCGAGCTCGGCCTTCGGCCCCAGGATCAGGTTGATATGCGCCGCCTCGGCGCCCTGGCCCTCGAACGCCTCGCCGATGAAGATCATGCCCGCCGTTCCTCTCTCAAGGCGCCAGCTCCCTGGCGCGCCGCACCGGATTGTAGTCGTTGATCATGTCGCGCGGACGATACGGCGCCTCGAGGCGCTCGCGCTCCTCGTCCGACAGCACCAGCTGGGCCGCGGCCACGGCGGCGTCGACCTGCTCGGGCGCGTCGGCGCCGATGATGGGCGTGGTGACGCCCGGATGGCCCGCCACCCAGGCCTGCGCGATCTGCGACGGTTCGACGCCGCGGCGCGCCGCCAGGTCTCTCACCCGCCGCGCGATCTCGACGTCGATCGCGTCGCCGAACCACTCCAGGTAGGGGTCGTGCGCGGTGCGCAGGTTCGGCGCGGCGTTGGCGAGATAGCCTCGCGCCAGCGGGCTGAAGGTCGTCACGGCGGTCCCCGCGTGCTCGCAGTAGGGGATCATCTCGCGCTCCTCCTCGCGGTACAGCAGGCTGAGCTGGCACTGCATGTTCACGAAAGGCGTCCAGCCGTTCGCCCGCGCCACGGCGTTCATCTCGGCGAACTGCCACGCGTACATGGTCGACGCCCCGAGGTAGCGGGCCTTGCCCGCCCGCACGACGTCGTGCAGCGCCTCCATCGTCTCGGCGATCGGCGTCTCGGGGTCGAAGGCGTGGACGATGTAGAGGTCGACGTGGTCGGTTCCCATGCGCTTCAGCGACCGGTCGATGGAGGTGAGGATATGGCCTCGCGAGAGCCCGCGATCGTTCGGATCGTCGCTCATCGGGTAGAAGACCTTGGTGGCCAGGACCAGGTTCTCGCGCTTCTCCATGGCGATGAGGTTGCGCGCGACGACCTCTTCGCCTCGGCCCAGCGAGTACCAGTCAGCCATGTCGAAGAACGTGATCCCGTGGTCGAGCGCGCGGCGCAGGATGGGTTTGGACGCCGCCTCGTCGAGCACCCACCCCTTCCAGGCCGAGCTCCCGAGGCCCATGGTTCCGAGGCAGAGCCGCGAGACCTTCAGCCCCGTATGCCCGAACCGTACGTAGTCCATACCGCTCGACTCCCCGCAACCGGCGCGGTCATCGCACGGCGCGCCCCCGACGCGAAGCGTGTGTCATGACCGAGGTGCGCGAGATCGAGAACGAGTGGATCGTGACGCCCGACGGCGCCCGCCTCGCCGTCTCGCTGTGGCTGCCCGCGACGCCCGAGCCGGCGCCGGTGGTGCTGGAGGCCATCCCCTACCGCAAGCGCGATTCGACCCGCGGCTACGCCCGCTACTGGGGCCGCAAGCTGGCCGAGCGCGGCGTGGCCTACGCGCGGCTCGACGCGCGTGGCTCGGGCGACTCGGACGGCCTGCTGATCGACGAGTACCTGCCTCGGGAACGGGAAGACTGCGCCGCCGCGATCGCCTGGCTGGCCGCGCAGCCCTGGTGCGACGGCGCCGTCGGCATGCGCGGAGTCTCTTGGGGCGGGTTCATCACGCTTCAGACCGCCGCGCTCGCGCCCCTGGCGCTGAAGGGGATCATGGTCTTCTGCGCCTCCGACCGACGCTACACGGACGATGCTCACTATGTCGGCGGCGCCTTCGCGCTGACCGGGCTGAAGTGGGCGACCAGCTTCAAGTGCGTGATGGCCGGCCCGCCCGACCCGGCGGTGTTCGGCGAGCGATGGGAGGCGGCGTGGCGCGAGCGCCTGCAAGCGACCCCTGCGATCGCCGCGCGCTGGCTCTCCCACCAGCGCGAGGACGACTACTGGCGCCAGGGCTCCGTCGGCTTCGCGCCAGGAGCGATCCGCTGCCCGACCTACCTCGTCGGCGGCTCGCTCGACCCCTACAACGAGATGATCCCGCGCCTTTTCGCGGGCCTCGAGGTCCCTGCGAAGGCGCTGATCGGCCCCTGGCGGCACGGATACCCGCAGCCCGCGGCGCCCGGGCCCGGCCTCGAATGGATCGACGAGGAGGTGCGCTGGTGGAGGCGATGGCTGGCCGGCGAGGAGGCCGGCGCGATGGACGGGCCGCGCGTCTGGGCGTTCCTCGCCGAGGCCGCGCCGGCCGAGGTCGCGGGGCCCCTGCCTGGCCGCTGGGTCTCGGCGGAGACATGGCCGCCGGCGACCGCGGCCCGCCGCCTTCGCCTGAGGCCCGGGCGGCTCGGCGACGAGCCGGGCCAGGGCGTCGCCGAGCTGCGCAGCGACGCTGTCGTCGGCCTGGCGACGCCCGAGTGGGTCCCTTTCGCGCCGCCGCAGGATCCGCAGGAGCAGTCGCGCGACGACGCCGCCTCGCTCATCTTCGACACCGCGCCGCTCGCCGAGCCCCTCGACATCCTCGGCTGCCCGGCGCTGCGCCTGCGCCTTGCGGCCGACCGCCCCGTCGCGCGGCTGGCCGCCAGGCTTTGCGAGGTCACGCCCGACGGGCGCTCGTGGCTGGTCAGCTACGGCGTCCTCAACCTCACCCACCGCCTTGGCCACGCCGCGCCCGAGCCGCTCGCGCCTGGCGTCGTCTGCGAGGTCGAGCTGCCGCTCTACCTGACGGCTCGGACGCTGCGCGCCGGCTCGCGGCTGCGCCTCGCGCTCAGCGAGAGCCTGTGGCCGCTCATCTGGCCCTCGCCCAAGCCGGTCGCACTGACGCTCGACCTCGCCGGCGCTGCGCTGACGCTTCCAGTCCGCGAGGCGGCGACCGACGAACCCGATCTCCCGATCCCGATGGTCCGGCCCGCGCCTGGCTCGGGGCGCGGAGACCCCGATATCTCGCGGGAGCAGGGTCCGACGGCCGCGCGCTTCGCGGAGATCTCGCTCCTCGGCGGCGCGACGCTGGACGATATCGGAACTACGATCGAGCGCAGCGGCGCGAACGTGCGCTGCGAGCTCGACCCGCGCGATCCGTCGAGCTGCCGCTGGCTCGCGTGGCAGAGCGTGCGCTACAGGCGCGGCGACTGGGACTGCGCCGTCGAGGCCGAGGTCGAGGTGACCGCCGACGCCGACGCCTTCCACGTCCGCGAGCAGCTCGTCGCGCGGCGCGGGGAGGTCGAGACATTCCGCCGCGAGCACGTCAGCGACGTCCCCCGCGACCTGATGTGAGGCCCCGCCGCCCTTGCCTTCGCCGCCTCGTTCAGCTAAACGCGCCGGCTTCGTCGAGCCGCCTGGCCCAAGGCATGCCAGGGCGGCTCATCACGCCATCCTCCAGAGGACGGCGCTCCTCGAGCGCCGACGGGAAATGCCGAAGCTGAAGACCAAATCAGGCGCCAAGAAGCGCTTCAAGCTCACCGCGACCGGAAAATTGAAAGCGGGCGTGGCGGGCAAGCGGCACCGGCTGCTCAGCCACAACGCCAAGTACATCCGCCAGAACCGCGGGACCAAGGTGATGACGGCGTCGGACGCCAAGATCATCAAGACCTACATCCCCAACGGCCTGCCATAAGGAGCGGATGACAGATGGCGCGCGTGAAGAGGGGCGTTGTCGCCCACGCCAGGCACAAGAAGGTCCTCGAGCAGGCCAAGGGCTTCTGGGGACGCAGGAAGAACACCATCCGGGCGGCCAAGGCCGCGGTCGACAAGGCCGGCCAGTACGCCTACCGCGACCGCAAGGTGCGCAAGCGCTCGTTCCGGGCGCTCTGGATCCAGCGCATCAATGCGGCGGCCAGGCTCGAAGGCTTCACCTACTCCCGATTTATTCACGGCCTTGAACGGGCCGGGATCGAGATGGACCGCAAGGTGCTTGCCGACATCGCGGGGTCCGATCCGGTGGCGTTCAAGGCCATCGCCGACAAGGTTCGCGCCGCGCTGGCCTGAGCGGGATTGGGCAAGACCCATCGCAAAGCCCTCCGGCGAGAGCCGCCGGAGGGCTTTTTGCTGACCGCCAATCCACGCTAGAGCGACGCCACCCATGACCGACCTCGCTGACCTCGAAGCCGACCTTTCCGCCCGCATCGCCGCCGCAGGCGACCTCGCGGCGCTCGATGAGACGCGCATCGCAGCGCTCGGCAAGACCGGTGCGATCTCCTCTCTGCTCAAGACGCTCGGGGGCATGAGCCCGGACGAGCGGCGCGCCCAGGGACCGCTGATCAACGGGCTGCGCGACCGCGTCGCGGCGTCGATCGCCGCCCGCCGGACCGAACTCGAGGACGCCGCGCTCGAAGCCGAACTCGCCGCCGGCGCGCTCGACCTGTCGCTGCCCGCCCCGCCGCGCCGCAAGGGCGCCGTCCACCCGACGATGCAGGTGATGGACGAGATGATCGCGGTGTTCGCCGAGATGGGCTTCTCCGTCGCCGAGGGCCCCGACATCGAGGACGACTTCCACAACTTCTCGGCGCTCAACTTCCCGCCCCGCCACCCGGCGCGCGAGATGCACGACACGTTCTTCCTGAAGCCCGGCCCCGACGGCGAGCGGCGCCTGCTGCGCACCCACACGAGCCCGATCCAGATCCGGGTGATGCGCCGGGCCAACGTGGCGCTCGGCGCGCCGCAGTTCGCGGTCCACCAGGCGCCTCCGATCCGCATCATCGGGCCCGGTCGCGTCTACCGCTGCGACTCGGACGCCACCCACACGCCGATGTTCCACCAGATGGAAGGCCTGGTCATCGACCGGGACATCCACATGGGACACCTGAAGTGGACGCTGGACGCGTTCGTGCGTCGCTTCTTCGAGATGGACGGCGTCGTCACCCGCTTCCGCCCGCACCACTTCCCGTTCACCGAGCCCTCGGCTGAGATGGACGTGCAGTGCGACCGCTCGGGCGGCGCGGTGAAGATCGGCGAGGGGTCGGATTGGCTCGAGATCCTTGGCGGCGGCATGGTCCACCCGAACATCATCCGCATTTGCGGCCTCGACCCCGACGAGTGGCAGGGCTTCGCGTTCGGCATGGGCATCGACCGGCTGGCCATGCTGAAGTACGGCCTGCCCGACCTGCGCGACACCTTCGGGGCCGACGTGCGCTGGCTCGCCCACTACGGCTTCTCCGCCTTCGCCGACCCGAACCCCGCCTCGGGACTGAGCTGAACCATGAAATTCACCCTGTCCTGGCTGAAGACCCATCTCGACACGTCGGCGACCGTCGCGGAGGTCGCCGCGGCGATGACCATGGCGGGGCTCGAGGTCGAGCACGTCGATGACCCTGGCGCCAAGCTGGCGGCGTTCTCGGTGGCGCGCATCGCCGAGGCCGTGCAGCACCCGAACGCCGACCGCCTGCGCGTGTGCCAGGTGGAGACGAGGGATGGCGTGAAGGAGATCGTCTGCGGCGCGCCCAACGCGCGGGCGGGGCTCTACACCGTCTATGCGCCGATCGGGACGTTCATCCCGGGCTCCGGGGTCACGCTCGAGCCGCGCCCGGTGCGGGGCGTCGTCTCCAACGGCATGCTGTGCTCGGCCCGCGAGCTCGAGACCGCCGAAGACTCCGACGGCATCGTCGAGCTGCCGGAGACGCCGGTCGGGACGCCGGCCGCCGCGGCGCTGGGTCTGGAGGCCGTCATCGACTTCGAGGTGACGCCGAACCGGCCCGACTGGCTGGGCGTCGCCGGCATTGCCCGCGACCTCGCCGCCGCCGGCCTCGGGACGCTGAAAGCCGCGCCGATCGCGCCCGTCCCCGGCGCGTTCCCCTGCCCGGTCGAGATCCGCGTCGACGGCTCGGGCGCCTGCCGCGCCTTCGCCGGCCGCATTGTCCGTGGTCTGAAGAACGGCCCCTCGCCGGCCTGGCTGCAGGATCGCCTGCGCTCCGTGGGCCTGCGACCGATCAACGCCCTCGTCGACATCACCAACTTCCTCACCTACGACCGCGCGCGGCCGCTCCACGTGTATGACGCCGCGACCCTGACCGGCGGCTTCGTCGAGGCCAGGCTCGGCCGCGACGGAGAAACGGTGGAGGCGCTCGATGGCCGCACCTATGCGGCCACGCCCGACATCTGCGTCATCGCCGACGGGGCGGGCGCGATCGGGCTCGGCGGCGTGATGGGCGGCGAGGCCACCGGCTCGACCGAGGCCACCACCGACGTGTTCATCGAGAGCGCGTGGTTCGACCCGATCCGCACCGCCCAGACCGGCCGCGACCTCGGCCTGATCTCCGACGCGCAATACCGCTTCGCCCGCGGCGTCGACCCGGGGTTCGTCGTACC
>JAKAZA010000187.1 GCA_021816155.1 Pseudomonadota bacterium | reverse complement strand
CGTCGCCCCCGGCTTCGTCGACATCCACACCCATTACGACGGCCAGGCGGTCTGGTCCGACCGCCTCTCGCCGTCGTCGTCGCATGGCGTGACGACCGCGGTCGGAGGCAATTGCGGCGTCGGCTTCGCACCGTGCCGGCCCGAGCACCGCGACCTCCTCGTGAGCGTGATGGAGGGCGTCGAGGACATACCCGAGGTGGTGATGACCGAGGGCCTGACCTGGGAGTGGGAGACCTACCCCGAGTACCTCGATGCGATCGAGCGGCGCCCGCGCGACATCGACTTCGCCTCGCAGATTCCGCACTCGGCGGTGCGCGTCTACGTGATGGGCGAGCGTGGCGCCAACCGCGAGCCGGCGACGGCCGAGGATCTCGAGCGCATGCGCGGCCTGGTGCGGGAGGCGATCGGCGTCGGCGCCCTCGGCTTCGCCACGTCGAGGCTCGTCATCCACAAGACCGGGCAGGGCGATCCCATCCCGACCTTCGACGCCGCTGAATCCGAACTGCGCGCGATGGCGCTCGCGCTCAAGGACGCCGGCCGCGGCGTGCTTCAGGCGGTGTTCGGCGTTCCTGGCCGGCGCACCGAGGACGAGATCGACCTGCTCGTGCGCCTTGCGCGGCTGAGCGGGCGTCCAGCCAGCTTCTCGATGGCGCAGTCGAACGAGAACCCGGACGCCTGGCGCGCGGTCATGAGCCACCTCGCCGAGGTCAACGTCGGCGGTCCCCCGATCCGCGCGCAGGTCTATCCCCGCCCGATCGGCGTGGTGCTCGGCTTCGACCTGTCGATCAACCCGTTCAGCCTCTGCCCGAGCTATCAGCCGCTGGCGAAGCTTCCTTTCTCCGAGCGCGTCGCGGCGCTGCGCGACCCGCAGGTGCGCGCCCGCCTGCTCGCCGAGGAGCCGGGCGATGCGGTCATCCCGCTGTCGCGGCTCGGGCGTCGCTTCGATTTCATGTGGCCACTTGGCGATCCGCCGGATTACGAGCCCGCCCCGGAGACCTCGATCGCCGCGCAGGCGGCCGCGCGGGGCATGGCGCCGACCGAGCTCGCCTACGATCTGCTGCTGGAGAACGACGGCCGCGGCCTGCTGCTGGCGGCGCTCGCCAACTACGGCAGCCGCTCGCTCGATCCGATCCACGGGCTGATCACCGATCCCAACAGCGTGATCGGCCTGGGAGACGGCGGCGCCCATTACGGCATGATCTGTGACTCGAGCTACCCGACCTTCGTGCTTCAGCACTGGACCCGCGAGCGGCGGGGCGAGCGCCTCGGCCTCGAAGCCGCCGTGCGGCTTCTGACCTCGCGTCCGGCGGAGACCGTCGGGCTGATGGATCGGGGCGTCATCTCGGTGGGTCGCAAGGCCGACCTCAACGTGATCGACTACGACAACCTGCGCCTCGATGCGCCCAGCATCCTCTACGACCTGCCGGCCGGTGGTCGGCGGATCACGCAGCGGGCGCGCGGCTACGACGCGATGGTGGTCGCTGGCGAGGTGGTCAGCGTCCGCGGGGAGCCGACCGGCGCCCTGCCGGGACGTCTGGTGCGGGGGCAACGCGCGGCGCCGGTCTGACGCCGAAGCGGGCGGGATTGACCCGGATCAACGCGGGCGGATCGCCCTGTGGAGATATTTGCCGTCCGGCAAGTCTCGGCGGAAGGCCCGTGTTGGCGCCCTACACGATCAGCTTCCTGAGCGCGGACGGGGCGGTCCTGAACGAACAGGTCTGCTGGTTCGCCCACGACGACCACGCGCTTGATGAGGTCGGGCGCAGCGAGCATCCGCATGCGATCGTGGTCAGGCAGGGCCAGCGCCTGGTGGCCGAGTTCCCGCCCTGGCCAGATCCTAGTCCATGGACGAGCGCGCGGCCCAGATGAGGGGCGCCGCGCGGTCACGGGGCGCCCGGGGCTGGCCGCAGCATGGGGCCTCTGGCTGCCCCGTCGCTGGCGAGACCGCCGGTTTCACGCTAGCCTGCGAGAAAAGCAGACAAGCCCGGGGAGGGCGACATGGAAGATGACGGTGGGGCGGCCGGTTCCGGCCGGCGAGCGGCTTTCATCCCCGGCGAAGTCGCGACGATGCTCGCCTTCGCCGTGGCCATCTTCGGGGTCGTCGCGACCGGGTCGGCCATCTCGGCGGCGCTTCCGGCGCCCTCCCCGTGGCTGTTCGCCGCCGCCTACGGCGGCCCGGCGGCGCTCGCCTTCGGCGTCTATTGGGCGATCGCGCGGCGCATCTGACGCTCGCCGGCGCGCCGCGTCAGGGCGGGCGCAACCCCGGTCAGCTCCGCCAGCGTCGCCACGCTGGCTCCCGGAAGGCGAGGTCTGGAGCGCGCGCCAAGCGACGCGCCGTACGCGCCGCCATGAGGGACGGCGCGGGCCGTGGCGGCTGCGCAGGGCGGCCCGACGGGGTGCGCCAGCCTCGACGTCAGCTTGGGGGGCCGAGGTTGCTGATGGGATAGGCCATCTCGACTGGGTCCGAATACTTCCCTGTCTCCGATCGGATGGCCTGGACGGTGAGGCGCGGCGGCGCGTAGGGACGACGCTTCCGGTCCGGCGCGGACGGCGCAGGCGCGGCGCGGGGCGTTTCAGGTGCGGGATCGGCGGGGCCGGTCAAGGGCGTACTCCAGCTGGGGCGCGGAACGGGTGCAGGGACCGCAAGAGCGCGGTATCGGCACGGGAAGTGCTACTTCTCTCCGGCGCCGCAGTCCACTCTCCCCACGCGCCGAAAGCGTCGCCATGAGGGACGGCGCGGGCCGTGGCGGCTGCGCCGGGCGGCCCGAGGGGGCGCCGGCCTTGACGTCAGCTTGGCCCGATGCTGCTGGCAGGAATAATGAGTTCACCTGGGTTTGTCGGCTTCCCCGTCTCCGATCGGATGGTCTGGACGGTGAGGCGCGGCGGCGCGTAGGGACGGCGCTTCCGGTCCGGCTCGGACGGCGCAGGCGCGGCGCGGGGCGTTTCAGACGCGGGGTTGGCGGGGTCGGTCAAGGGCGCACTCCAGAAACGGCGGCGCCGGAAGGCT
>JAKAZA010000096.1 GCA_021816155.1 Pseudomonadota bacterium | reverse complement strand
GCTGCATTCCTCGTGATCCGGGCTCAGGGGCTAAACGCCAACATCATGTAGCTGGGGGGGCTCGCCATCGCCATCGGCGCGATGGTCGATGCTTCGGTGGTGATGATCGAGAACGCTCACAAGCGCCTGGAGCGATGGTCCCATGAGCATCCGGGCCAACGACTAGAGGGCGTCGCGCGCTGGCAGGTGATCGGCGAGGCGGCGACAGAGGTCGGACCCGCCCTGTTCTTCAGCCTGCTCGTCATCACTCTGTCGTTCGTACCAATCTTCACCTTGCAGGCCCAGGAAGGCCGGCTGTTCCGCCCCCTCGCCTTCACCAAGACCTATGCCATGGCGGCTGCCGCCGCTCTGTCGGTCACCCTGACGCCCGTGCTGATGGGCTATTTCATCCGCGGCCGGATCCCGCCCGAGAACGCCAACCCGATCAACCGGCGCCTCACGGCGATCTATCGGCCTGCGCTGAATTGGGTCATGGGGCGTCCGCGCCTGACGCTTTTCTTCGCGGTCCTGGTCCTGGCCACGACCATCTGGCCGCTGAGTCAGCTCGGCGGCGAATTCATGCCGCAGATGAACGAGGGCGACCTGCTCTACATGCCCTCGGCCTTGCCGGGCCTTTCAGCGGCCGAAGCGTCGCGGCTTCTTCAGCAGACTGATCGGATGATCAAGACCGTGCCGGAGGTCGAGAGCGTGTTCGGCAAGGCCGGCCGGGCTGACAGCGCCACCGATCCCGCGCCAATGGAGATGTTCGAGACCACCATCCAGTTCAAGCCGCAGAGCCAGTGGCGACCGGGTATGACGCCGCAGAAGTTGATCGCCGAGTTGGACCGCGTCGTGAAGGTCCCCGGCCTCACCAACGTCTGGGTGCCGCCGATCCGAAACCGGATCGATATGGTGTCCACCGGCATAAAGACGCCTATTGGCGTGAAGGTCTCAGGCGCGGATCTCGCCGCGATCGACCGAGTGGCGCGTGAGATCGAGACCGTAGCGAGGACCGTGCCAGGCGTCAGCTCCGCCTTCGCAGAGCGTCTCACTGGCGGGCGCTACATCGACGTGAACATCGATCGCGACGCGGCGGCCCGCTACGGGATGAATATTGCGGCCGTGCAGGAAATCGTCTCAGGCGCGATTGGGGGCGAAGAGGTCGGACAGACGGTCGAGGGCGTCGCTCGCTATCCAATCAACGTGCGCTATCCCCGCGGGATCAGAGAGAGCCTTGACGCGCTGGAAGCCCTGCCCGTCCTGACGCCGTCCGGACAGCAGATCACTTTGGGGACCGTGGCCGACGTGCGCATCGCCGACGGACCGCCGATGTTGAAGAGCGAGAACGGCCGTCCGACCACCTGGGTCTACGTGGACGTGCAGGGGCGCTCCCTCACATCGGTCGTCTCCGACCTACAGCGCGCCGTGGCCAAGAACGTGCCGCTCCCCCCCGGAGTCAGCCTTGCCTATTCGGGACAGTTCGAATTCTTGCAGCACGCCGTCGTGCGCCTCGAACTGGTCGTCCCCGCGACGCTGCTGATCATCTTCATCTTACTCTATCTCACCTTCGGCCGCTTCGACGAGGCCGCGCTAATCATGGCAACGGTGCCGTTTTCGCTCGTCGGCGCGATCTGGGCGCTTTACCTGTTCGGCTTCAACCAGTCAGTCGCCACCGCCGTCGGCATGATCGCGCTTGCCGGCGTCTCGGCCGAGTTCGGTGTGGTGATGCTGGTCTACCTGAGACATGCACTGGCTGCACGAACACCGTCGGATGGGCCGCCTGCGTCGGCTGACGTAGAGGAAGCTGTCCGAGAGGGCGCTGCGCTGCGGGTCCGACCGCTCGCGATGACCGTGGCCGTGATCATTGCCGGCCTTGCGCCGATCTTGATTGGCCACGGCGCCGGGTCCGAGGTCATGAGCCGGATCGCTGCGCCGATGATCGGTGGCATGGTCACAGCGCCGCTGCTTTCGATGCTCGTGGTTCCGGCCGCCTACCTGCTGATGCGCCGCCGGACAGCCCGCGATCGCTTGCCTTCAACCGATATCGTCCAACCGCTCCAAGGAGCACGTCCATGACCAAGCTTCCTCTCTTAGCGCTCACTGCTCTCGCGCTGGCCGCGTGCGGAAAGCAGGAGGCCTCAGCGCCCGCCGCCGCCGCTAACACCACCGCGCTGATGGCGGCAAGCGACAGCTCGACGGCCGCGATGAATGGCATGGACCCGGCGGTTACCGCGAAGACTGGCGACAGCACCGGCATCGTCAAGGCGGTCGACGTTGCCGCCGGAACGATCACCCTCGATCACCAGCCAATCCCCGGCGTCGGCTGGCCCGCCATGACCATGACCTTCCAGGCGACGCCGCCGTCGCTCTTGCGCGGTCTCCAGCCGGGCGACCACGTTCAGTTCAGCGTCCGCATCGAAGGCGACAAGAACCAGGTTACGGCGATCCGCAGGAGATAGAGTTGCGGTCGCGGCCCGCTGGCTGAAGTAACGCTCCCGGTTCGGGAGTTGATTCAGATCACTCGCGAGCGCCGCCGCCAGCCGTGCAGGCGTCGTGGCGGCCGGGCCGACACGGCTGACCTGCCCCTGATCTTTCATCCAGCTCGGACCAGAGTCTCGATGGTGGTTACGCCGTCTGGCGCGATGTGAGCAACAGGCCGACCCGTGGAGCCCCCAAGTTGCTCGGCGGGTCGGCCTGTTGCGTTCAGGTGCGCGGCGTAGGCCGCAGGGGTCTGGTATCCGATCGACGAGTGGGGCCGGCGGGTGTTGTAGTCCGCGGCCCAGGCGGCAAGCTTCTGGCGGGCGTGATCGAGGCTGAAGAACAGGCTCTCGTTCAGCAGTTCGTCGCGCATCCAGCCATTGAAGCTTTCCACGAAGCCGTTCTGGGTCGGCTTGCCCGGCGCGATGTAGTGCCAGGCGACACGGTGATCCTCCGCCCAGGCCAGGATGGCGGTGGAAGTGAACTCCGTGCCGTTGTCGCTGACGATCATGCCGGGTCGGCCGCGGCGGCCGATCAGCGCCGACAGCTCCCTTGCCACACGCCGTCCTGAGATCGACGTGTCGGGGATCGCCGCCAGGCACTCGCGGGTGACGTCGTCGACCACGTTGAGGATGCGGAACCGCCGTCCGCCGGCGAGCTGGTCATGCACGAAGTCCAGCGACCAGCGGGCGTTGACCTTGGCCTCGACCTGGATCGGCGCTCGCGCGCCGATGGCGCGGCGGCGCGAGCGGCGCTTGCGCACCGTCAGCCCCTCCTCCCGGTAGAGCCGGTAGATGCGGTTCTTGCCCGAGGGCTCACCCTCTCGCCGTAGCAGCACGAACAGCCGGCGGTAGCCGAACCGTCGTCGCTCAGCCGCCAGCGTGCGCAGCCGCTCGCGCAACGCCGTCTCCGGCGGCCGGCGGGATCGATAGCGCACCATCTTGCGGTCCGCCTGGACGATGGAGCAGGCCCGCCGCTCGCTGATCTCGAACACCGTCCGCAGATGAGCGACGCCCTGGCGCACAGCGGCGGGCCCTACCATTTTTTTGAAAGCAGCTCGTTCAGCGCCGCCTTGTCGAGCATGGCGTCGGCCAGCAGCGCCTTCAGCCGCCGGTTCTCGTCCTCAAGCGCCTTCAGCCGCTGGGCGTCCGACACGCTCATCCCGCCGAACTTGGCCTTCCAGGCGTAGATCGTGCCCTCCGAGACGCCGTGCTTGCGCGCCAGCTCCCCCGCCTTCGCCCCAGCCTCGTTCTCCCGCAGGATCCCGATGATCTGCTCTTCCGTAAATCTCGCTCGCTTCATGTCCGTCCTCTGAGCGGCCGGACTCTAGCTCCGCGTGGAGGAAAATCTCAGGGGCAGGTCACGGCTAAAGCCGGGTCGGTGTAATCGATATGGCCGGCCGGACTCGATGCCGGCTGAGCCGCCGGGCCGGCCGCGCCACCCAAGCTGGCGCTGAGGGCCAGGCTCGCAAAGACTCTCTGCCCCTCCTGAAACGCGGTCGCACTCGCCGCCGGCGAGTATCGTGGAATGACCGTCTCATGGAGGCGCGTCAACCGCGCCAGAAGGCCGGGCATCTGCGGCACTCGCGCACTCGCTGACGTCGGTCCCCGCGCGATAGGCGGCTAGGCGCGCTGGCGAAATCGCCGGGCGTCATCGCCCCGCGCGTGATAGAGCTTCGCTCCGCGCGCCGCTCATCGCGCCGCAGAGAGCCACTGGTCGAACGCCATGAGCGAAGCAGTCGACGACACGATCGTCGCACGGGCCAGGGCTCAGGGCTGGCCGGATGGGCTCGTGGAGCGCGCCCTGGCGGTGAGGACGCCCGCCGATCAGCTCGATCAGTGGCTGCGGGCGAGCGCGAGCGAGGCCTTCCTCTTCCAGATCGAACGCATCGTGGAGGTTTTCGAGCGACTGGCGAGCGGTCCTTACCGCGCTCGCGAGCTGACCTTCCGGGACCAGGAAGCGTTCCGGGATCTCTGGGCCAACGGGCCGGAGAAGATCGGCGACTGGCTGGTGACGATCGAGCGGGCGCCCGACCCGCTGGCGCAGTTCCGCCTCCAGCCGGGCGCGAGCATCAGCGTGATCGAAGTAGATGGCGAGCTGGTCGCCTGCACCGTGTGGTCCCCGGCCAACTGCATGATCGGCGGCAAGCCGGTGAGCATCCACTACGCCCAGGGCCTGCGGGTCAGGTCCGATCGGCGCCGCGAGGGTCTGGGCGACCTCGTGCGGCGCTTCCCGTCCCGGGCGTTGCAGAACCCTACCGTCGGCCAAGTCATGTACCTGCGCCTCGGCAACGCCAACATGGCGAGCTTCCTCGAAGCGGTGCAGTTCCAGGCCGGCCGTGACCGGCCGCAGAAGGTGGTCGCGGCCGCCTATCTCGCCGCGCGCCCCGCCGAAGCGAGCTTGGACGGACTGCGGCAGGTCGAGTGGCGTGATCTCACCCGCTGCGCCGAGCTGATCAACCGCACGCACGCCGGCCTCGATCTCTTCGCGCCCTACGGCCCCGAGAGCCTGCGCCACATGCTGGACGGCGGCGTCTGGGGCGAGCGGCCGCCCTGGCAGCCCTCCGTCTATGGCTGGTCGGACTTTTATGTCCTCGAGGCGGCCGGGCGCATCGTCGCCTGCGGCGGCCTCTGGGACCGCGGCCGCGACATGCGCGAGATATGGAGGTCGACGTCGGGCGAGGCGGAGCGTCGGGTCGAGGTCGCCGCCGCGCTCGACCTCGGCTGCGAGGCGGGGCGCGAGGACGCCCTGGCGAACCTCATCAGAGACTTCGCGTCCAAGTCCGCGGCGCGCGGCCGCCAGTCGCTCATCGCCGATCTTGGCCGCCTGCCGGCCGTCACCGAGCGCCTCGGCGATCTGGACCCGCGCTGGGAATCCCGGACCTTGGAGTGGAGCCCGTTCCTGCCGGCGCTGCCGAAGGCGCTGGGCGAGTGCCATCTTGACCTGCGCTACTGGTGAGCCGGCCGGCGTGCGGCCCGCTGGAAGTCGCGTCACGGGGCGGGCGACGATGGACGAGATCCTGCTGAGCGATGCGACCGACCAGCTGGCGGCGCTGCGAGGCGGCAAGATAGGCGCTCGCGAGCTCCTCGAGGCCGCTCTCGCCCGCACCGACCGCCTCGACCTGCATATCAACGCCGTGGTCGCGCGCGACGCCGAGCGGGCGCTGGCCGAGGCGGACGCCATCGACGCGGCCCGCGCTCGCGGCGAGACGCTCGGAGCCCTCGCCGGCTTGCCGATGACGGTCAAGGACATCTTCGACGTCGAGGGGCTGCCAGCCAGCCTCGGTATGAAGGGGCTGCTGGCGCGGACTGCGCATGACGCGGAGGCCGTCGCCCGGGTCCGCAAGGCGGGCGCCGTCGTCTGGGGGCAGACGAACGTGCCCGCGGGGTCCAGCGACCTGCAAACCTTCAACAAGCTCTACGGCGTCACGCGCAATCCGTGGGACCAGGATCGAACGTCGGGCGGCTCTTCCGGCGGTTCGGCCGCCGCCGTCGCAGCCGGCTTCACCGCGCTGGAGATCGGCGCGGATATAGGGGGTTCGCTCCGTATCCCGGCGAGCTACTGCGGCGTCGCCTGCCACAAGCCCACCTGGGGCCTCGTCTCACAGCGGGGCATCCCGGCGCCGCCCGGATATGTCGCGGACTACGACCTGATGGTCGTCGGCCCGATGGCGCGCTCGGTTCGCGACTTGCAGCTGCTGCAGACGGTCCTCGCTGGCACGGCGCCAGCGCCGATCCCGGCGCCGCGCGATCTGAGGGTCGGCCTTTGGCTCGACGAGCCGAGTTTCCCGCTCGACCCGGCCGTCCGCACGGTGATCGAGGCCTTTGCGGCCAGGCTCGACGGCGAAGGCGCCGTCGTCGAACCGATCGGCTCGCCCGTGCCGGCCGGGCCAATGATCGAGGCGTACATGACCCTGCTCGCCGCTGTGCTCGGCGGCGCCTACAGCCCCGCCGTGCATGGCATCCTCGACCTGTTCCGCGCGCCGGCGAAGATCGCCAAGGCTTGTGGCGCTGGTCCCTTCTCCTGGGCTCACGGCCTCCTCGGTTCCACCGCGCGCCACCACGAATGGCTCGCGGCCAACGAGGCGCGGGCGAGGATCAAGGCGGGCATTGCGAGCGTCTTCGAACATCGCGCCATTGTGCTGGCGCCTGTCGCGCCGACCGCCGCTCCCGCTCACAATCACGCCGGCATGCAGCTTAGCCGGAAGATCAGCACCTCCGACGGGCGGCGCATCCGCTACCTGGATCAGATCGACTGGATCGTCCTGGCGACCCTCTGCGACCTGCCGGCGACCGTGATCCCCATCGGCTCGGCGCCCGATGGCCTCCCCGTCGGGCTCCAGATCATCGGTCCGCCAGGCGCCGACGCGGCGACTCTCGCGACCGCCTCGGCCCTGGAGGTATTGGCCGGAGGCTATCGGGCGCCGCCTGGTCTTGGCTGAGCGATCGGCCGCCACCGGCTTCCGCGCCAAGTCCGCCCGGGGTATCAAGTCTGCATGCATGCCGGCCAACTGACGTTTGTCCGCGCCAAGCCCGCCGACGCCGGCCGCCTGGTGGCGCACGAGCAGCGAGTCCGCGATCCCAAGCTCTATGGCCCGCCGTTGGGCCACGATGCCTGCGTTCGCGAGATTGCGGACAACGCTCTCTACTTCGTCGAGGTTGACGGCGCGCTTGCCGCAACCGCCGCGTGGCGACGTCGCGCCGACGGCAGCGCCTACCTCTGCAACATCGCCGTCGACCCGGACTTTCGCCGCCGCGGCATCGCCCGTGCGGCGACGCTGTTCCTGCTGGCGGAAGCCAAGGGCTGCGCCCGGATCGAGCTGCTGACGCATCCGGACAACGCCGCCGCGATCGCCCTCTATCGCTCGTTCGGCTTCGAGACGGAGGGCCGCAAGGAGAACTACTTCGGCGACGGCGAACCGCGCGTGGTGATGCTGAGAGGCAGAAACGTAAGTGCGGTTCCGAAGAGCGAGACCGCCAGACCCGCAACCGAGACTCCCCAGGCTGGCCCGCGAGGTGGCCCAGGTAGAAATGGTCGCGGACCCCGCTCGTGTGGGTCAGCAGATGACGCGCCCTCACGCCCTACATGTACGCGGGGAGCTCGGGAATAATCTCGCGGATCGGCTCGTCGAGCTGGAGGCGCCCCAGCTCGGCCGCCAGCAGAACGGCGAGCGCCATCACCTGCTTGGTCACCGAGGCCATGTAGAAGCGCGTGGAGCGGGTGATGCGGACGCCGTGCTCCAGGCTCGCCAGGCCGTACCCCCTCGCGAACAGCGTCTCACCGTTCTCCACGACGCCCACGGTCCATCCAGGCGCGTCGGCCGCAACGTCCTCGATCAACGCCTCCACGCGGGCGATGGCGTCAGGGGCGAAGCTCCTCAATTGAGCGGTCATCACGGCCATACTGGCGCTCTGGCCGTTGCGGCGCTAGCGCGCCCTGAAGGAGACGGCCGCGCCGCTCTGCGTCGACCGAGAAGTCCTCAGACAGGCTCGTGCAACTTAGCTCTCCCCCACGGGAGGAGACTTAAGGGTGTACACACTGACCGTGTGTATTTCGGAGGACCTGTTCGTGAGAGGAAGCGACGATGTCCCGTTCCCCCGCAGTGGCGACCAAGGCCGATCGCGCGCCTTCGCCACTCTTGCTGGCGCCTTTGCCGATGTGCGTCCTGGGATCTCTCGCGCTCGTCCTCGCCCCGGCCGCCGCGACCGCGGGTGCGTGGTCGATCCTGACGGTCGCCTCCGCTGGCTTGCTGTTCTTCGAGGTCGCGCGGGAGAGCCGGGCGGTCTAGCCTTTGGGAGCGGTAACGCCGGCGACCAGCGCGCCCAGGTCGAGATCGAGCGCCCGGGCGATCTGGAAGAGGGTCTTCGCGGTCGGATTGCGCTCGCCGCGTTCCAGGAAGCCGATGTAATTGCGATGCAGGTCGGCGCGCTCGGCGAGCCCTTCCTGGCTGAGATTGTGCGCCTTCCTGTGGCGGCGGATCTCGCGCCCGAGCGCGACGAGGTCTGAGTCTCGGCTCACGGCCTGAGCCTCGCCGCCGCGCGGTCGTCACTCTACACACCAGAGGTGTGTATGGGCATCGGGGACTCAGCTTGGGCTATTGCGCAATCCGGCGATGAGCCGACGGGTGGGTTTCGGCGATCGGCTCCTTACCGCGAAAGTCTGGCAAAGCGCGGAACCGACACTCCCACGCGGCCGAGAGACGGACGGCCGTCGGGTGCTAGGTATATGCTGTCGATCCAAATGGCTCACGTGCCGATGGTCCCGCGATGGCGGGGCCCGAGCCAACCCTCCGGCGATTGCTTGCGGCGAACCTCCGCCGGTATCGCCTGGCGCGTGGCTTGTCACAGGAAGCGCTGGCGCATGAGGCTGGCCTGCACCGGACCTTCATCGGCCACGTCGAGCGGTCCGAGACCAATGTGTCCATCGACAACATCGAGAAGCTCGCCCAGGCGCTGGGGCATTCGCCGTCGGTCCTGGTCTCAGCAGCGGCCACCGCCTCAGCTGGCGACGCCGCGAACCAAGCCATCATCCTGGCGGCGGAGGCGGCGTCCGCCGCGCGAGACTGGCCACGCCTGGTCGCAGCGCTCGAGCAGCCGTTCAGGTCGGCCGGGTTTCCGTATTTCGGCGTCTACGAGCTGGTGACGAGCGGCAGCGGCCAGCAGCTGCGGATGCTGGGCGGCAAGGAGCACGCCGCCTGGCATGCGTTCTATGACGAAAACCAGCTCTACCGGGCCGACGTCCGGGCAAGGTGGACGCTCCGCCTCGGTTCGCCGTTCTTCCTCAGCCAGATGCTCGAGGCGCGCGCGGATGTCAGTGGCGAAGAGCGGGCGGCGCTCAAGGCCGCGGAGGACTTCGGGATCACCGAGAGCTATGTGCTGCCATTCCGGCACATGAATGGCCGCCGGCTCGCGGGGGTCCTGGTCGGCGAGCTCCAGCCGCTCACCCCTTTGCGCAGCGTCGAGGTTGGTCTGCTGGCCTACGAGCTGGTCCAGAACGCGCTCAGACTGGAGGCGAGCTTTGCTGAGGCGCAGGCCGATCAGCGGCCTCGCCTGAAGCCGCGTCAGCTCGAATGCCTGGAGTGGTCGCGGCGTGGCAAGAGCTCGAGCGTGATCGGGCGGATCATCGGACTCTCCAGCCGCACCGTCGATGAACACGTCGCCGCGGCGTGCCGGCAGCTGGGCGTCCAGAGCCGCCTCCAGGCCGTCACCGAGGCGCTTCGCCTGGGGTTGCTGCCCTACGCTGCGGTTGAAGAGAGCGACCCGTAGACTTGCGGGTAGCGTCCGGGGCGGGTGATCCGATAGGCCCTACAACCGCCGGTTAGATCGCGTCGTTCCGGCTTGACGCCGGAGCCTCGTCTCTTGATTGAACCTGACGTTTCAATGCCGAGCCTGGAGCTCGGTTTGTTCAGCGATGTCGTCGCGCCTCCAGGCATGATGCGGACCTTCCGCTTGACGGCCCGTGCGCCCAGTCGGCTGCCAGGACGGGCCATCGGCGCCTTCCTGCAAGCGTAGATGGATCGTCCCTACGTGTCAGAGTCTCCAGGCCGAACGCCCCCGAAGCGCGCCTTGCTCGTCAGCGCCGCCGGCGATGTGCTCGCCGCTCACGCCGCCGCGCGCGATCTCCTTGGCACCAGCCAGGGCATCGGCGACCATGTGTTCCCCACCCTGATCCTGACCGCCGTGCTCGTGCAGGCGGCCGACCGGGGCGGTGGAGAGGCGCGCACCGAGGACGTGCTGAGGCTTCTCGACGGGTTGCGGACGGCGCCGTCCAGCGGCAGCTCTCTTGAGGCGAGCTCGTCACAGTTCGTGCGCTACGCTGCGGCCGAGTTCAGCCGCTGCAGCGTCCGCCGGCGCGAGCGCATCCTCCGCTGGCTGGAATCTGCGATGGATCGCGGCCTCGATCAGTCGGAGGCGCCGCTCTCGAAGCGAATCAGCGGAGCCGGTCAAGGGAAGCGGTCCGAAAGAACATAAACGAAGTGGATCGGGCCAAAATGATCATTTCGGCCCTTGACCGCTCGGCCCCCCGAGGCCAGGTTTGCCCGCCCGATCGCCGGGCCTGTGCTTGGAGCCGCCATGTCCCCTCCCCGCGCCTCGCGCGCCTGCCGCGCGCTTGCGCTCGCCCCCTGGGCGCTCCTGGCCCTGCTGGTCGTCGCTCAGCCGGCCTTCGCCACCACCACGTCGGGCACGGCGATGCCGTGGGAGACGCCGCTTGAGACGATCGAGGCGTCGCTTTCGGGGCCGGTGGCCAAGGCGGTCGGCATCATCGCCATCGTCGTCACGGGCCTGGGCTTCGCCTTCGCCGAGGGCGGCTCGGCGATGCGCAAGGGCATCGGCATCGTGTTCGGCCTGGCCATCGCCTTCACCGCCACGACCTTCATCTCCAGTTTCTTCAGCATCACCTCGGGCGCGGTGTTCTGACCATGGCCGCCCCGCTCGACGGCTTCGAGATCGGCTTCCACAGCTCGCTCGCCGAGCCAATCACCATCGCCGGCGTGCCGCGGATGATCGCGGTGCTGAACGGCACCCTGACCGCGGTCCTGGCGCTCGGCCTGAAGGCGCCGCTGCTCGGCCTGCCGCTGGGCCTGGCGGTCCACACCGGCTGCTACTGGCTGAACAAGCGCGACCCCTACTTCTTCGACGCGCTGAAGCGGCACATCCGCCAGCGCCCCTACCTGGACGCCTGACATGGCGCAGGCGGCGGCGGTTCTCCTCTCCCCGGCCCTCACCGTCGCCCTCGCCGCCGCGGCGCTCACCTGGCTCATGGGCGGCCTCTGGCCGGCGGCGGCGCGCCCGCGCAGCGCCGCGGCCTTCGCGCAATCGCTCGTCGTCGGCATGGCGACGTTCGCCGTGGCGCAGGCGCTCGCCGGGCCTGGATCCGGAGGCGCCTAGGGGCCGCGATGCTGTACCTGCGTGAATACCGTCCCAAGGCCGACCGCCTGTTCGACCATCTGCCCTGGGCGGCGATGATCGGGCCGGGCCTCGTCCTCAACAAGGACGGCGGCTTCCAGAAGACCCTCGCCTTTCGCGGTCCCGACCTCGCCTCCTCCACCGACGCCGGCCTGATGGCCGCGCGCGCGCAGCTGAACAACGCCCTGCGCCGTCTCGGCTCGCGCTGGTGTCTGCACATCGAGGCGCTTCGGGCCAGCTCGCAGGACTATCCGGGCTCGAACTTCCCCGATCCGGTCTCCGCCCTGGTCGACGACGAGCGGCGCGGGGCCTTCGAGGCCGAGGCGCGGCATTTCGAGAGCCGCTACTTCATGACCTTCACCTATCTGCCGCCGGAGGAGGCGATCTCCACGGCCGAGTCGCTGCTGCTGGAGAACGCCCCCTCCGGGCGCGGCGCCGAGGGCATGTACCGCGCCGCCCTCGCCGACTTCCTGAGCTCGGTGCGTCAGATCGCCGACATCCTCCGCGCGATCATGCCGGAGGTGCGCGAGCTCGAGGGCGACGAGACCCTGACCTATCTGCATGCTTGCGTCTCCACCAAGCGGCATTGGGTGAAGACCCCCGACACGCCCGCCTACCTCGACGCCTTCCTCTGCGACGATGACTTCCAGGGCGGGCTCCTGCCGCGGCTGGGCGGCCAGTACCTGCGCACCCTCTCCGTGCGCGCCTATCCGACCGCCTCCTCCCCCGGCCTGCTCGACCGGCTGAACGAGCTCGGCGTCGCCTACCGCTGGGCCTGCCGGTTCATGCCGCTGGACAAGGAGGATGCGAGGAAGGCGGTCTCCGCCCTGCGCAAGCGCTGGTTCGCCAAGCGCAAGGGGGTGATGGCGCTGATCAAGGAGGCCGTCACCCGCGAGCCGTCTCAGCTCGAGGATCCGGACGCCGCCGCCAAGGCCTCGGACGCCGACGCCGCCCTCGCCATCCTCGGCGGCGACTACGCCTCGATCGGCTTCTTCACCCCGACGGTGACGCTGATGGACGCCGATCCGGACCGCCTGGCCGATCGGGTGCGCGAGGTGGAGAGCGCCATCAACCGGGTGGGGTTCGTCTGCAAGGTCGAGGATGTCAACGCGGTGGAGGCCTGGTTGGGCTCGTTGCCGGGCCAGGCCTACGCGGACCTGCGCCGTCCGCTCGTCTCCTCGCTGAACCTCTGCGACATGATCCCGATGTCGGCGATCTGGCCGGGGCCCTCGCGTAATGCGCACCTCTCGTCCGAGTGCGCCAAGCGCGGCCACGCCGGCGCGCAGCCGCCGCTGATGGTGGCGCGCACGGCTGGGACCACGCCGTTCCGGCTGGACCTGCACCAGGGCGACGTCGGCCACAGCATGGTCGTGGGCCCGACCGGGGCGGGCAAGTCGGTGCTGCTGAACACGCTCGCCCTGCAGTGGCTGCGCTATCCCGAGGCGCAGGTCTTCTATTTCGACAAGGGCGCCTCCTCGCGCGCCTCGACCTTGTTGACCGGCGGCCAGTTCTTCGAATGCTGCGGCGACCACAGCGACCTCGCCTTCCAGCCGCTGGCCGAGATCAACGGGACGGAAGACCGGACCTGGGCGCAGGACTGGGTGCAGGACCTGGTGGCGGCCGAGGGCGTCGAGCTCACCCCGGCGGTGAAGGAGGAGGTCTGGAGCGCCCTCAAGAACCTGGCCGCCGGTCCGAAGGAACAGCGGACCCTGACCTTGCTCGCCGCCACCGTCCAGGACCCGCAGGTCAAGGCGGCCCTGGCCCCCTACACCCTGGCGGGCCCGCACGGGCACCTGCTCGACGCCCAGGACAACGCCCGCGTCAGCGCCCGCTGGCAGACCTTCGAGATGAGCGAGCTGATGGGCGCCAAGGCCGCCCTGCAGCCGGTGCTCACCTACATCTTCCGCACCCTCGAGCAGCGGTTCGACGGCCGGCCGACGCTTCTGGTCCTCGACGAGGCGTGGCTGTTCCTCGACCAGGGCGCCTTCGCGGCCAAGATCCGCGAGTGGCTGAAGACGCTGCGCAAGTTCAACGTCGCCGTGGTGTTCGCCACCCAGAGCCTGGCGGACATCGCCCGGTCGAGGGTCGCGCCGGCCCTCATCGAGAGCTGCCCGACGCGGATCTTCCTGCCCAACCCGGACGCGGCGACGCCACAGATCGCCGCGCTTTATGAGGGGTTTGGGCTGAACGCGCAGCAGCTGCGCATCATCGCCTCGGCCACCCCCAAGCGGGAATACTACTACCAGTCCGCCGCCGGGAACCGGCTGTTCGAGCTGGGCCTGGGGCCGATCGCGCTGGCCGCCGTGGGCGCCTCCTCGCCCGGCGATCAGCGCCGCATCGATGCTGCGCGCGCCTCCGGGGCGCCGTTCGCGGCCGCGTTCTATCGCGCGCAGGGCCTGCCCGAGGTGGCGGAGTTCCTGGACCCAAGCCGATCGACCGCGAGGGTGGCGTGATCGCCGTGGCCGCACCCCTGCCCGAAGGCGTCTCGACGCGCGAGCGGGCGGCGCTGTGCTGGCTGCATCGCGCCTTCGGCCGGGCGGCGACAACGCCGCGCCGACGGCGGCTGCTGTTCCTGGCGCTGGCCGCGCCCGGCTTCGTCGGGGTGTTCGCCACCCCGCTGCATCGGAACCCGGCGCTGCTGCTCGCCGGCGCGCTGCTGTTCGCCGCGGCCACCCTCTTCCGCGCCCGCACCGAGCCCCTGCTGGTCCGCGCGGAGGCGGCCGGCCTCTGGCCGCCGATCCTCAAGGAGCCGCCTCATGTCTAGACCGCGTGTCCGCGCCGCCGTTGGCGCCGCCCTCATCGCCGCCGCCTTGGCGTCGCCGCCCGCTCACGCCCAGGTGGCCGTCATCGATATCCGGGCGATCCTGCAGGCCGAGCAGCAGGTCTCCAACCAGCTGACCGCCATCCGCAACCTCGAGGCCCAGCTCTCGAACCAGGCGCTGATGCTGCAGAAGCTGCAGACCGACGTCACCGGGCCGGTCCTGCAGATCGCGGGCGGCGCCACGCGGGTCCTGCAGCAGGCCCAGGGCATCGGCTACGGCGCCCAGAACATCGGCCAGCGCTTCTCGAGCCTCTATCCCAACGCGGCGTCCGGCGCGTCGCTCGCCAGCACGCAGCAGTCGCTGGCGACCTGGCGGGCCAACAACACCCAGGCGATCCAGACGGCGCTGCAGCTGCAGAATCAGATCGCCCAGGGCCAGGCGACGACGACGTCCCAGGTCCAGGCCGCGGTGAGCGCGTCGCAGGGCGCGGGCGGGCAGACCGCGGCGATCCAGGCCACCAACCAGCTCCTGGCCACCGTCACCGCCCAGCTCACCCAGCTGCAGAACCTGCTGATCACGCAAGGCAGGGCCGAGCAGCTGATCGCGGCCCAGGCCCAGGCCGGCCAGGCCACCGGCGCGGCCGACAGTCAGCGCTTCTGGAGCGTCACCGCGCCCGCGAGCCGGGTGCAGAATCCGGGGTCGCTGTGATGGGGCGTCTGCGACTTCTGCTGGCCGCCGGCGGGCTCGCCGCTCTGGCGGCCTGCGGCCCCAAGGCGGCGCTGCACGACAAGGCCTACTACGCGGCGCATGGAGAGGCGCGCGCGGCGACGATCGCCGCCTGCAACGACAATCCCGGCGGCGCAGGCGGCGCGCCGGACTGCGCCAACGCCGCCGCCGCCGAGGCCGACGCCCATACGGCCCATTTCTACGATGCGACACGGCCGCCTTCTGGGCCCGCCTCGCGCGTCGTCGATCCCGGCCATCTCTAGGCGCCAGACTACATGGCGACCGCCGATCCTGCCGTCCTCGACGACTTCCTGAACAAGTACAGGACCCAGGTCGACGCGGGCTTCGGGCTGATCCAGGGCGACGTCTCAGGCGTGCTGGGCACGCTGGTCGTGATCTCGATCGCCATCACCGCCCTCCTCTGG
>JAKAZA010000095.1 GCA_021816155.1 Pseudomonadota bacterium | reverse complement strand
GCCGGCAAGGGAGACGTGGGCATCGAGCTCAACCTCGACCACGTACCGCAGCGCGAGGAAGGCATGAGCGCCTACGAGATGATGCTCTCGGAGAGCCAGGAACGCATGCTGGCGATCCTGAAGCCCGGCCGCGAGGCGGACGGCGCACGCGTCTTCGCCAAGTGGGGTCTCGACGCGGCGGTGATCGGGAGAACCACCGACACCGGCCGCCTGACGCTGACGCACCGCGGCGAGGTCGTATGCGACATTCCGCTCGCGCCGCTGACCGATGACGCGCCGCTATACCACCGCCCCTGGGTCGAGCCTGCCGCCCGACCGCACCTCGACCCCGCCGCCGTGCCTGCGCCGGCTGACTGGGAAGCGGCGGTGCTGAAGCTGATGGCGTGCCCCGATGTCGCGTCCAAACGGTGGCTGTGGGAGCAGTACGACCGCCACGTGATGGCCGACACGCTCGAGGACTCAGCCACCGGCGCCGACGCCGGGATCGTGCGGGTGCATGGCGCGCGGAAGGCCCTCGCGCTGACTTCCGACTGCACGCCGAGGTACGTGGCCGCGAACCCATTCGAGGGTGGCAAGCAGGCGGTCGCGGAGGCCTGGCGCAACCTCACCGCAGTGGGAGCCAACCCGATCGCGCTGACCGACAACCTGAACTTCGGCAACCCCGAAAAGCCAGAGATCATGGGCCAGATCGTGCGCGCCATCGACGGCATGGCCGAGGCGTGCCGCGCGCTCGATTTCCCGGTCGTGAGCGGCAACGTGAGCCTTTACAATGAGACCGAAGGCGTCGCGATCCCGCCGACGCCGACGGTTGGCGGCGTTGGTCTGATCCCCGACTATGCGTTCCGCGCCGACTTCGCCTCGATGGCGCCGGGCGACGCGCTGCTGGTGATCGGAACCAGCCATGGCGAGCTGGGCGCCAGCCTCTACCTGCGCGAGGTGCTCGGGCGCGAGGACGGCGCGCCACCGCCGGTCGATCTCGAGCTCGAGCGGCGGGTCGGCGACTTCGTCCGCGGCCTGATCCGCGCCGGGCAGGTCTCAGCTGTCCACGACCTGTCCGATGGCGGCTTGGCGGTGGCTGCTGCGGAAATGGCGCTGGCGTCGGACCACGGCCTCGAGCTATCGCCGACCAGCACGCTTCACGCCCAGGCCTTCCTGTTCGGCGAGGACCAGGGCCGCTACCTTCTCGCCACATCCGACCCGGACCCGATCGTCGCCGCCGCGCGCACGGCCGGCCTCAACGTGGCGCTGGCCGGCCAGGCCGGCGGGACCGACTTCGCGTGCCACGACCTCTTCCGCATCCCGTTGAGGCGCCTGCGCGCCGCCCACGAGGGATGGATGCCCGCCTACATGGAAGGACTTTCGGGCGAGCCTTAGCGGCGCAGGGGGACGCCCGGGCCGATCCAGGTGGCCGCGGCGAGCGCCGAGCGGTCCTTGAGCGCTTCAATCGCCGCCTTGCGCAAGGCGGCGAGGCTCTGGAGGTCGCAGCCGTTGAGGCTCGGAGCGGTGGTGAGCGCGCCGCCGCCGGGTGTCGGACATGCTACGGCTGCGCCGACCGCGCCGACGAGCCGGCCCTGCTCGTCGGTCGCGAGGTCCGTAAGCGCGAGATAGACGTAGCCGTCCTTCTGCGTGCCGACCTGCACGATCAGCGGTTCGCCCGGCGTGACGCTGAAGTCGGCGGCGTACGGCGCGTGATGGGTCCAGCGACGGCGGTGCGTCAGCGAGGCAGTCATCACGACCGCCTTGCCGCCCTGAATCCAGAACGGCGAGGCGCACGACGGCCAGGCGTGGATATTGGCCGCACGCGGACGTTCGCAGCCCGGATCGAGGATGGCCCACAGCCCCTGCGCCGGTGGCGGCGCGACCGAAGCATGCGCGCCCCGCGGCGGCCTGACGCCGAGGGCGGCGCATGCGCTGAGCATGACGACGGCGGCAATGACGAGGATTCGGCGCAGCAAGCGGCGGGCCCTCCAGCTCTCGCAACATAGCGCCAGGATGAAGCGCTGAAAGCCCAAAATGACGCTTAGCGCGATGTTGACGAGGGCGCTTTTCGCCGCGGCTGGCGTCGCCTCTCCAGGCCTTGTTAACGGATATCATTCACAGAGAATCCACCCGAGGAGCTTTCCGATGCCCATGGCCGCCGACGCGCTGGAGGCCGAACTGCGCGAGGCGTTTCCCGACGCCGAGATCGTGATCGAGGACCTCGCCGGAGACGGCGACCACTATCGTGCGCGCATCAAGTCGCCGGCGTTCGCCGGGTTGCCGCGCGTGCGCCAGCATCAGCTGGTCTATGCCGCCCTCAAGGGCAAGGTGGGCGGCCAGTTGCACGCCCTGGCCCTCGAGACCAGCGCGCCGCCCTGACGACCACCATGCGTTACCGTCCCTTCGCCCGCACCGGCATGGCTGTCTCCGCCATTTCGCTCAAGTTGAATGGCGAAGGCGATGAGCGCGAAGCCTCGGACTGGCGTGACCTGACGCACGCCGCGTTCGAGGAGGGAGTGAATACGTTCGAACTGGTGCGTCCGTCGCCAGCACTGATGCGGGGCTTCGGCGAAGGCATTGCGGCTGTCAAGCGCACGCTCGTCTTCGTCGCCCTGCGCCTCGACCCCGGCCTCGACGGCCAGGCTGCGATCGACTGGGTCGACGACGTGCTCGAAGGAACCGGTCTCGAGGAGTTCAACCTGGTCAGCGTCGACGTCGGCGACACCGCCTCCGGCAGCATCGTGCCGGCCATGCGCTGGATGAAGGACGAGGGAATGGCCCACCGGCTTGCGGTCGCCGGCCCGGGCGACCTGCTCGAGGAGCCTGTGCAACTCGGCCTCTTCGATGCGGTGGTCACGCCTTTCAATCTGCTTTCCACCTGGCGCGAGCGCCACCTCGTCCGCGTGGCCCTCGAGAGCCAGATGGGCGTCATCAGTTGCGACCCCTGGCCGCCCGCGCTCTCACCGCTGATCGAAAGCGGCAGGGCGAACAAGGGCGGCTGGTTCCGCAAGGCGCACACGCTGGAAGGCGCAGGCAGTTACGCCTTCCTCGCCTCCACGCCGGGATGGACCGTCGAGCAGATCTGCGTGGGCTACGCGCTGACCGAGCCAGCCGTCGCCACGGTGCAGGTGGAGACGAGCGGCCACGAGCATCTCGCGGCGCTCGCCGAGGTGACCGATCGAGGATTGCCGTCGGCCGTCAGCGCGCAGATTGAAATGGCGAGATTCGCGCAGGAACGAGAGGCCGGCGCGCGCCGACGCGCTTGACCCGCGCCGCCCCCGTCCCTAGCTCTTCGCTCAAGGGTCCCATCCGAAGAAAGCTTTCGCCCGTGAGCGACACCGCCGAAACCGACCTAACCCACGACTTCATCGCCAAGACCATCGCCGAACACCCGGTGGTGCTGTTCATGAAAGGCGTGCCCGATCAGCCGCAGTGCGGCTTCTCGGCGATCTGCGTGCAGATTCTTGATCACCTGGGCGTCGACTACGTCGGCGTGAACGTGCTGCAAAGCGATGAGCTGCGTCAGGGAATCAAGGCGTTCTCCGATTGGCCGACCATCCCGCAGCTCTACGTGAAGGGCGAGTTCGTCGGCGGCTCGGACATCGTGCGTGAGATGTTCCAGTCGGGCGAGTTGAAGCCGCTCCTCGTCGAGAAGGGCGTCCTCGCCTAAGGAGCGGACGGGCTTTCAGTCCGGGAGCCGACCGCGACAGGCGCCAGCAGCGGCGCGGCGGGATGGTTCCAGGCGGGTCGAGGCTTGCGCGCCGCCGCCCTGGCGAACGCCGCGTGGTACGCGGGGTTCTCGGTGCCCATCCAGCGGTCCCACCACGTGAAATAGAGGCCGAAGTTCGAGCGCGCGTCCGCGTGGTGCAGGTCGTGGTGCGTGGTCGTGGTCAGCCAGTCGATCAGCGGCGTGCCGTCCGCCTTCGCCGGCATCAACTCGTAGCCGCAGTGCGCCAGCGTATTGCGAGCGATCTGGTGGACCACGAACATCGATATCACCGCGAACGGCGTGGGCATGACGAGCGGCCAGATCGCAACGAACGAGACCATGACCACCGCCTCGCGCAGGTCGAAGCTGTAGGCCGTGAACGGCGAAGGACGAAGGCTGAGGTGATGCCGGCGATGAAACCGGCGGAACAGGCGCGGATGGTGCATCAGCCGGTGCGTCCAGTAGTAGTACGCATCGTGCGCCAGGATCATGAGGACGAGGCTGACCCCGAACCAGACCGGTCCCCAGTGGTGCGCCATCGACGAGAGGGGATAGTAGCCGGCACGTGAGGCGAGCGTCATGCCCACCGCGACGCTGGCGAAGATCGCGATCGAGCGCATCGAGATCAGGAACTCGATCACCATCTGCTTCGCCGGCGGGCTCTCCTTGCGGATCTTGCGCCCGCTCAAGGGCGCCTTGAGCAGCACCCAGAGCAGGGCCCAGATGGCGATGGCGAAGACGGCATAGCGCGCCGTATCCCTCACCAGGCTCGCCCACCAGATCTGGCCGATTTGGTCGAGCCAGAGCGCCATCGAATACTCCCGTTCGCGTGCGGCCTCTGCGGGGGCCGTCTTTCGGGAGGAAACACCCGGCTAGCTGAAAGGACAGTTGATCAATGTGCTTAGCGATCCGTGAATGAAGACGAAGATCTGAAAATCGTTGCTCCGCACGCATGAAAAACAAGAAGTAACCATTGGCCCGGACAACACTATATTTACTCTGATTAATTCCCGATAACCTTCCGAAGGCGGTCCACGCGGGAGTGAGTTCGCGCAGCTGCGCGTCCTCGAGCCGTCGATGAACCGGCGCGTGACCCAAACCGCCCCGGATCACGCACGCACTCGATCCGCCGCGCGGCCCCTGCGGCGGCCATGTCGCCTTCCACGCTTCCCGAGCCTGCGCCTGCGCCCTAAGGTCTCCCCGGCCGTCCTTCAGGTAGGGGCGCGTGAGGAGAACGAGCATGGCGCCGATACCGGAGCGTGGGGTGATCGCGGTGACCGGCGCGGCCGGCTTCCTGGGCGGCTGGGTGGTGCGGGAGGCTCTCGACCGCGGCTACAGGGTCCGGGCATGCGTCCGAAACGTGGACGACGGCGCGCGGGTTGGATTCTTGAAATCGATGCCGGCCTATGCGTCCGGCCGCCTGACGCTGCACCCGGGCGAACTCGACCGTGCGGGCGCGCTCGACGAGGTCCTGAAGGGCTGCCACGGGCTCGCGCACGTCGCCCACGTATCGAGCTACAGCGACCACGATTACGTGCGGAGGGTCTGCGACCACGTCATCGCCAGCGTGAATGGCTCGGGCAGCATCGGCCGCGTGATCGTGACCTCCTCGGTCGCGGCGGTGATTTCCGAAATGGACATGAACGAGGTGGTGCGTCGCCCTGTATTCTACGAGGACCGCTATCCGGACGAGCTCAACCCGCGCCGCACGCCCGAGCGGCAAGGCTATTCGATCGCCAAGCTGATCGCGGAGCGCGCCTTCGCCGATGCGGCCGGGGCCAGCGGCGAATGGGACTCGGTCACCGTCTGCCCGGGCGATAATGTCGGCCCGATCCAGTCGCCACACCAGAAGGAGGGCGGCCCCTGGCAGCACCTGATCGAGCTGATGCTGGGCGGCCAGTGCATGCAGAACGGCGTCTACCGACCTTGGATGACGGTCGACGTGCGCGACGACGCGCTCTGCCACGTGCGGCTCCTCGAGAGCGTCACAGTAAGGAACGGCGAGCGCTACATCGCCTGGTCGACGGACGCGCGGAAGGTTGAGGACATCTGCGCCGATATCGCCCGACTGCTCCCGGAGCTGAACCACGAGACGCCGGCCGTCACCGACAGCCAGGCCGAACGGATCAAGGCTCGCGAGGCTGAGTTCCGCGCCATCTGGGCGCAGGTGAGCCTTCGCAACGACCGCATGCGCGCGGCGACCGGAATCACGTTCCGTCCGCTGGACGATTCGATCCGTGACTGCGTCGAGTCGCTGATCGCGGTTGCTGGCGTGGAGGTGAAGCGCAGAGCGCCGGCGCACGCCGTTCCGGCGTAGCCGGCGCCGCGGCTACGACGCGTAGAACTCGACCACCAGGTTGGGTTCCATCTTCACCGGATAAGGCACCTCGGCCAGTTGCGGCATGCGCAGGTACTTCACCGTCATCGCCTTGGCGTCGACCTCGAGGTAGTCCGGCGTCTCGCGCTCGCTCAGCTGCAGCGCCTCGAGCACCAGGGCCATGTTGCGCGAACGCTCGCGCACCTGCACCACCTCTCCCACCTTGACCCGGTAGGACGGGATGTTCACGCGCCGCCCGTTGACCGTCAGGTGACCGTGGTTGACGAACTGGCGCGCCGCGAACGGCGTCGGGACCAGCTTGGCGCGGTAGACGATGGCGTCGAGCCGGCTTTCAAGCAGCGCGATCAGATTCTCCGAGGTGTTGCCCTTGCGGCGGGCCGCTTCCTCGTAGATGCGGCTGAACTGCTTCTCGGTCAGGTTGCCGTAATAGCCCTTCAGCTTCTGCTTGGCGCGCAGCTGCAGCCCGAAGTCCGAAATCTTCGACTTGCGGCGCTGCCCGTGCTGGCCCGGACCGTAGGCGCGGGCGTTGATCGGCGACTTCGGGCGGCCCCAGAGGTTCTCGCCCATACGCCGGTCGATCTTGTACTTCGCCGATTGGCGCTTCGACATGCTTCAGCCTTCAACTCTGACGCGGTCCGGCCCCTCCGTGATCGGAGGGGCGATCTCAACGGCGGCCCACGCGTCACCCGTCATGCATCGCGCCGCCGGGCGCGCCCGGCGGCGGAAGGGGCGGGTTATTGGCCGCAAGGCCCCCGAGAGTCAATGTGCAGGTGCGTTGACCGGTGCGTTCGTCACCGGCGCGGGCGCCGGCTCGGGGCCGACGGGCGCGGCCACGAGGTGGAAGGACGACAGGAACGCCTGAGCCTGCGCGTCGACCTTCTTGTTCGGCAAGGTCGCGCTCACCTCGTAGAGCTTCTGGTTGATGATGAACAGGCGCATCAGCATCACCGGATCGCCGTCCTTGTCGAAGCGCACCTCCAGGCCGTTGACGTCACCCAGAGGCGAGGGCGTGGTCGAGCCCACGTCGAGGTCCTGCGAGGAGGCGATCTGAGCCGGCGCCCGGGCGAGGATATCGGACGGCATGTCGGTGGTGGACGAGGCGTCGATCGCCTGGACCGCATCCGCGCGGCCGCCGACGCTCGCCACCGCCAGGAGATTGTGCGTCTGGGTGGCGCTGGCCTGCGTTTCGGTCACCTTGGGCGGTCCGGGAAAGGTGACGCCGAAGCCCCATTCGGCGTTCGAGTAGGCCGTGGGCTTGGGCGGCTGCGAGCAGGCCGCCATGGCCGCGACCGCAACGCCGGCAAGCGCGATCGCCAGCCGGCGCGTTCCCGAAATGCGCATGTGTCCGAAGCTCCTCTCGCGCCCGTCCCGCTTCCGTCTCGCGTCCTGGCGCCCAGTGTCAAGGCGCGACGCGCGCACGGCCCTGCCGAATATCCTTGAGCGGCGGCGGGAGCACGGGCGACATGCCGTGAATGAGTTTCTTCCAGCTCGCCACGATCTTCATGCTGCTTGTCGCCTCCGGTGGCTGGGTGAACGCGCGCACGCTGAAGCTGCCGCAGGGCGTCGCCATGATGCTGATGGGCCTCGCCAGCGCCCTGGCGCTGGCCGGACTGCAGCAGCTGACCCCCTGGATCAGCAGCGCTCGGGCGGTGGCCCGCTCTGTGGAGCAGTTGGACTTTCCCCAGACGGTGCTGGGCTATCTGCTCGGCTTCCTGCTGTTCGCCGGGGCGATGCACGTCGACGTCTCGGCGCTGCGGCGGCGCGGACTCTCGGTCTGGACGCTGGCCACGCTGGGCGTCGCGGCCTCCACCGCGATCGTAGGCGTCGGGGTCTGGCTGGCGGCCGGCTGGATCGGCCTGGCGCTGTCCCTGCCCTGGGCGCTGGTGTTCGGCGCCCTGATCAGCCCGACCGACCCCGTGGCCGTGCTGGCGACACTGAGGCGGGGGCGCCTGCCCGCCGGCCTGCGCGTGGTGCTGCAGGGCGAAGCGCTGTTCAACGACGGCGTCGGCATCGTCGTGTTCGTCGCCCTGGTCGAATTCGCCACCGGTCAGACGCCAAGCGCCGGCGAAGCCCTGCTGCAGGTGGTGCTGCAGGCGGCGGGCGGCCTCGCGGTCGGGCTCGGGGCGGGGTTCGTGGCGATCCAGGCGATGCGGCGGATCGACGACCACGTGGTCGAGGTCAGCCTGTCGCTGGCGCTCGCCATGGGAGTCTATGCGGGAGCGCAGGTCATCCAACTGAGCGGGCCGATCGCCGCGGTCGGCGCCGGTCTGCTGCTTGGCCACAGCCGTGGCAAGCCCACCATGAGCGACACGACCCGCGCCCACCTCACGAGCTTCTGGACGCTCGTCGACGAGATCCTGAACGCGGTGCTGTTTTTCCTCCTGGGACTTCTGCTGCTGGTCATCCCGCTCGAGGCGCGGCTGGCCGGCCTGTCGGCCGCCGCGATCGTGCTGGTGCTCGTCGCCCGCGCCGTGGTGGTGCTGCCCTGGGGCGCCTACTTCCACATCCGCCACCGCGAGCGCGGCGCGAATGCGATCCTGGTCTGGGGCGGCCTGCACGGCGCGCTCTCGGTGGCGCTGGCGCTGACCCTGCCGCCGACGGCGGAGCGGCCGGCGATCCTTGCCGCCACGTACTCGGTCTGCGTCTTCTCGGTCGCGGTACAGGGCGTGACCTTCGGTCCGCTCGCCGCGCGGCTCGAACGATCGAGGGCCTCGCCCGCGGCCCAGCCCTCGCCGTCGGCCTGACACATCCGGCCGCCTCGGCTCAGCCGATCCCCGGCACCGGGTAGCTGCGGCACATCTCCTCCGTCTCGCGCTTGATCTTAGCCAGCGCCGCCTCGTCGTCCGGCGCGCGCAGGGCCGCGACGATCCATCCCCCGATGCGGCGCATGTCGGCCTCGCCCATGCCGCGGGTGGTGCATGCAGGGGTGCCGAGGCGCACGCCGGAGGGGCGCACAGGGGGCAGCGGATCGTCCGGGATCACCTGCTTGTTGGCGGTGATGCCTATGCGGTCGAGGGTTTCCTGGGCGGCGCGGCCGTCAAGGTCGAAGCTCTTCACCACGTCCATCACCATCATGTGGTTGTCGGTGCCGCCCGTGATCAGCGAGACCCCCTCGTCCATCAGCGCCTGGGCGAGCACCTTGGCGTTCTTCATCGTCTGCTCGGCGTAGGCGCGGAACTCGGGCTCGGCGGCCTTCTTGAAGGTGACCGCGGCGCCCGCGACGTTGTTCATGTGCGGCCCGCCCTGCAGGCCGGGGAACACCGCCGCGTCGATCTTCGACGCGTGCTCCTTCTTGTTGAGGATCAGGCCGCCGCGCGGGCCGCGCAGCGTCTTGTGGGTGGTCGTGGTGACGACGTCGAAGCCGGCGGCGCAGGGGTTGCGCATCGCGCCGGCCGCCACCAGCCCGCCGATGTGCGAGATGTCGGCCATGGTGAGCGCGCCCACCTCGTCGGCCACCGCCTTGAACGCCGCGTAGTCGTAGTCGCGCGGGTAGGACGAGTAGCCGCAGAGCACCATCTTCGGCCGCGTCTCCTTGGCCGTCCGCATCAGTTCGTCGAAATCGATGGCCCCGCCCTGGTCTGGGTGCGTCTTGTAGCGGACGAAGTTGAACACCTTGCCCATGTGCGAGACCGGCGCGCCGTGCGTGAGGTGTCCGCCGTGGCTGAGGTCCATCGCCAGCACCGTGTCGCCCGGCGAGAGGAAGGCGAAGTACGCCGCCTGGTTCATCGGCGAGCCCGAGAGCGGCTGCACGTTGGCGTGTTCGGCGCCGAACAGCTTGGTCGCGCGCTGGCGGGCGGTGCGCTCTATCTCGTCGGTGAACTCCTGGCCGCCGTAATAGCGCCGGCCCGGATACCCCTCGGCGTACTTGTTGGTCAGCACCGAGCCCAGGCACGCCAGCACCTCGGGGTAGGTGTAGTTCTCCGACGGGATCATCTCGACGCCGTCGACCTGGCGCCGCTCCTCGCCGGCGATGGCGCGCTCGATCTTGGGGTCGTAGGCGGCGAGAGCCTGGCGGTGCGAGTCCATGGGCGCTCCTTGCTGAGCGGACGATTGACCTCCGCCCCGGATGGTTCCGATGTGGCGGCGCCCAGGCGAACGGCTATGGCGCCCCGCGCTCCCCGGTGGTTCATCCCACCTAGCTCGCCAGTCACGCCGGGCGGACGCCGAATTACCAGCGCGCCCCGCAGGCGGCAAGGCGACCGGCTTGCCAAAGACCGCGGCGGGCGGTTGGGATGCGTCCGACGTAAGGCGGCCGCCGGGCCGCGCCTGATGAGTGCGCCATGAACGTCTTCTTCGCCGGGCTCGCCACCGAGACCAACTCGTTCTCCTCGATCCCGACGGCCGAGCGGGCCTTCGCGCTCGGCCAGCGCCGGGGCGAGGCGGTGTTCCGCGACCGCGGCATGTACGGCGAGATGGCGCGCGTGCTGCAGGACCTCGCGGCGGCGGAGGGCGGCGGCGTGACGCCCGGCCTCTTCGCGTTCGCCCAGCCTGGCGCGCCGACCGTGCAGCCGGTCTACGAGCGCCTGCGCGACGCCCTGCTCGACGACCTCGCCGCGGCCCTGCCCGTCGACATCGTCATCCTCTTCCTGCACGGCGCGATGATCTCGCAAGGCTGCTGGGACTGCGAGGGCGAGATTCTCACCCGCGTCCGCCAGATCGTCGGGCCCTCGGTCCCGGTCGGCGTCGTGCTCGATCCGCACGCGCATCTGACCCCCGCGATGATCGAGCAGGCGACCGTGCTCTGCTTCCAGAAGGAATATCCGCATACCGATGGTGTGGCGCGTCTGCGCGACGCCTGGCGCCTCTGCCTCGGCGTGCGGCGCGGCGAGCTCAGCCCCGTCGCCGCCGTTCACGACTGCCGGATGGTCTCGTTCTGGCCGACGCAGAGCCAGCCGATGCGCGGCTTCGTCGACCGCATGCTGGCGCGCGAGGGCCGGGACGGCGTGCTGTCGATCTCGTTCGTCCACGGATTTCCGTGGGGCGACACGCCGGTGACCGGCGCGAAGGTGCTGGTCTATGCGGACGGCGACGGCGCGCGGGCCGCCGAGGTCGCCGCCGAGCTCGGGCGTGAGATCTGGGACCTGCGCGAGGAGACGCAGATCCGCCAGCTGACGATGGAGGCGGCGCTGGACCGCATGGCCGCCGCCAACCTCGGCCCGCTGGTGGTCGCCGACATCGCCGACAACGCCGGCGGCGGCGCGCCCGCCGATTCCACCTTCCTCGCCCGCGCGATCCTCGAGCGCGGCCTCACCGACGTGGGGCTGGCCATCTTCTACGACCCGCAGGCGGTGTCGATCTGCCACGAGGTCGGCGTGGGCGCGCAGATCGACCTGCGCGTCGGCGGCAAGCTCGGTCCCTCGTCGGGCGACCCGCTCGACGTGCGCGCCACGGTGCGCGGCCTCGCGCGCAAGGCGACGCAGGTGGGCCTCGGCGGGGGGCTGGTGACGCTGGGCGACGCCGCCTGGATCGAGGTCGCCGGCGTGCACTTCATCCTGGCGTCCGAGCGCACGCAGTGCTTCCACCCCACCGCGTTCACCGCCCTCGGCCTCGACCCCGCCACGCTGCGCTCGGTGGTGGTGAAGTCGACCAACCACTTCCGCGCCGGCTTCGATGCGATCGCCGCCGACGTCGTCTATGTCGACACGCCGGGCGCGATCCGCTCCGACTTCGCCGCGATCCCCTACCGCCGCTTCACCCAGCCCTATTGGCCGAAGGTCGCGGATCCCTGGCGAGGCGCTACGGCGTGAAGAACCGCGCGGGCGCGAGCGCTTCGATGACGGCGTCGTCGATCTGCGTCGCGCCCACGCCGGTGACGAGCCGAGCGGTCAGTTTCGCCAGCGCCGGCGAGGTCTGGATGCCGTAGCCGCCCTGCCCCGCCAGCCAGAAGAAACCCTCGGCGCGGGGGTCGAAGCCGCAGACCGGGGTCCGGTCGGGCGCGAAGGTGCGCAGGCCCGCCCAGCGATGCGAGATGCGGCGGATGCTGAGCGTCGTCGCCCGCTCGACGCGGTCCACGGCGATGGCGACGTCGAGGTCCTCGGCTTGCGCGTCGCAGGGCGGACTGTCGGTCTCGTCGCAGGGCGTGATCAGCAGTCGGCCCGCATCCGGCTTGAAGTAGAAGGTCTCGGCGGCGCCGATCACCAGGGGCCAGCCCGCGAAGTCCATCGGCGGACCGTCGGTCAGCGCCGCGGTGCGCCGCTTGGGCTGGAGGCCGATCGGCGCCAGGCCCGCCATCGCGGCCACCTCGTCGCCCCAGGCCCCCGCCGCATCGACCACGACGGGCGCCGCGAAGGCGCCGGCCGCCGTCTCGGCGATCCAGAGCCCGCCCTCGCGGCGCAGGCCGGCGAGCCCGGCGTCGGTCTCGACGCGCCCGCCGCGGCGGCGCAGCGCGCGCAGGAACCCCTGGTGCAGCACGTCGACGTCGATATCCATCGCGCCCGTCTCGTAGAGCGCGGCCACCGCCGCCTCGGGCCGCAGGACCGGCACGCGCGCCCGCGCCTCCTCGCCCGACACCTCTTCGAACGCACCGGTCGCGGCTTCCTCCTCGGCCATGGTCTGGAGCCGCGCGCGCTCATCCTCGGTGGCGATGAAGAGCGCGCCGCGGGCCTTGAGGATCGCGCTTTCGCAGAAGCCGGGCGGCGGGCTCTCCAGGAACGCGCGGCTGGCGCGGGTCAGCGCCCGGACCGTGGCGTTGCCGTAGGTCTCGGTGAACAGAGCCGCCGAGCGCCCGGTCGAATGGACGCCGGGCCGCGACTCCCGCTCCAGCAGGATCACGGAGCCCGCGGACGCGAGCTCGCAGGCCGCCGACGCGCCGGCCATGCCCGCGCCGATGACGAGGACGTCCGCTTGGTTCAAGGCTCGGCTCCCGGGTTAGACGCCGCGCCCCCTTTGCGCCGTTCTGCACGGCGCGCAAAGTGGCGGCCGGGATCCGACGGGAGAGAACCGATGCCAGCCGACGCGCCAGCCGCCCAGAGCCTCGTCAGCCAGAGCCTCGACAGCCAGCTCGACGCCCTCTTCGCGCCCTGGAGCCGCACCGACGAGCCGGGCCTGGTGGTCGGCGTCGTCAGGGACGGCGAGCTGATCTACCGGCGCGCCTTCGGCATGGCGAGCCTCGAGCACGGCGTCGCCAACACGCCCGCCACGCGGATGCGGATCGGCTCGATCAGCAAGCACTTCACCTGCCTCCTGGCGCTGCTCCTCGCCGAGGAGGGCCGGTTCGACCTCGACGCGCCGATCCGGACCTACATCCCCGAGCTCGCCGGGCCGGGCGGCGATCCGACGCCGCGCCAGCTGCTGCAGCACCGCGGCGGCTCGCGCTGCTACCTCGACCTCGGCTTCATCGGCCACGGCCTCGGCCTGCCGCCGATCGGCTCGGCGCTGAAGGCGCAGGCGCGCCAGACCGGGCGCAACTTCGCGCCGGGCGAAGCCATGATCTACAACAACGGCGGCTACCATCTGGTCTCGATCGCGCTCAGCCGCGTCGGCGGCGCGCCGTTCGAGGACCTCGCGAAGGCGCGCCTGTTCGACCCCGTCGGCATGCCGGCCACCGCCTCCGTCCCCAGCGACCACGACATCACCCCGGGCGTCGCCACCTTCCACCTGCCGCGCAGCGGCGGGCGCTGGCGGCGCGGCCTCGTCTGGACCGACGAGATCCGCGGCGAGGGCGCGATCGTCTCCACCGTCGACGACATGCTGCGCTGGATGGCCCACCTCAGGGCGCGCGACCGCTTCGGGTCGCCCGCCAGCTGGGCCCAGCTCACGGAGCGGCCGCGCTACGCCGACGGCGGCGTCGGCGCCTATGCGCTCGGTCTCCTGGTCGGCCGGTATCGCGGGCTCGACATCGTGCACCACTCCGGCGGCGTCGCCGGCGGCACGGCCCAGATGCTGCAGCTGCCGAACGACGGGCTCGACATCTTCATGATGGCCAACGGCGCGCGCGACGCCGACCTGCCGCGCCTGTCGCTGCGCGTGGTCGACATCGTGCTGGCCGACCGCGTCGGCCCCGAGACGCCGAAGGTCGCCGCCGACGACTACCGGCCCTGGCTCGGCGACTGGTGGTCGCCGGCGACCAGCATGGTCTACAGCCTCGTCGACCAGCAGGGCTCGCTCGCCCTCGGGACGGCCATGAGCCTCGTCGCCCTGCCCCTCGAACGCGCCGCCGACGGCCGCCTGATCCAGCCCGCCGGCGGCCTCGGCGAGATCGAGGTCGCGCCCGGCCCCGGCGATGCGCTGACCATCCGGTTCGGCGCCGAGCGCGAAACCTACCGGCGGCTGGCGCCCGACGCGGCCGGCGCCGCCGCGTTCGCGGCCGCCGCGGCCGGCCGCTATTTCAGCCGCGACGCCGACGCCACCGCGACCATCGAGGCCGAGGGCGGGGCGCTGACCATCCACACCACCGACGGGCTCGGCGAGGTGCGCGCGCCGCTCGTTCCGCTCTCGGCCGGCGTCGCCTATTCCAGGCCGGGCTCGCTGCTGGCGCCGTTCCGCACCACGATCAGCCTCGAGATCGAGGACGGCCGCGCCGCCGGCTTCCGCCTCTGCACGCCGCGCACCCGCAACCTCGCGTTCCGGCGGGTCTGAGCCCGCGGCCTCAGCGCACCTTGCCGAAGCAGGCGCGCAGCTCGTCCACGAACGTCGCCGGGCGCTCCCACGCGGCGAAGTGGCCGCCCTTCGAGAGCTCGTTCCAGTGCACGATGTTGGTCATCCGCTTCTCGACCCAGCGGCGCGAGGGGCGGAAGATCTCCTTCGGGAACAGGCTGACGCCGACCGGCAGCTCCACCTTGGGCGCCGCGCCGCCGGCGCCGCCGAAGCTTTCCCAGTAGATGCGCGCCGACGAGGCGCCCGTCCCCGGCAGCCAGTAGAGCATGATGTTGTCGAGCATCTCGTCCAGGGTCAGCGCGTCCTCGGGCGCGCCGGCGTTGTCGGTCCAGGCCCACATCTTCTCGTAGATCCAGGCCGCCTGCCCGACCGGCGAATCCACCAGTCCGTAGCCCAGCGACTGCGGCCGGGTGGACTGCTGCTTGGAGTAGCCGCTGTCCTTGTCCTGGTAGTACTGCATCGCCGCCAGCGCCTGCTGCTCGCGCGCGTCCGGCGGCTCGGCCTGCAGCTCCTCGGCGGTCGGGAACACCCACGGCATGTTGAGGTGGATGCCGGCGCAGGCCGGCGGACGGATCACGCCGATGGCGGTGGTCACCGCCGAGCCCCAGTCGCCGCCCTGCGCCACCCAGCGCTGGTAGCCGAGCCGCGCCATCAGCTGGATCCACGCCGCCGCGATGCGGCCCACGCCCCACCCCGCCGCCGTCGGCTTGTCGGAGAAGCCGAAGCCCGGCAGCGAGGGCGCCACCACGTGGAACGCGTCCTCGGCCCGG
>JAKAZA010000094.1 GCA_021816155.1 Pseudomonadota bacterium | reverse complement strand
GGGCGGAGGCCCGGGCCATCCGCCCGCCTCTCTTTCGCCGCAACAAACCATTCGAGCACGATGCGATCGAGCGGACCCGCCCGATCGCATCGTGCTGTCGACATTCCAGCGCGGCCGCTGGTCGATTCGCTCCGGCCGTCATCGCTTCAGCACCGGATCCTGCGTCAGTCGCCTCTTCCAGGGGGGGCGCCGACGACGCGCGCGCGGCTGGCGCTCTTCTCCAATTGACGTCTGATCGAATCACGGCGCGCGGCAAATCCTGCCGGGCAGTGGTAGGCAAATTCTGCCGGGCGAGCACGGCTAACAAGCCATTAATGCAATAAAAACAGAGCCTTATGGGCGTGCAAAACTTGCCGCGAATGGCCCGGCGTTTGCTTCCTTACGAGTGGGCAAAACGCCCCCGGCCGCCAAAACAGCGCCGGACACCTCGAAAAGGAAGCCATTCCTATGTCTTTTAGCGTCAATACCAATGCGGGCGCCCTCATCGCCCTGGAAAACCTGAACCAGACCAGCCAGCAGCTGCAGCAGGCCCAGAACGTCGTCTCCACGGGCCTGGCGATTTCTTCGGCCAAGGACAACGGTGCGATCTGGGCGATCGCCCAGAACGAACGTTCCACCGTGGGGTCACTGGACGCAGTCAAGTCGTCGCTTCAGACCGGCCAGTCGATCATCGACGTGGCCAACTCGGCCGGCACCACGGTGTCGAACCTGCTGATGCAGATGGAGCAGAAGGCGCTCGCCGCGTCCGACACCTCCCTCAGCGCCGCCAGCCGCGCCTCGCTGAACAACGACTTCGTCGCCCTGCGCAACCAGATCACCTCCACGGTGCAGAACGCCTCGTTCAACGGCGTTAACCTGCTGAACGGCAGCGTGACCAACATCGCCTCGCTCGCCAACGCGTCGGGCACCTCGGTGCTGACCACCCAGGCCCAGAACATGTCGCTGGGCGGCTCGATCGTGACGTTGGCTGCGACCGCGTCGATCAGCACCGTGACCACGGCCACGGCCGCGATCGCCACGGTGAACACGTCGCTGCAGAACGTGGACAACGCCCTGGCTACGCTGGGCACGTCGTCGACCGCGCTCGATACGCACCTCAACTTCGTGTCGAACCTCCAGGACACGCTGACGACTGGCATCGGCAATCTCGTGAACGCCAACCTCGCCAAGGAGAGCGCGACCCTCCAGGCCCTGCAGACCAAGCAACAGCTCGGCATCCAGGCCCTTTCGATCGCCAACTCCTCGTCTTCGGCCCTCCTGGGTCTGTTCCGCTAACGGCGGCCGCGCAGGCGGCTCGTCCGCCTGCGTCGGCGACGGCGGGGGCTCCTCGAGGGGCGCCCGCCGCTTGCCGCCGAATGGGGAGACGCCGACCTAACCGGCCGGCGCCATTGAGAGGATGAGCAACACAGCACCCATCTCCGGTCTCGTTCCCGACACGACGCCCGCGCAGGCCGCGCAGGCGCCGGCGCCGGGACCATCGACGAGCCCGGGGATCAGCCAACCGCCCCAAGGCGCGCAAGGAGCTAATCTCAGACTGGTCATCGAGGACGACAAGGCCGCCGGAACCTACGTGTACATCACGCTCGATCCGGCCACCGGCAAAGTCGTCTCGCAGATCCCCCGAGAGCAGCTTCTGAAGATGCGGGAGAGCGCGGACTACCACCCCGGCTCGATCGTCAACTCGCGCACCTGAACGGCGCCTGGCGCCAACGCTCGCGGCGAAGACGCCGCACCCGAGGCCGCATTGCACGGCCTGCCACCGACGTCGCCTCGTGAAGCGACGGCGGCCGTTCCCGTTTGCAAGTCGTTAACCATAGACTCACGTTTTCGGCCTTAGCCTCATCGGCGAACGGCGGCCAGAAGGACCGCTCAAGGACGCCCATGAGCATCAGCATCCAGAACTCGAATCCCGCGCTCGCCACGCTGGAGGCCCTCGCGCTGCAACAAGCCGGCGCGACGAACGCCGGAACGGCGAGCGCATCCGCGGCCAGCGCCGCGGCGGTCAACGCCAGCGCGGCGAACCCGGCCGATTCGCTTTCGGCCATCCTCGATCTCAGCGGCGGCGCCTCGGCGGCCTCCTCGCTGAACGGGATGTCCGGGATACTGGGTTCTGCGTCGGCCGCCGACATCGCGGTCGCGGCCGGCAACCAGGTCGAGAGCCTGCTCGCGCAGATGCGCCAGGACGCCCTCACCGCCGCCAATCCCACCACCACGGCCGACGCCCGCGCGGCGTTGAACAAGGGGTTCCAGTCCGACGTCGCCGCGATCTCCGCGGCGGTCTCGAACGCTTCGTTCAACGGCGTCAATCTCATCGACGGCTCGACGGCGAGTGCGGGCGCAAACGGCGCCGCGCTGACCGGCGTCGACCTCACGCCGACCGGGCCGCTGATCGGACTCTCGGCCGGCGCCAGCCTCTCCGACCCCGCCACGGCGGCCAGCATCGCCAACCAGCTCGGCGCAGCGATCGACAATGTCGGCCAGGCCTTGGGGCAGGTCGCCGCACAGGGCCAGGCCATCGGCGCGCACCTGTCGGTCGTGGCCCAGGCGGGCCTCGCGCTGCAGCCGAGCCTCGTCGGCCAGATCACCCCCAACCTCAGCGCCGAAGGAGCAAGTCTCGCGGCCCTGCAGGTGCAGCAGCAGCTGTCTTCCTCCGCGGGCGCCATCGCCAGCCAGACTCCCCAGGCGATCCTTGCGCTGTTCCGCTGACGCGCCGCCGAATTCGTCGGTCCGCCTTAACGAGCCATAAGCCGCGGCAGGCGCATTCTCACCGTTCAGGTAGTCTCGACTGTCGAGGATCAGGTGGCCGGCGGCATCAGCTCCAGCGTGCTTCTGGGTTGGTTCCAGTCCTTCTACGGAGGGAAGGGCACCGGGACGTCGTCCACGCTGGTGACGGCTGCCTCCCTGGCCTCCGGCAACGCCTCGGGCTCGGGCGGCGCGCCGACCGTGCTCTACGCGCCGACGGCGCCGTGGAACGAGAACACGCAGCCCACCCAGAGCCAGCTGGTCAAACAGGCGATGTCGGGCGCGAACTTGTTCAACCCGAGCGCCGCCAAGCTCGACCTGCCGGGCGCCAGCGCGGACTACAAGAACCTCTTCGCCCTCTACTCCGGCCTCAATACGCTCTACGCGCTGGCGACGGCCGCCAGCAGCAAGAACGCGTCCAGCCTGCAGATCAGTCAGTACCAGACCGCGTTCGCGAACGGCATGGCGCAACTCCAGAAGTTCCTCAGTCAGACCTCGTTCGCGAAACTGAAATTGACGGCGGGCACGGTGCAGTCGAGCCAGACCTCGAGCGTCGCCACGCCGTCGCAGCCGACGACCTACATTACCCAGCCGTTGAACACTTCCGGCAACTCCAGCGCCGTGGTGCCGGCGTTCCAGGGGAACGTCTCGTTCGACATCAACGTGCAGCTCGGCAGCGCCGTCACGACCGTTCCGATCAACCTCGCCAACATGGGGTCGACGCCCCGCACGATGGGCAACGTCGTCAACTACATCAACACCCAGCTCAAAGCCGCGGGGACCTACGTCACGGTCTCGTCGGATCCAATTCCCGCCGCGCCGGACACCATCACTGTCGGCAACCAGACGGTCACGGTGTCCTCGGGGCAGGAATCGTGGGCGCTCCAGATCAACACCAACCCTGCCGAAACGGTGTCGCTGTCAGCCGCCCAGACGGGCGCGGAGGTCTATGTCGGCCAGATCGCAGGGAACCAGCAGTCCTCCGTCGGGCCGACGGGCAATCTCGTCGCACCGGACGCCACGAGCCAGCTGCTGACGTTCAACGCGAGCGGCGACGGCGTGCTCGGCCCCACGACGCCGGCCTACGCCGCGCCCAACCAGATGTCGACGACCCAGCTCGGCTCGTCGGTGACCTCCATCCAGGCCACGGCGGCTGCGCCGGACGGGTCGGTCTACGTGCTCGCCAACGTCAACCAGACGACGAACGGGACGACGCCGGCTGGCGGCCAGGATGTCGCGCTGATGAAGTACGATTCGGCGGGTAACCTCGTATTCTCCACCGACCTGGGCTCGGCCGCCAACGCGTCCGGGCTGTCGCTCGCGCTGTCGCCGAACGGCTCGCAGGTGGCGATCGCCGGACAGGTGACGGGCGCGCTCACGGCCGGCCAGACGGTCAACGACCCGACCGGCTCGAACAGTTTCGTGGCCGTCTACGATTCCCAAGGCAACAAGGTCTGGACGGCGCAGGACGACGGCCTGACGCCGAACCAGGCCAATGCGGTCGCCTTCGACTCGAGCGGCAACGTCTACGTCACCGGGCAGAGCCAGGCGAGCACGACGCCTCAGGGCGCCGGCGGACAATCGACCAGTTTCCTGCAGGTGTTCAACTCGAGCGGGGTCCAGGTAGCCAACACGCCGATCGCGACGAGCGGCTCGAACACCGGCGACGGCGTCGCGGTGAGCGGCAGCGATGTGTACGTCGCCGGCGTGCAGAACGGCGCCGCGGTCGTGAACGAGTACAGCATCAGCAATCCGGGCGCGCCGACCCTCGTCGCCAGCCGCAACCTCGGCAGCCTGGGCGGCGGCGCCGTTGCGGGCATCCAGGTGCAGGGCGGAGTGGTCTACGTGGCCGGCTCCGCGCGCGGCGGCGCCCTGAGCGCCGGCACGGTCACGAGCGCATCCACAGGAACCGGCCTGAACGCCTTCGCGGCGACGCTCTCCACCGGTCTGCAGCCGGCCCCGACCGACGCGGTGGCCTACTACGGCGGCTCAGGCGACGCGACGGTCACGGGCATGTCGGTCGCCAACGGCCAAGTCTACGTCACGGGCTCGGTGACCGGCAGCTTGCCGAACGAGGCCGCTATCGGCGCCTCCGACGGCTATGTCGCCGCGCTCAATGTCGGCAGCGGGGCCGTGTCCTACCAGCAGCGGTTCACGGGCCTGGACGGACAGGTCGCGCCCACCTCGATCGCGGTCGCGCCGACCGGCGAGAGCGTACTCAACCAGCTGGGCCTGCCGCAAGGCGTGGTCAACGGTCCCGTGTCGGACCTCATCACGTCCACGACCCCGGTCCAGGCGGGGGACAGCTTCGGTATCTCGGTGAACGGCGCGGCGCCGGTCACCATCACGGTGCAGGCGACCGACACCATGGCCTCGCTCGCCTCGGAGATTTCCCAGGCGACCGGATACACGGTCAACGCCAGCACCTCGTACGGCGCCGGCGGCTCGACGACGCTCGAGATCCAGCCGGCCGATCCGGGCGTTACGGTGACGCTCAAGGACGGCCCCTCGGGCAGCGATGCTTTGGCGGGGCTGGGGCTCAAACCGGGCGTCGTGACGGACACCGCGACCCGGAAAGGCGTGACCGTCATCCAGAACAGCAGCGTGCCGATCTATGGCCTCGGCCTGCCGGCCTCGCTCGACTTCGCCTCCTCTTCCGACATCAGGACCGCGCAGGTGCAACTCGCCGGCGCGGTCAGCGTGGTCGAGGAAGCATATCAGAACCTGGCGAACGCCGCGACGCCAGCCGCCGTGCTCGCCCTGCAGAAAGCCAAGTCGAGCGGCGCCGTTCCGACCTACCTTTCCGACCAGATCGCCAACTATCAGAGCGCGCTTACCCGCCTGACCGCGGGGCAGACGTCGACCACCGGGGTCGGCGTCACGTCGCTCTTCGGCTGACGCGGTTCAGCGAGTCCGGCTGTAGACGTAGTCCTCACGCTCGGGCGTCCCGGCGCGCAGTCCGGGCGGGAAGGGCGCTCGCGTTGCGTTCAGCTTGGCGTGCTCGGCGAGCGCCGCTTCGTCCTCCCAGAGCTCGAGCAGCGTGAGCTTGTCGGGGTCGAGCGCGCTCTGGAAAATCTCGAACTGCAGGCACCCCGGCTCGTGCGCCACCTCGGCGCAGCGCTCCCTGAAAGCAGCGGCCAGCTCCGCGCCTTTGCCCGGCGCCGCCGTGAATGTGATGATCAGCCGCAGGGCCATCGCAGTCTTCCTCCCAAGCCTTCGACCGCGGCAGAAAGCCGCAACGCGTCGATATGAAACCGGTCGTAATTCAAAAGGATACGAATGGTTCATCAATTATCGGGAGCCGCGAATCAGCGGCTAGCATGGGAGGCGCGGTCGCCCGCGGTGGCGAGCGCCAACGAAAGCGGGGTGAATGCCGAGATGACGAAGCGCAAGAAGTTCCTGGTCGTCGACGACGAGCCGATGCTCGTCGAGCTGGTCCAGGCGGTCCTCGAGCGCGCCGGATACGCTGTTGTAACCGCCAGCGACGGCCGCGAGGCGCTGGACGCTATCCGCCGCGAGGCGCCTAACGCAATCATCCTCGACATCAACATGCCGGTCATCGACGGCTTCGGCGTCCTCGAGCGGCTGGCCGCCGATCCGCCGCCGTCCATGCCCAAGACCCTCGTGCTGACCGCCCGCATGGGGATCGGGGACGTTGAGGAGGCGATGGCGTTGGGCGCCAGCGACTACCTCGCCAAGCCGTTCAGCAACGAGGTGTTGCTGCGCCGTGTCGGCCGCCTGCTCGGCGAGGGCGTGCGGCTGAACTAGGCGCCTTAGTAGGCTCGCACCTGGCCCGAGACGCCGGCGACGTTCATCAGGCCGTTCAGCCGCGTGTTGGCGTAGACTGGCCCGCCCGCGGTAAGCTCGACGGTCATCACGTGGTCCATCGTGCCGGGGCCGTCATGCGTCCTGACGCCGCCAGTGGTGCCCATGTTGATGTAGTCATGGCCGTCGACGAGCTCGTGGGTGAAATAATGGGTGTGGCCCGCGAACACCGTGTACGGCCGGTCACGGAGCAGGGCCTGAACCTGCGCGAAGCTCGGGCTGCCGCTCTTCCATGCCGGCTTGTGGATCACCACGAACGTCCAGAGTGGGCGCGGGTTGCGCGCCAGGGTCCGGCGCAGCCAACCGAGCTGGCGGTCGGAAAGTTCGACCGCGCCGCTGAAGCCGCCCGCGTCGCGATGGCTGTCAGGACGGGCGGCGATGTGCGCGAGCAGCTCGCGATCGGTCGCGTCCGGGTCGGTCCGCATTTCGTGGACGAGGTCGTAGAACTTCGCCTGCTGAGCCGAGGTCATCGGCTTTGGAGTGTCCTCGCTGTTGAGGATCACGAACAGGGCCCCTTTGTAGACGAAACTGTAGTAGCCGGGGCCGCGCCTGGCCCGCCAGGCGTCCAGGGTCTCCGCATTGGCCACGTCATGGTTGCCTTGCGTGAACACGAACGGGCAGCCCAGGTTCGCTATCTCCGCCTCGACGGCGCTCCATTGACGGTCGATCTCGGCGCGATTCTCGAGATAACCCTCGATCAGGTCGCCGACGCCAAGAACGAAGTCAGGTCTCAGCCAGCTGATCTGCCGCATCGCCGCGTCGAACACGCCCGGCCGGGCGACGCCGGTGCGGTCCCCGATCACGACGAAGCGCAAGGGCGCGGCGTCCGGCGCCGGGGGCGCCGTCCATGGCCGCGCTTCGGACGCGCCGGACTGCGCGCGGTAGCCGCTCATCCCGCCGTCCGACGCGAAGGCGAGGGAGGGCGCCGCCGCGCCGACGAGGACGCCGCGGATCAGTTGGGCGCGCGAGATCATGGCGCATCCTCCGTCTACGAGTTCGGCCCGTCCAAATCTGCGCCCGCTCGATGACAGATTGAGGAACGCTTGGTGGCCCTCGAGCACCTTTCCCAGGCTCGGACGCTTTTCCCGTAGGCGTGCGCGTGGCGATCCTCTACGTCCCCGTAGGGGTGTGGCGCAGCGCGGGACTTGCGCATGGCTTTGCACGCAAACCGATGGCTGGTCGCGCTTGGCGGCGGGGTGCTGGCGCTCGCCGCGGGCCTGGGGCTCGCGTGGGTGATCTTCTCTCACAGCCGCAAGCCGGAGACGCCGCCGCCCGCCTCGCAGGGCGGATTGGTGGTCGTCGCCGGCCGTGGTGACGACGCCAAGCTCGATCCTCAGCGGCCTTTGCGCTGCTTCGTCGGCGGACAGTTCGTCGGCGAACTGCCACTCGCCGAGTGCGCGCGTCGCAACGGCGTCGCCACCGGCAGTCTGGACGTAGGCCTCGACCAGGCCGGCGCGCTCGCCGCAACCAACGGCGCCGGGGCCCCGCTGACGCCGCTCAACGCGCTGGCGCCGCCGCAGTCGCTTCCAGTCAACGAGGCTGCGCCCCCGGACGCCAACGCCACGCCGCCGTCCGGGGCGGCGAGCGCTGCGCCGGTCAACTCGGCGGCCCAGAGCGCGCCCGCATCGCAGTCCCCTTCCGAACCGCTCGCACCCCCGCACGGCGCGTTGTAGTGTCCCTGACCATGCGCCGCCTCGCGATCCTCCTTGCCGCCGCCGCAGCCGCCGCTCTCGCCGCCTGCCATCCCGCGATCGAGGCGCCCGGCGCCTCCGGCGTGTGCTACCATCTCGCCGCGATCGAGAACGGCAAGCCGAAGTTCAACGTGGTTGCGCAGAACGTGCCCGACATGGAGCATTGCGCCGCCCATCTCGAGGCCATGCGCGTCCGCTTCCTCTCGCTGGGCGGCAGCATCACCAACATTGTCGGCTCGTACCAGGGCAACTTCCTCTTCCTCGGTCCTGACGGCGTGTTCACCTCCGACAGCTACAACGGCCCGCGCTATCCGTTCCTCGTGCACAGCGGGGACGCCCTCGTTCCTGTGGGCAGTGGCCAATAGACTCGAACAAAAAGGGAACATTCTGATTGCGCGGCCGTGGCGGACCCGCTAGGCTGAAGTCATGATGCCGGCGCGATCGGTCGCCGGGCGATGCAAGGGAGCCCTGCGATGTCAGGCAGCGTGAACAAAGTGATCCTGGTCGGCAACCTTGGGCGCGACCCCGAGATCCGCACCCTCAACTCCGGCGACCGGGTCGCCAACTTTTCCGTCGCCACGTCCGAGACCTGGCGCGATCGCGGCTCCGGAGAGCGGCGCGAGCGCACCGAGTGGCATCGTGTCGTGGTGTTCAACGACAACCTTGTGAAGGTGGTCGAGAACTATCTGCGCAAGGGCTCGAAGGTCTACATCGAAGGCGCGCTGCAGACCCGCAAGTTCCAGGATCAGTCCGGCCAGGAGAGGCAGACCACCGAGGTGGTGCTGCAGAAGTTCCGTGGCGAACTGACGATGCTGGACGGCCGCGGCGAGGGCGGGGGGGCGCGCGAAGACGAAGGCTTCAGCGGCGCCGCGAACTACGGCGGCGGTCCACGCCGCCAACCCAGCGGCCCGCGGGAGGACTTCTCCGCCGATCTCGACGACGAGATTCCCTTCTGAGGCGACGAGGCCGGCGAGCGCTCCCGCGGACGCGCGATCAGTCGGCCGCCTCTGGCTGGCGCGCCCGCTGACGCGTCAGCGCCAAGTATTCGGCCGCGAACGCGGGCGGCAAGAGTTCGATCATGCCGGCGTTCTCGATCCAGACTTCCATCACGTGGAACCCGCCCGCGCCGCGTTCGCAAAGACGGCACTGCCAGCCTTCACGCTCGGCGATCGCGGAGATCGCCTCGGGCGACGTCTCCACGCTGAGGGCGAAATGGGTGGAGCCGTACGCCGGTTGGCTTGGTTCGCCGATCGCAAAGTCGACGCCGCCCGCGCTCGATGGACGCAGCTCCGTGCCAGCCGGATAGACCTCGACGCCGGTGCCGTGGGCGTCGTGCTGATGCGCGAACCAGCTGCCAGGGTTGGGCGGAAAGCGTGTCGCAGCCCCACCCATGAACTCGGCGAGCACCTCAGCCACGTGCTTGGGATCACGCGCCGAGATCGAAAGGTGATGGATCATCGCGTCCTCCTGCTTCTGAACGCCAAGGCTCCACGGCCCCGTTCAGTGGAAGATAGCCTCAGCATGCGGCCGCGATGAGGCGGGGATAAGGCGCGCGAGGAGGCGGTCGCGACCGCGCAGCGACGCCTCGATCAGCCTTGACTCGCCAGGCCGGCGCCTTTGCAACTGTAGTATGCGTCGCCCGGGCCGGAAGCGCCGTCCGTGTTGCTCCACAGCACGTGACCGTGCTTGATCGCGACGAAGAACCACGCGTAGGGGCTGGCGTCGCCCTTGCCGCCTTGCGAACTCACCTCTCCGCAGACGATCGAAACCGGGCCCTGGACCGGATCGGTGAAAGGACCTTGCCGCGCCTGTGCGACCTCAGATGCACGCACGTCGCGGAATTTGGCGCTACCCGGCTCGGCGAGGCCGTGCTTGATCGCGTTTTCCGCCACTTCGCGCGCATTGCCCGGCACGCTCGGCGCGAGGGTCTCGCGCGGCCCCTGGCCCCAAATGGCGACGCCAGGCCCCTGGGCGAGCGCTGTGCTGGACGTGGCGGCCACCACCAGCGCCAAAGCGAAAGCCCGCATCCGCCGACCTCCGGTTGTTTGCGAGACATTACTGCGCCTGGCGGAGCGGGGCAACCCGGCTAAGATCACGGCGTTCGCCCAACGATGATCTCGGACCCGCCGAAAGCCTCATTCGCGCCCGTCTGCGATTCACGGACGCGAATGTTGATCCTCGGCAGCCTGCCGGGCGACGTGTCGCTGGCCCGCGGCGAGTATTACGCGCGCCCGCGCAACCAGTTCTGGCGGCTGATGGGGCGCGTGCTCGGCGCCGATCCGCCCGATCGCTATGCGGCGCGGCTGGCGGTGTTGACCGAGGCGGGCGTCGGGCTCTGGGACGTGCTGCGCACGGCGCGCCGCGCTGGGAGTCTGGACGGCGCCATACGCGACCCATCGCCGAACCCGCTGGCCGACTTCGCCGCGTCGCTGCCGCACCTGCGCGCGATCGCCTTCAACGGCCGTGCGGCCGCCACGATCGGCACGCGCATGCTCGCAAAGACGGATGCGCTGACACTCATCTGTCTGCCGTCCAGCAGCCCCGCGCATACGATGGCGTTCGAGCGCAAGGCGGCCGCATGGCTCGTCCTGCGGCGCCACGTCGACCCGCGGCCGGGCTGATCGCCGCTCGACTTCGCTTCAGACAGGCGAGGCCACGAACGGGCGACGCTCCGGTGCGAGCTTGCCCGCCTCGGCCAGCCGCAGGAGGCGGCGGAAGTGCGGGCACGCCATGTAGCTCGCCGCCTCGCAGTTGGCGGCGTGGCGCAAGCTCTCGCGCATGGTGACAAGGCGCTGGATCACCGCGTCGAGTTCGTCGGCCTTGGCCCGCAGTCGCTCGCGCTCGATGCGCGGCGCGCCGCCGCCGGCTAGCATCGGCGCGATCTCGTCGAGGGTGAAGCCGGCGGTCCGGCCCAGGGAGATCAGCGCAAGGCGCTCGAGCACCGAGGGGTCGAAGAGGCGACGCAGGCCCCGACGCCCGGTCGAGACGATGAGCCCCTTCGCCTCATAGAAACGTAGGGTCGAGGCCGGCGCGCCCGAACGCCGCGCCACCTCCGCGATATCCAGATCCGCTGCCGCCATCGGGCTTGACCTCAAGTTTACTTGAACTTGTATTCTGGCGCGACCCGCCGATCCAAGGCAAGCTGAGGAGCTACGCCGATGTCCCTGGCCGACCAATCCAAGTTGCAGACCGCAGGTGTTCTCGTCCATCCGCCGCTCGCCTGGGCGTCGACCATCGCCGCCGGGTTGTCGCTCGCCTGGATCGCACCGCTGCGCTTCCCGGCCGGGGGGCTGCCGCTGGCCTGGATCGGAGTGACCGTGTTCGCGCTCGCTCTGGCGCTCACGGGGTGGGCGAGCATCACCATGGTGCGCGCCGGAACGAACATCCCGACTAACCGGCCGACGACCACGGTGGTGGAAGCCGGTCCCTACCGCGTCACCCGCAACCCGATCTACGTGGGGATGTTTCTCGGCCTTGCAGGCCTGGCCATCGCGTTCGACACGCTCTGGCTGCTGATCGGTCTGGCCGGCTTCGCGCTCGTCATCCGCTACGGCGTCGTCGCCCGCGAGGAGGCCTACCTCGAAAGGCGCTTCGGCGATGTCTATCGCGACTATAGAAAGCGCGTACGGCGGTGGCTTTGATCAGAAGGCTCGCCAGCGGTCAGACCACCAGCAGCCGGCGGAAGAGGGCCGCCTTCCGCAAGTCGAGCGCGACGGCGAAGACGATAGTCGCGGCGAACACGGCGCCGACGACCGCCGGCGGCAGGGGCGCCAGCAGCACGCCGAAGCCGGCGAGGATCGAGATGATCGCGACGTTGGTCAGCGCCGCGGCGTTGAACCAGAGGCTGGGCCAGGAACTCCATATCCGCCGCCGCTCCCGCACCACGTAGAGAATGCCCTGTGTCTCGAAGACGAGCGTCACGGCCGCGAGGCTTTGCAGCGGCCTGGGTGGGAGCCGCAGCGCGTAGTCGCCGGCCGCGAGCACCGCGCTGCAGAACGCAAGTCCGCAGGCGCCGAGCGCGACGCCGACGAGCGTCATCGCGCCGATTCGCCATCGGTTGGGCGCAGGCGACGGCGTGACGTTGTCGGTGGTCGAGGCCATGGCCAGGAAGTCGCCCGTGACGATGATGAGCACCATCAGCGCGGGTGTCAGGATGGCGCGCCCGGTCATGACGAGACCGACCGCGAGGAACATCACCTGGACGATCTTTCCGGTGATGGTTCTCAGCGTGTAGGTTAGCACTCGCTGGAACGTAGCGCGTCCTTCGCGCACCGCCTCCACTAGGCCGCCCAGCCCCGCCTCGGTGAGCACGATGCCCGCCGCCGACTTGGCGACGTCGGTGGCCGTGGACACGGCGATGCCCATCTGGGCCTGCCGGAGGGCCGGCGCGTCGTTGGCCCCGTCGCCGCACATGCCGACGATGTGGCCATGCGACTGCAGCGCCTTGACGATCTTGAACTTATCCTCGGGAAAGACGCCCGCGAAGACCCCGTAGTGTTCCAGCGCCGGGCCGTCCAAGGGCGCGCCGTGCGGCCAGGTCTCGCCGGCGAGACCGACTTCGCGCGCCACCACGCCCGCTGTCTCGGACGAGTCGCCGGTGATCATCAGCGTGCGCACGCCAAGACTCGCGAGGTCGCCGATCAGGCCGGCGGCGTCGTCACGCGGCGGGTCGCTGAGGGCGACGAGGCCGACAAGACGCATCGCGCGTCGCGGGCCGGCCGCCACCGCGAGCACGCGGTAGCCTTCGGCCTGCAGCGCCGCGGCGTCACGGGCGGCGTCGGCCGAGGGAGCGCAGAGTGCGGCGACCGGCGCGAACGCGCCCTTCACCACGCGAAGCTCCGCGCCGCCGGCGTCCTGCGCCCGCGCTTCCGACATCTTCACCGCCGGATCGAACGGCGTGAACGCTGTGACGCGGGCCGGTGCGGGCGCAGCCGCAGCCGCGGCGCGGACCGCCGCGTCGACCGGATCGGCGCCGCCCTCGTCGCTGGCGAGCGCCGCCCACGCCAGCACGGCTGGCTCGTCGAAGCCGGTCGTCGCGCGCACCGCGGTGACGGAGAGCGCGTTTCGGGTCAGGGTGCCGGTCTTGTCCGCGCAGAGCACGTCAATGCCGCCGGCTTCCTCCACCGCCGAAAGGCGGGTGGGGAGCACGCCCTTGCCGGCGAGCGACCGCGCGGCCAGTGCGCTCGCCAGCGTGAAGGTCGCCGGCAGCGCGACCGGCACCGCAGCCAGCACCGCCGTCAGCACCAGGCGCAGCAGATCGACCGGAGGCAGGTCGTGCGCCAATCCGTAGACGAGCTGGAAGGCCACCACCCCGGCGTTGACGACGGCGAGGTTGCGCACCACGCCGAACACCGCGTGCTGCTCGGCGCTGGCGGCGTGCGCGGTGCGCACCAGCGCCGCGGTGTGGCCGAAACGGGTGCGCGGCCCCGTCGCGGTCACCAGCGCCGTCGCCTCGCCTCGCCTCACCAGAGCGCCCGCGTAAGTCTCGTAGCCGGGCCCGGCCTCGATCGGCAGCGATTCCCCGGTCAGCATCGACTGGTCGAGCAGCACGTTCCCGTCGAGCAGCCGCACGTCGGCGGGCGCGACCACGCCCAGCGACAGCTTGACGACATCGCCGTCGACGACCTGGTCGGCCGGCAGCGACGTCCAGGCGCCGTCGCGGCGCACCGACGCGGAGATCGCCAGCCGCGCCTTCAGCGCCTCCAGCGTCGCGCGGGCGCGATCCTCCTGGAAGAAGCCCAGCGCGGCGTTGAACACCAGCAGCCCGGCGACGATCGCGGCCTCGACGTATTCGCGCAGGGCCAGCTGGAAGACGATCGCCACTTCCAGCACGATCGGCACCGGCGCCCAGAACTTGCCCGCCAGCCGCCGCCAGGCCGGCGGCGTCTCGGTCGGCGTGGCGTTCGGCCCGGACGCCAGGAGGCGCTCATGCGCTTCGGCGCTGGTCAGCCCAGCGGTGGCGGCGGTGTCGGTCAAATCGCGCCCTCGTACCTAGACCTGGCTCTGGGGCTTCCGCCCTGTGACTTCCGCCATCCGAGGCGCTCGTGCAAGCGTGGCGGGAGGCGCGTCGCGCCGTCGCCGGGGGGAGAGTTCAGCCCAGAGGTAGCGCGCGGGGATCGCGTTTGCTAACGTCCGAACTTATCTAAGCGTCTGATTCCGACACACAGAATCCCCAGAAGTTGACCGACGAAACGACCCCGCCCGCCGCGGACGATCGGCGGGGCGCCGTGGCGCCCATCGCCATCGAGGAGGAGCTGAAGCGCTCCTACCTCGATTACGCCATGAGTGTGATCGTGGCGCGGGCGCTGCCCGACGTGCGCGATGGGCTGAAGCCCGTGCACCGGCGCATCCTCTTCTCGATGAACGAGCAGGGCCACACCTCCGACAGGCCCTATGTAAAGTCTGCGCGGGTCGTGGGCGACGTGATGGGCAAGTACCATCCGCACGGCGACCTTGCGATCTACGACAGCCTCGTGCGCATGGCGCAGCCGTTCTCGATGGGGCTTGTGCTCATCGATGGTCAGGGCAACTTCGGGTCGATCGACAACGATCCGCCGGCGCAGATGCGCTACACCGAGTGTCGCCTGACGAAGGCCGCCGAAGCGCTGATGGCGGATATCGACTCGGACACAGTCGATTTCCGCGACAACTACGACGCCAAGGAACAGGAGCCGGTGGTGCTGCCGGCCCGCATCCCGAACCTCCTGGTCAACGGCTCGGGCGGCATCGCCGTCGGCATGGCGACCAACATCCCGCCGCACAACCTAGGCGAGGTGGTTGACGCGTGTCTGACCTTGATCGCCGACGCGGCGGTCTCCGCGGAGGCGCTGGCCGACATCGTGCCGGGGCCGGACTTCCCGACCGGCGGCGAGATCATCGGCCGGGGCGGGGCGCGCGCGGCGCTGCTGACCGGCCGCGGGCCCGTAATTGTGCGCGGCGCGGCCGAGATCGAGACGCTGCGCGCTGGCCGCGAGGCCATCGTCATCTCCTCGATCCCATATCAGGTGAACAAGGCCGCGCTATGCGAGCGGATCGGCGAGCTGGCGCGGGAAAAGCGCGTCGAGGGCATCGCCGAACTGCGCGACGAGAGCGACCGCCAGGGCCTGCGCGTGGTGATCGAGCTGAAGCGCGACGCCTCCGCCGAGGTGGTGCTGAACCAGCTCTACAG
>JAKAZA010000093.1:6237-15450 GCA_021816155.1 Pseudomonadota bacterium | reverse complement strand
CGCGCAAGATACGCCGCAGGCGGCGGACGCCGCCGACGCTTCGGCCGCCAGCCCCGCCACTCCGGCGGTCTCGGGATTGACGGCGGCCACCATGGTTTCCCCGTCGGCCCTTGCCGGCGCCGGCCCGGCCGCTGTCGGAGCTGACTATCGCATCGGCCCGAGCGACCAGCTCGACGTAAATGTCTACGACATCCCCGACCTCAGCCGCTCGGTCCAGGTGGACGCCGGAGGCAAGATCATGCTGCCGCTGGTCGGAGAGGTAGATGCGCAGGGCCAGACCGCGCAGCAGCTCTCCGGTGCGATCGCAACGGACCTGAAGCAACGCTACGTGAAGAACCCCCTGGTGACGGTGGTTGTAAAGGACGCCGCCAGCGCCCGGGTGACAGTTGACGGAGCTGTCGTGGCGCCTGGCACATATCGGTTGGCTGGACCGACGACGCTCCTGCAGGCTGTCGCACTCGCCAGGGGACCGAATCCGAAGACAGCTGACGAGCGCCACGTGGCGCTCTTCCGACTGGTCAACGGACGGCGGCAGGGCGCCGTCTACAATCTCAACGCCATCCGCACGGGCGCCGCCCCTGACCCTGAGGTCTATGGTCGCGACATCGTCGTCGTCGCTCCCTCGCGAGGGAAGGCGCTCTGGAACCACTTCGTCCAGATCGCGCCAGCGCTGGGCATGCTGGCGTACTTCTAGACCGCGCTCTCCGAAGGAGAAATCACGCCAATCGGCACGAAAGGCGCGCTGTTCAGCTTGAGCGGACGCCCGCGCAACGACTGACCATCCGGCCGCGCCGCGTCAGCTGCGCCGACGCCGGGTTCCGAGGAAGATCATGGCAAGCCTGACCACAACCGCCACTCGACTGCCCGACCAGCCCGACTTCCTGCCTCCCGCGCCACACGCCGAGCGCTCTCGCGCCAAGGAGCTTCTCGGGATCGTCCTGCAGCGCTTCTGGCCGGCGCTCCTCGTCGGCGTCATCGTCTTCGCCGGCATCGTGGCGGCGATGCTTGCGATCAAGCCAACCTATGTGGCCACCGGCGCCGTACTGATTGAGCCCAAGCGGGAGAACCTTGCCGCGAGCTCCGAGCCGCCGCAGCCGGGTCTCCCGCCGGACACCAGCGCCATCGACACACAGGTCGAGGTCCTGAAGTCGCCGGCTCTGGCTCTGGCTGTGACCGAACGGCTGAGACTCTACAACGATCCCGAGTTCAACCCGGCCGCTCGCGACCGGCCTCCGCAGGTCCAGCCCACCCAGCGCGAACTCGTCAAGGTCTCGTCCAACGTGGCTCGCCATACACGGATCAAGCGCGTCGGCCTCACCTACGTCGTCGATGTCGGCTTCGCATCTCACTCGGCGGCCGAGGCGATGCAGATCGCCAATGCCTACATGAACATCTATCTCGAGCGTCAGCTCGACGGCAAGATCGCCGCAGTCTCACGGGCCAGCGCCTCGCTCGGGCCACAGGTGGAGCGCCTGCGCGCCGCGGCGGAGGAGGCTGAGGCCAACGTTCAGCAGTACAAGATCGCGCACAACCTCTACAGCGCCGAAGGCGCAACCATGGCGGAGCAGGAGGTCTCGAACCTCAATCAGCAGGTCGCCCAGGCCCGGGCCCAGGCGGCCGAGCAGCAGGCGCGCCTCGACGCCGCGCAGAGCCAGCTTAGTCAGGGAAGCCGCGGCGCAGACGTCAGCGCGGCGGTCAACTCCGAGACCATCCGGGACCTGCGCAAGGAGGAAGCGGAGACCAGCGAGAAGCTGGCGCAGCTCCAGGCAATATTTCAGCCCAACTACCCTGAGGTGCAGCGCACTCAGGCCGAGTTGAATGCGATCCGCGCACAGATCCAGGCCCAACTCAACCGGATCCTGTCCAGTGTTAACGCGGACGCCCGCGCCGCCAGCGAGCGGGCCAGCTCGCTGGCGGCGAGCCGCGATACCGCGCAAGGCGCCCTCGTTTTGAACAACCGGGCGCAAGTCGGGCTCGTCGCCCTGCAGCAGCGCGCCGACGCGGCCAAGCAGATCTACGAAGACTATCTGAGCCGCGCTGACACTGTCGCCTCAGAAGGTTCCCTGCAGCAACCCGATGCGCTGGTCGATTCACTCGCACCGCTGCCGCTCACCCCCGCCTCACCCAATCTGATGCTGGGGACCGCGATGGCGGTGCTTCTGGGTCTGATGGCCGGAGCCGCGACAATTGTCGCCAGCGAGCTCTGGGACCGGCGGCTGCGCAGCCGCACCGATGTGGAGACGGTGTTGGGCGTGCCTTTCGCCGGGGTGATCCCGCACGCGCCCGCGAAGGCGCTGGCCGTCGGCGAAGAGCCTCAGCACCGGATCGCGAGCATCCCGCTGGAGAGCCCGTATTCGGGCTTCGCCGAGAGCTTCCGCAATCTCGGCGCCTTCCTGAGCTTCGTCGATCGGGCGCCGGACAAGAAGGTGATCGGAGTCACGTCCGCTCTGCCGCGTGAGGGCAAGACGGTCACGACCCTGTGCCTGGCGCGCACCCTGGCGCTCAGCGGCGCGCGCGTGATTCTGATCGACTGCGACCTGCGGCGCCGTGGGCTGACCCGCATCACCGCGCACCGCGACGTCGGGGTGGTCGAGGTGATCGAAGGCAAGGCCACACTCGATGCGGCGCTCGTCAAGGACCGCGCCTCGGGCGTGTGGATCCTGCCCGCGGCGCCCGCCGCGACGCTGCCACACGACCTCTTCTCACAGCCCGGCGTGGAGCGGATGTTGCGGGTGCTGTCGAAGCACTTCGACAACATAATCTTTGAACTGCCGCCAGTGCTGGGCCTGGCTGACGCACGCATCCTGGCCGCCAAGGCCGACCGCGTGCTCTACCTCACGCAGTGGAACAAGACCCCCGCGCGCACCGCCCAGTCCGGCCTTGACGTGCTGCGCGACCTGGGCGCCAACGTGGTGGGCGCCGCGCTCACCAAGGTGAACATCAAGCAGCAGGCGCGGTACGGGTATTGCGACAGCAGCGACTACTTCACGTACTTTCGTCAGTATTACCTCGTTGCTGAGCGCGGCTGATGCGCCGGCACGATCCATGACTTTGGGCCGCGCCTCCGCTCTCTGGGTGGTCATCCTGCCTGCGGCGCTTGTCCTGACAGGCTTGCTCGACGGGCCTCGCCGCGCGACCGGCGCCGATCCGGCCACGCCGTGGTCCGCGCACGCTCCGCTGACCAGGGCGCCCGACGGACGACCACTGACGCTCACCTTCAGCTCCGACTTCGCCGCCTTCGTCTCCGACCCTGGTCGCGATCCGGTCTGGCGCACCTGCTACGGGGACGGCCGCGACAGCGGGCTGGATCGCAGATCGCTTCCCGGCAACGGCGAGGAGGAGGTCTATGTTGACCCGAAGTTCGCCGCCGTGATCGGCGCGCCCGACCTCGATCCGTTCTCGCTCGCACACGGCGCCCTGCAGATCGCAGCGCGTCCGGCGCCGCCAGCCTTGGCGGCGAAGCTGGGCGGGCGCCGCTTCATCTCTGGGGTGATCTCCAGTCAGCCGTCGTTCGCGCAGCGCTACGGCTACTTCGAAGCGCGCGCGAAGCTGCCGCGAGGCAAGGGGCTCTGGCCCGCCCTGTGGCTGCTGCCGGCCGACATGAGCTGGCCTCCCGAGATCGATATCGTGGAGAGCATCGGCGATCCGCTGGTGGCGTACATGTCTACGCACAGCAAGGTGCTCGGCGATCACACCGATGTCGTGCGCCTCGCCAGCACGGGATTCCATACGTTCGGGCTGAGCTGGGACGCGCGCGAGCTCGTTTGGTACGTGGACGGTGTTGCGGCGGCTCGCGCTCCCACGCCGCCGGACATGGACAAGCCCATGTTCTTCGTGGCCAACCTCGCCGTAGGAGGCCGCTGGCCTGGCGCGCCGGACGCCTCCACCGCCTTCCCGGCCGCGCTCGAGATCGCGTATGTGCGCATCTACCGGTTCGGCGCATGACCGTGGGGCTGCCCGGCAACCAAAGCGCCGACGAGGGGGCCCTCGGCCTGGACGAGCAGGTTCTCCAGTCGCCGGAGGAAGCGCGCCGTTCGCGCCGCGCCTTCTTCGGCTCCGTGGCCCTGGTCGCGGTCAACGTGGGGCGATTGCTGCTGCAGATACTGGTCCTGCCTGTGCTCGCCCGCCTCCTGGGCCCTGAGACCTTCGGCGTGGTCTCGCTGGCCATGCCGTTCGTCCTGTTTGCCAACCTCATGGCCGATGCGGGGCTCGGCGCGGCTCTGGTGCGGGTCGCGCAGCCGTCGCGTGAATTGGAATCGACCGTGTTCTGGCTCTCGCTGGCGGTGGGCTGCAGCCTGGCGCTTCTGGTCATATTCGCTGCCCCCGGCATCGCCGGGTTGCTGCGCCAGCCGCCGGTGGCGCCGGTCTTGATCGCGCTGGGCCCGGTGTTGATTGTCAGCAGTTCGCTAAGCGTCGCGAACGCTCGCATTTCGCGCGCGCGCCACTTCGGCCTGTTTGCGGTCGGCGACCTTCTGTCGATCTCTCTAAGCTCGGCGCTTGCGATCGCCACGGCGACATTCGGGCTCGGCGCCTGGAGCCTCGTGATTCAACAACTCAGTCTGTGGGTCGCCAAGGCAGGGTGGGTGCTCAGCGCCGCCCGCTTCACGCCGACCCTCGCGTTCAGGCCGCGCTTGTTGGGCGATCTCCTGGCGTTCGGGCTCAACAACGTCGGCGCCAACATCGCGGATTTCCTTGGCAAGAGTGCGCCGGCGATCGCGATCGGGGCATGGCTTGGGGTCGCCGCGGCGGGGAAATATGCGATGGCGTTCCAGCTCATTCGCGCGCCGGAGCTTCTGCTGTCCGGCCCGCTGTTCCTGGTCACCTTCGCCTCCGTGGCGGGTTTGTCGGGTGCGCCGGCTCGTCAGGCCCAGCTGTCAGTCCGCACGCTGCGCATCGCAGCCACCGCGCTCGCGCCGCTCTTCGCCGGTCTGGCCTTAGTTGCCGATCTCATCATCGACCTCTTCCTTGGGCCGAGATGGCGCGGCGACGGCGTCGTACTCGCCTTGCTGGCGCCGGCCGGCTTCCTTCTGTGCATCTACTCGGTTGGCGGCGCGGTATTGATGGGGCTGGGCCGGGCGGACCTGCAACTGCGCCTCTCGCTGGCGGGAGGCGTCGCCATGCTCACGGGAGTTGCTGTCGGGGCGCGGATCGGGCTCGACGCTGCGGCGGGCGGACTCGCGGCCGGCGCCCTCGCGGTTCTGCCGCTCTATCTCGCTGTCATCGCCGGCCAGATTGGCCTGCGCCGGCTCTCCGCGCTGGCCGGGCTCCCAGGACCAGCGGCGGCGCTCGCGGCCATGACCGGCTGTGTGCTGCTGGTGCGCTGGCGGCTCGCCCACGCGGGCCCCTGGCCAGAGCTTCTCGCGGCGGTGGCGGGCGGTGCTGCGGCGTTCGCCGCGGTGTTGGCGGCCACGTGCGGGCGGCGTCTGCTCCAGGACCTACGCGAGGCCCTGCCAGGCGCGGTCCGCGCCTGATGCCCGCGCTTCGCCCTCCGACCAGATAGGCGTGTCGTCCGTGGAGCCACGCGGCGCGCCACTGTGGAGGGCGAAGCGCTTTGCGACCGTCTGGGCGGCAAGCTTCGCCGTCGCCTTTGTCAACGCGCGACCTTGGATGACACGGGTCTCGTCGATGCGCACGCGCCAACTCCAGGGCGCGGGCAGACGCGTCTTGCGAACGCTGTAGTACATCAGCCCATTCTGGTTGGAACCTTTCCCGCATACCTGAACCCGGCGCGCCGGACTCTGGTTCCAGCGGGAGTCGGCTTGGTCATCACCCCGGTGGGCGCACAAGATTGGCGGCGCGCCGTATGTAAGTTGGGAGAGAAGCGTTGGCTTTGACCCAGGCCCGATTGCCCAGACCGATCTCCAGCCGTTCCTCGGGCGCCTCCCAGAGTTCATCAATCGCCGCCGCCATCGCGCTTGCGTCGCCCGCCGGAACGATACGCCCGCAGGCGCCCCCACGCAGGTATTCCGCCAAGCCGCGGCTCGCGGTCGCCACTACCGGCTTGCCCATAGCCATGGCCTCGAGCAGCCCGCTGACGCCAGCGGCGTACTCCGCCCGGTGCAACGGCAGCACGACAAGCCGACACGTTTCGTACGCACGCCGCAAGTCTGGATAGGGGATGCGGCGCCCCTGGAAGCGCACATTGCGCGGTGGCTGCGCCGGCGCCGCGGAGACGCCGTGATATCCTGAGGCCGCGATCCGGACGGCGTGCGGCGACAGCGTGGCCGCCGCCAACAGGGTGGGATAGTCGCGTTGCTCGAGACCGCACGCGAAGGCGAAAGGCTCGTCCGGCTCGGGCGGCGGCCAAGTGCTAGGCGCAAAGAAGTCAGCGTCCACCCAGTCGCGCACGACATGCACTTTCTCCGGTGGAAGACCGACGCCCCTAACCAGGATCTGCTGCTGCGCCTCGCTCACGCAGATCAATGCGGAGAACGTGTCGGCGAACGTCCGCAGCAGGAGCCGGCGGCGAGCCGAGACGCATGCGTGCACGACCACTACGAGCCGTCCCTCCCACCCGCTGAGGCGCAGCAGCGGCGCCAGACGCAGACCGAGGTCCTCGCCGGTGACGTAGATAGCGTTGTAGCGCCTCTGCTCAAGGAACGCCGCCAAGCTGGAAGCCAGCAGCGGCGCGCGGCCGGCAAGCGCCGCCAGTGGCGGGATCAGGCGCCCCTCATGCGACACCAAGTCGGCGTCCAGCGCGCGCGCCAAGTCGACGTAGTCCGCTCGCGGCGCCCGCCCCTCGTCGGCAGCTTCGATCAGTTCGCGCGATGGAGAATTGCCCAGAAGCACCATCGTGCGCTTGGGTGGTGCGGAACAGCGCCGCGCATTCGGCCCGCTGCCGGGGCCCGCAAGGAACCGCATGTTCCCGCTCCCGCTCGTGCTTCGACGTCGCGACGATCGCCCCTGGGCGCAACAACTATTGCCGCCCCACCCCGGTTCCGAGCGTGACGGCCCTTCATCGACAGGCGCATCCTCCGAAGGAAGCCCCGCGACACGCCTGCGGCGCCGTCAGCGCGGAGGGCGGCGGCCGGCGACAGATCAGCCGATCGCGAAGGCTGGCGTCCGGACAGTCACGCAGCTTCGGTCAGAGGCGGGCAAGCCGCGCAGGCGCGCCCGACTACACCGAGCACGCCGCCTCGTGACAGACACCAACCAGGCGTAAAGCCGCGTGCGCCACGGGAACCAATCCGGCGGTGGGGGACTAGTTGAGACACATCCGGGGGCGGGCCCGGCTGTGTCTTGTTCGCTTTCACGAGGGACCGCACCAGTCATGAAGATCGCTCAGATCGCCCCGCTTTACGAGGCCGTACCGCCTCGCCTCTACGGAGGAACCGAGCGCGTAGTCGGGCAGTTGTGCGAGGCGCTTGTCGACCTCGGCCACGAGGTGACCCTGTTCTCCAGCGCCGACGCCCGGACGCGCGCCGATCTCGCGGCTGTGCGCGATCAGGCGATCCGGCTCGACCCAGCGCCGCTGAAGTCGGACGTCGCCGCGCACCTCACCATGCTGGCTGAGGCGCAGGCCCGCAAGGATCGGTTCGATATCGTCCATTTTCATACCGACATGCTGCACTTTCCCTTCTTCGAGGGGATGGCGCACCGCACCGTGACGACGCTGCACGGACGGCTCGACCTGAAGGACCTGCCTGCGGTCTACAAGCGCTGGCCCAAGTTCCCCCTGGTCTCGATCTCGAACGCCCAACGGTTGCACCTGCCTTCCGCCAACTGGGTGGGCACGGTCTACCACGGCATGCGCGCCGACCTCCCGCGCTGGTTCACCGCCCGACCGGCCGGCGGCTACCTGGCCTTCCTTGGCCGCATGTCACCCGAGAAAGGTCCGGTGCAAGCAATCTCGATCGCACGGCGTCTCCACATCCCGCTGAAGATGGCGGCCAAGGTGGATACGCAGGATACCGCCTATTTCCGCGAGGCGGTCGAGCCCCTGCTGGATGATCCGCTGATCGAGTTCGTCGGCGAGATCGGAGAGGCCGAGAAGCCGGCCTTCCTGGGCGGCGCGCGCGCCTTGCTCTTTCCTATCGTCTGGCCCGAGCCATTCGGACTGGTGATGATCGAATCGATGGCCTGCGGCACGCCCGTTTTGGCCTTCGCGGCTGGCTCGGCGCCGGAAGTGATAGACGATGGAGTGACCGGCCTCATCGTGGCGGACGAGGACGAGGCCGTCCGGCGCTTCGCCGAGGTGGACCGCCTCGACCGCCGCGAGGTGCGACGTCGATTCGACCGCCGCTTCTCGGCCACTGCGATGGCCGGGGGGTACCTCGCCCTATATGCGGCCCGTCTGGCGCAGGTCCCGTTCGCCGCCGAGCTGTCGCCGGACGACATCGACTTCGACGGGGCGCAGGCTCCGCCGAACGTCTTCCAGATCGCCTGATACGGTCGCGAGGCGAGCGATGGACGAAGGGTCGGAGCCGGCCGTCGCGAGCGACGAGTCTCAGTACGCGGGCCCGGCGACGGGGGCCGTCGAGCTGGTTTCGCTCAAGGACGCGGACGCGTTCCTGGTCACCGATCAGAACGGGGATCTCACGGGCGGCCCGCAGGGTCTGTTCTTTCGCGACACGCGCGTGTTGTCACGGCTTGTCTTCCTGGTCGGCGACCGGCGTCCGTCGCGCCTGTCGTCCACCCTTTCCAAGGACAACGCCGTCTTCACCTACCATGGCGCCAACCGCGCGCTGCCGCCGGTCAACGGCCGCGGCACGCCGCGTGGCGCCATCCACATCGAGCGCCGCCGCTCGCTCCAGGGCGAGCGGCTCTACGAGCGCATCCGCAGCAGCAACTTCGGACTCGATCAGGTGATGCTGCCGCTGGTGTTCGAGTTCGGCGCCGATTTCTGCGACATGTTCGAGGTGCGCGGCGTCAAGCGCAAGCGCCGCGGCGTCCTCCTGCCGACCCAGGTTCACGGCCGCCACGTCACCTTCGGCTACCAAGGACTCGACGCGGTGCGGCGCAAGAGCTCGCTCGTGTTCTCCGAGCCGCCGTGGCGCATGGGCGAGACACGGGCGGAGTTCATGTTCGCCCTGGCCCCTGGCGAGCGGATCGACCTCTTCCTGGAAGCGGGCGACGGCGACTTCGACCCGCCGTCGCGCGGGCGCTTCCGCAGTGCGCTCGCGCGAGCCCGCAGGGCCGTCCGCCGTCGCTCCCGCGAAGGCGCGCAACTGCGCTTCTCGGACGATGTGCACAACGCATGGTTCGATCAGTCGC
>JAKAZA010000093.1:0-6227 GCA_021816155.1 Pseudomonadota bacterium | reverse complement strand
ACCTCGGCCTCCTGATCTCGGACCTGCCCACCGGCCCCTACCCCTTCGCCGGGATCCCGTGGTTTTCCACCCCGTTCGGGCGCGACGGCCTGCTGACCGCATGGCAGATGCTGTGGCTCAACCCGAGCCTGGCGCGCGGCGTCCTGGCCTACCTGGCGAACAGGCAGGCGACTGAGACCTCGGCGTTTCGCGACAGCCAGCCGGGCAAGATCCTGCACGAAACGCGCGCCGGCGAGATGGCGGCGCTGAACGAGATCCCGTTCGGCTGCTATTACGGCGGCGTCGACACAACGCCGCTTTTCGTTGGTCTGGCCGGGGCCTATTTACGCCGCACCGAAGACGTGGAGCTGATCCGCTCTCTCTGGCCGGCGCTGACCAGCGCCATCGGCTGGGTCGAGACCGACGGCGACTCCAACGGCGACGGCCTAGTCGACTACAAGCGCGGCGCCAGCACCGGCCTTGCCAACCAGGGGTGGAAGGATAGCGAGGATTCCGTCTTCCACGCGGACGGCCGCTTTCCGAGCGGGCCCATCGCGCTGGTCGAGGTGCAGGGCTACGCCTACGCCGCCTATCAGGCCATGGCCCAGATGGCCGAGCGACTGGGCGAGGCCGGCGCCGGTCGGTGGCTGGCGCGGGCCGAGACGCTGCGCCGACGGGTCGAAGACAGCTTCTGGCTCGAGAGGGAGGGCTTCTACGGCGTCGCCATGGACGGCGAGGGCGAGTTGTGCACGCCGCACGCCTCGAACGTCGGCCATCTCCTCTTCACCGGCCTGCCGGCGCGCACGCGGTCGCTCAGGGCCACCGAGCGTCTGCTGTCACGCGACTTCAGTTGCGGCTGGGGCGTGCGCACGCTGGCGGCCGGCCAGGCGCGCTTCAACCCGATGAGCTACCACAACGGCTCGGTCTGGCCGCACGACACGGCGATCTGCGTCGCCGGCATGGCGCGCTACGGCGAGCGGCGCGGGGCAGCGCGGATCATGGGCGACATGCTGCGCGTGGCGCGGGCCTTCGGCCTGCGCATGCCCGAGCTGCTCTGCGGATTCCACCGGCGAGCCGGCGAGCCCCCGATCGCCTATCCGGTCACGTGCATGCCGCAGGCCTGGGCGGCCGCCTCGCCGTTCCTGATGCTGCAGGCCTGCCTCGGACTTTCACTCGACGCGCGCCGCCGCGAGGTGCGCGTCGTTCGCCCCACCCTGCCCCGCGGCGTCGAGACCCTGGAAGTCGACGACCTCGACCTAGGCGGCGCCACTGTCCGCCTCGTCTTCCAGCAGTTGGACGGCGCCACGGTGGTCAGCCCGGGCCACGGCTCCGACCCGCACGTCTCGATCGTGCTCGAACGCTGAACCCGTGACGTAGCGGAACCAAGCACGGGCCAGGGCCATTGCGTTGGGGCGAAGGTCGCTCAAGGAGCCTTGGCGTTCGATGAGCCGTCTGGTCGTGGTTTCCAATCGTGTCGCGTCGGCCGCCGGTCCGGCGGGCGGCCTGGCGATCGCCATCGGCGCGGCGCTGAAGGGCCGGCCGGCGCTCTGGTTCGGCTGGAGTGGCGAACGGACGGCGCGGTTCGACGGCGCGCTCTGCGTGCGCCGTGTCGGGGAGACCGAGATCGTCACCGTCGAGCTCGAGGACGCCGACGTCGAGGAGTACTACAATGGCTACGCCAACGCCGCGCTCTGGCCCCTGTTCCACTCGCGTACTGACCTCGCCGCCTACGATCGTTCGTTCAGCGAGGGGTATGCGCGGGTGAACCGGCGCTTCGCCGCGGCGCTGAGGCCGCTGCTGAAGCCCGACGACCTGGTGTGGGTGCACGACTACCACCTGATCCCCCTTGGCCATGAGCTGCGCGCGCTGGGCTTCGCCGGCGCGCTCGGATTCTTCCTGCACATTCCCTGGCCGGCGCCACAGCTGTTCATGACGCTGCCCCACCACCGCAACCTCGTGGCTGCGATGTTCGCCTACGACCTCGTCGGCCTGCAGACGGAAGAGTGCGCGGCCGCGTTCGCAAGCTACGTGCTCGGCGAGGCCGGCGGCGCCGCGCGCGGCGATCGCCTCTTCGCCTTCGGCCGCAGCCTCACCGCACGAGCGTTCCCCGTCGGCCTCGACACCGCCGATTTCCAGCTGCTCGCGGCCTCGCCGACCGCGGTCAGGACCTGCGACCGGATAGCTGCGCACGGCCTGTTCCGTTCACTGATAGTCGGCGTCGACCGACTCGACTACGCCAAGGGCATCCCGGAGCGCCTGCAGGCCTTCGAGCACTATCTGCAGGCGCATCCGGACATGGCGCGCAAGGTGCTCTACCTGCAGATCGCCCCGTCGTCGCGCGAGGCGGTCGCAGCGTACCAGGCGCTGGGCGACGCGGTGCTCACGCTCGCTGGGCGGATCAACGCCGCGTGGGCTGAGATCGACAACGCGCCAGTACTTTACGTCAACCGGAACCTGAGCCGCGCCGAACTTGCAGGCGTCTACCGCGCGGCCGGCGTCGGGCTCGTGACTCCCTTGCGCGACGGCATGAACCTGGTCGCCAAGGAATACGTGGCCGTCCAGTCGCCCGAAGATCCCGGTGTCCTCGTACTGTCGCGCTTCGCCGGAGCGGCGGCGCAGATGAAGGATGCGCTGATCGTGAACCCCTACGCCCGCGAGGAGGTCGCCGACGCTCTCGACGAGGCGCTGCACATGGGACGGGGCGAGCGGATCCGACGCTGGCAATCGCTCATGGACGGTGTAACCCGTTGTGACGCACAGGCTTGGCGCGACGCCTTTATCGCGGCGCTGAGGGAGGCCCGGCGGAAAGCGGCGCCGGGTCAAAGCGATCGCCACGTCGACTGGGCCGCCCGCTCGCTGCGGGGATAGTTGCCGACGCGCACCGTCTGGGTGGTCAGGCCGGTCTGCGGATAGGAGAGCAGGAAGAGACAGATCCGGGCCGCCCACAGCGCCTACCGAGTGACGCCGTGGACGCCATAACGGTCGGACAACCAGCCACCGACGGCCCTCAGCAGCCCCGTCGGCATCGAGAAGGACGTCGCCATCAGCGAAACTTCGGCGATGGATAGACGGTACTGGCCGACGAAATACTGCGGCATCCACACCGAGAGCGCGGTGAAGCCGCCGAACACGATCGAGTAGTACCGGCAATACTTCCACACGCGCGATCCCTCAGCACCGCGAACTCCCGGCGGATGGAATGGACAACGCCGCGCCGGCCCGGGTCGCGGACGGCGGCCAGCCAGAACAGCCCGGCTGTGACCAAGAGCGCGACGGCGTAGACCCGCGGCACGCTCTGCCAGCCGAAATGGGCGACGAGCTGCGGGGCGACGAACATGTTGATCGCCGCGCCCGTGGCCCCCGCGCCGAAGACGCCCATGGCGAAGCCGCGACTATTGGGGAAGAGCCGGCCGGCGTGGGGCGTGCCGACGCAGATAAAGCTGCCGGCCGGATGAGCCGCGACTTAGGCACCATCGGCTTAGGAGCGAGAAGTTCGCCCCGTTGAAGCGTTTGAGAACGCACCCGTCACCATATCAACCTTTGCTTTGACAGCTCTCGCGGCGTCCGCAAGAGTCTGCTTCACGTGAGCGGTTTCACTGGGACGCGCGGGGAGCGTGGCCGGTCTACCGCAACTCTGAAGAGGACGCCTTGTGCCTGATCGCACTCAAACGCTGACACGGTGCTCCCGCTACCGGAGGACATGACATGTCGAAGTTCGCCGCGATCGCGGCCGTCTGTCTTGGCCTGATGCTGGCCCCGGGTCTGTCCGTGCCGGCTGAGGCCCAGACGGTTGCCGAGGTTCCGCTGGTCCCGCTCGCGCCGTCGGACATGACCGCTGCCGAGTTGGCGACTTATCGAAGCCTCTCCGATCCCGCCGCGCAAATGAGCTTCCGTGACAGTCGCGCCTTTCTGCGCCTGTGCCAGCAGGTTGTGGCAGGAACTCTGCAGCCGCTGTCCTTGCCCAACACCCCCAAGGATTATGACGACAAATATCTCGATGAGAGGGAGCAGAAAATCGTCACCGACGCGCTGATCCACTCGATCCAGTTTTCCCAATGATGCTGGGGGTGTGCGGCAATGACGGCTTTCGAAAGCAGTCTGGTGCAAGCGGACCGGAAGCGGAGGTCATGATGCCGATGAAGGCGCTATGGACCGCAGTCGCATTGGCAACCGCCATCTTTGGCGCGACCGCGGCGGCGGCGGGCGACAGCGGGGATTCACCGGACAGCAGTTACGGCGACGCATGGCTCTCTGACAACTGGAACGGAGCGGGGTGGTATGTGACCGACACAATCGGTGGTTATGCCGTCCCGCTTAAGGGGCCTTTCAATTCCAGTGGAGATTGCACCGGCAATCTGCCGAACGACCCCAACCCGAGCGCCGAGTCGCATAGCTGGTACTGTCACTATTTCGCGACCGACCCGACGCCGACATCGAGTTGGTGACTAGACCGGCGCCTCACGCCCACTCCCGTCGCCAGTCGGTCGGCCGGTCAGTAATCGCGTTCGCCTTGGCCTTCAGTTCTTCGATCAACGCGGCGGGCATGAGCCTGAGAATGGCGAGGCGCGCGGCCTCCAGTTCCTCGACGTTCGCCGGCGTGTGGGAATGCACGCGTTGCCCACATCAACCTTTGCTTTGACAACTCTGGCGGCGCCCACAAGAGTGGACTTCGCCTCGATGCTCAAGCGAAGGGAGCAGAACGGTGAAATGCGGCTTGCTGTTCGTCGTCATGGCTGGCGCGATCGTTCTTGTCGCGCATGGGGAGTTATATACGTGACAAAGCACGCTGACCCGGATACGCAGGGCCTGCGTGACAGGCCGGCGAGCGAAGTGCTTTCAAGACTCATCTTGGAGCATTTCGGCTCTATCCCAGGTTCCCCTGGGGTGACGGCGGCTGAAGCGACTCATCTTGCCCGGCGCTGGCTTGCGACTCTGCGAGCGTCGCCGCGATCACGGGGTGCTCCCAGTGCATCTTCATAACGAAAGCCTGGACGCGGAAAGTGTAGGTCTGAAGCCTGACGAAAACGTCTTGCAGGTCTCTAAGCGTATATGTGGAACACTTCCGCCAAAGCTCCCCGGTTGGACTCACCTGAAGCAAATCGAGTTCTTGCGTGTCTCTAACGGCGGCAAGATTAGCACTATAGATCGTAGTGTCTTTTGCTGCGCACCAAATCGCTTTGTCGGGGTGCGCGGGCGAGTCGCCCCAGACGTTGTGCACGAGGCGACTTCTCTCGCCGTAACGTGTCCGGAACTCGGCCATGAGGTCTCGGAACTCCTCCAGTTCCGCCCCCATGAGCCGCTGTTCGGCGGCGGCGGTCAGCATGGCTCTCTGGGCATCCGTGCTGGTAACGGAGTGAAACATCGCCATCGCGACAGGGGCGCTCGTCTGCGTCAGATAGGCGAGCAAGTGTCCCAACAGCGACTCCAAATAGCCGGACATGGAGACTATCTGACCAAGGGCGCCGGCATGTTCCGGGAGCATTCCCAGACCAGCAAGGTTGATGGCGCAAGCCCGGCGTATAGGTTGAGGCATGGCAGACACCCCCAAAGACTCGGACAAGCTACCAGAAGCCGAGGCAGAGTCCCGGTTCAACCGCCTTGTCGGCAATCTGGTGAACACGCCCCACAAGCCCCACAAGGAAGAAACGAGGAAGCGCAGCAAGGGTCCGGCGGGACGCGATTCGACAAACCGGGACAACCACCGCTAGCATCCCCACGGTTACGATGGGGGGGTGACATGGTGGATGACCGCCGAATTCCGGTCTATGCCCTGAACATTGCGGCGATGCCGCACCCGGATGGCATCTATCCACAACTGCTACGGCGGGCGGCGAACATCGTGGTTCGGGCGCACGGAAGCGACTGGGCGAGGATAACCGCGCCTGAAAGTGCTCCCGAGACGCCCGGCGTCTACACTGGACGTATCCAAGTTTGGACTGAAATAGATCTTCGGGCGCCGTGGTACGACATCACGCGCGACGCAGAATTATCGGAAGAAATCCGCAAGACTATCTCAATCCCGCCAAATGCTAAGCCGAATTACCGCGCCTTTGATTATGTGTTCGGCGAACGGAAGCACCGCCTCTATTTCGAAGCTAGAAACGAGCATGGTAAGACATTAGGCCCGACCGTCGCGCGGCGCATCCGGAGTGCGGTGCTGTCGCAGGAGGTGCAGGGCCTGATGGCTCCGAGCGTCGAGGTAACGCTCGTCCCAAAGGAAGGGACGGTAAAGCGCATCCTCGCAATGC
>JAKAZA010000092.1 GCA_021816155.1 Pseudomonadota bacterium | reverse complement strand
TGGTTGGGCGGCAGGACGGGGGCCTCCCTGAGGAGCACGATGGTGATGCGCCGGTTGCCGGGCAGCGAGGGGTCATCAGGGTAGAGCGGGTCCGACTCGGCCTTCCCGGCGACCTGGTAGATGCGATCGGGGCTCACGCCGGCATCCTGCAGTATCTGGCGCGCAGCGTCGGCCCTGGCGGCCGACAAGGCCCAGTCCGACGACGGCGTCACGCCGTCCGGACTGGCGCTCGTGTGGCCGGCGATCGTGATCCGGTTCGGCAGCTTGTTGATGATGTGCGAGATCGCCTGCAGCAGCACCTTCGCGCGGTCGTTCGGCTTGGCCGAACCCTCCGCGAACATGGAGCGCCCTTCCTGGTCGACGAGCTGAATTCGAAGCCCCTCGGGCGTCTGGTCGACGATCACCTGCTTGGAGAGCTCGGCCAGCTCCGGCATGTCCTGCATGGCTTGCTTCAGCGACTCGGCGGCGCTGGTGAGCGCGGCGTCGGCGGCCTTGTCGGACGCCGCCTGGGGCGACGACTGGGCCTGGGTGGGGCTCTGGCCGCTGTCGGTGACGTCGGGCGGCGCCTGGGGCGCCAGCTGCTGGATGATGTCGCGCGAGCCGGTGGACTTAGAGCCGTCGTCGCTGAGCGCCGTCCCGCCGAGGATGCCGCCAGACCCGCTGGTGGTCTGCGAGACCGAGGCCGGCGCGAAGTAGTCGGCGATGCCGCGCTTCTGCTGGGGGCTGGTGGTGTTGATCAACCACATCAAGAGGAAGAACGCCATCATGGCGGTCACGAAGTCGGCGTAGGCGACCTTCCACGCGCCGCCATGGTGTCCTCCGTGGCCACCCTTCTTGATCTTCTTGATGATGATGGGCGCTTCGCCGACGGCCATGGACTGTGCAACAGAGGGTATGGTTAGCGGTTCGTGCGCGAGCGTGGCGGGCCAGCGTTAAGATGCGGTTGCGGGAGCGGTCATGAAGGTGGCGTTCATCGGGCTCGGCGTGATGGGGTTCCCCATGGCCGGCCATCTCCGGCGGGCGGGACACGATGTCGCGGTGTTCAACCGTACGCCGGCCAAGGCGCAACGATGGGCGCAGGAGCACGGAGGCCGCGCCGCTGCGAGCGTAGCCGACGCCGCGGCGGGCTGCGAGCTCGTGGCGCTCTGCGTTGGCAACGACGACGATGTCCGGGCCGTGGTCGGCGAGGCGCTGCCGTCGCTCGGCGGCGGCGCGATCATCGTGGACCACACGACCGCATCGGCGAAGCTGGCGCGCCAAATGGCGGCGCTGGCTGCGGCCGGCGACAAGCACTTCGTCGACGCGCCGGTCTCCGGCGGCCAGGCCGGCGCCGAGAACGGCCAGCTCGCCATCATGGTCGGCGGCGAGGCCGAGCCGGTGGAGCGGGCGAGGCCGGTGATCGGGGCCTACGCAAAGGCGATCCAGCATATCGGCGGGCCGGGCGCCGGACAGCTGACCAAGATGGTCAACCAGATCTGCATCGCCGGCGTCGTGCAGGGCCTGGCCGAGGCCGTGCACTTCGCGACGCTCGCCGGACTCGACCGCGCGCTGGTCTACGAGGCCATTTCCAAGGGCGCGGCGCAGTCGTGGCAGATGGACAACCGCTGGAAGACGATGTGCGAGGGCCGCTTCGATTTCGGCTTCGCCGTCGACTGGATGCGCAAGGACCTCAGTCTCGTGTTGGACGAGGCGCGCGCCAACGGCGCCCGGCTCGAGGTCACCGCGCTCGTCGACCAGTTCTACGCCGAAGTGCAGGCGCTCGGCGGCCGGCGCTGGGACACCTCGAGCCTCGCGGCGCGGCTCAACCGATGATCGACCAGAGCGATGTTCCTCGACGCCATCCAGCGCAAGATCGAGCCGGACCCTGGCGTCTTCCCCTGGTCGGCGCCGCTGTTCCGCTGGCTGGAGCGGCTGGAGTTCAACAGCCAGGTCACGTTCCTGGTCGGCGAGAACGGCTCGGGCAAGTCGACGCTCCTCGAGGGGCTTGCCGCTGGCATGAACGCCGTGGTGACCGGGGGCGCCGACGTGGACCGCGACGAGAGCCTCGCGACGGCCCGCCGCTTCGCCGCCGGATATCGCTTCTCACGCCGTGACAAACCGCGGGCGCGGTTGTTCGTGCGTGCGGAAGACCTGTTCGGCTTCGTGCGGCGCGTTGGCCGCGACATGGCCGGGCTCGCCGAGATGGAGCGGCAGCTCGGCGAGAGCGTGAGGGGCGACTACGGCCGCAAGCTCGCCATGGGCGCCGTGCGCGGCCAGCGGCGCGCGCTCGCGGAAGTCTATGGCGACGACCCGGACGCCCAGTCGCACGGCGAGACGTTCCTCAACCTGCTGGAAAAACGGCTTGTCCCCGAGGGCCTCTATTTCCTCGACGAGCCCGAGGCGCCGCTCAGCCCCCTGCGCATCCTGTCGCTGATCTCGCTGCTGAAGCAGGTCGTCACCGAGGGCGGCCAGCTCATCATCGCCACCCATTCGCCCATCCTGATGGCGTTCCCGGACGCCGAGATTCTGCTCTTCGAAGGCGACCGTCTGACGCCGACGCCCTACGAGGAACTCGACCACGTGCGCCTGACGCGGGCGTTCCTCAACGACCCGCAGAGCTATCTGCGGCGGCTCTAGCTACGCCCCCATCAGCCGCGCGGCGACCGGGGCGAAGTAGGTGATCACCCCCGCGCAGCCGGCGCGCTTGAACGCGCCCAGCGTCTCCAGCACCGCGCGGTCGTGGTCGAGCCAGCCGTTCTGGGCGGCGGCCATCAGCATGGCGTACTCGCCGGAGACCTGGAACGCGAACGTCGGCAGGCGGAACGCCTCGACCACGCGCTGGATGATGTCGAGATAGGGCAGGCCGGGCTTGACCATGACCATGTCGGCGCCCTCGGAGATGTCGAGCGCCACCTCGCGCAACGCCTCCTCGCTGTTGGACGGGTCCATCTGATAGGTCTTCTTGTCGGCTGGGTTGGCGACGCTCCCCGAGCCGAGCTTCCCCGAACCGATCGCCTCGCGGTAGGGCCCGTAGAAGGCCGAGGCGTACTTGGCCGCGTAGGACATGATCATGGTGTCCTGCAGGCCGGCGGCCTCAAGCGCGCTGCGCAAGGCGCTGATCCGGCCGTCCATCATGTCGGACGGGGCGAGGATGTCGCAGCCCGCCTGGGCCTGGACCAGACCCTGCTCGACCAGCCGCTCGATTGTGGCGTCGTTCAGGATGCGACCACCCTCGATCACGCCATCATGGCCATGTTCCGTGAACGGATCGAGGGCCACGTCGCACATCACGCCGACCTCGGGCGCGGCCTCCTTCATCGCCCTCACCGTACGGCAAACGAGGCCCTCGGGGTCGCCGGCGGCGGAGCCTTCCGGGTCCTTCGCTGCGCCATCGATATGCGGAAAGATCGCGATCGCCGGGATACCGAGCGCCTTGGCCTCCTTCGCGGCCTTCGCCGCTTCGGCGACCGACCAGCGCTCGACGCCAGGCATCGACGGGACGGGAACCCGGCCCTCGCCCTCATGCACGACGGCCGACCAGATGAGGTCTGCGGGCGTCAGTTGCGTCTCGCGCACCAGCCGCCGCACCCAATCGGCCTGCCGCAGACGGCGCAGGCGCAGGGCGGGGTAGGGGGCGAGCGGGGCGAAGGTCATGGCCTGCGCATATAGGATAGGCCGTTCGCGAATGACATCGCCGAGCCGCGCGCTGTAGAACGGCGTTCAAGGGACGGACGAAACGCAATCAGAGGGAGCCGCCTTCCGATGAAGACTAGGTTGATCGCGACCGCCGCCGCGGCGGTCATGCTTGCGGGCGCGATGGCCGCCAGCGCCGCCGCAGTTCCTTCATGGATCGCCAAGGCCGTCGCAAATCCCGCGCGACCCGCAGCCGACCGCGGTCACGACGCGGCGCGCAAGCCGGGTCAGGTCATGGCGTTCGCCGGTGTCCGGCCCGGCATGAAGGTGCTCGAGCTGATCCCGGGCGGCGGATATTTCACGCGCATGCTGTCCGGCGCGGTGGGTCCAAAGGGCCATGTGACCGAGGCCATTCCGGCGCTCCCCAACGCGGCTCGCGACGTGGGCCACTCGTCTAACGGCGTCGCCGGCGATCCCAGCTTCGCCAACGTGAGCGAGACCGGCATGACGCTGCAGGACATCGAGAAGGCTGGGCCGGTCAACCTGGTCTGGACCTCGCAGAACTATCACGATCTGCACCTGACGCGCCTTCACCTCGATGTCGTCGCTCTCGATCGGGCGATCTTCGCGGCGCTGAAGCCCGGCGGCGTCTTCTTCATAGAGGACCACGCGGCCAGACCCGGCAGCGGAACGTCCGACACCGACGCGATGCATCGGATCGACGAGAAGTTCGTCATCCGCGAGGTCGAGAGCGTCGGATTCCAGTTCGCCGGCGAAAGCGACATCCTTCGCAACCCGAAGGACACGCACACGCTCAGCGTGTTCAACCCCCAGATCCGCGGACATACCGATCAGTTCCTGCTCAAGTTCCGCAAGCCGGCCTGAGTTGCGCCAATGAGCCAGATCGCGTTCCTCGGCGTCGGCGCCATGGGCCTGGGCATGGCGACCAACCTCGCCAAGTCCGGCCAGCGCGTGATCGTCTATGACGTCTCGGCGGCGGCGGTGGCCCGGGCGGCCGAGGCGGGCTGCGAGCCGGCGGGCACGGCCGCGGAGGCGGTCGCGGCGGCCGATGTCGTCATCACCATGCTGCCGGCGGGCAGCCACGTGCGTCAGGTCTACGCCGAGACGATCGTCCCGCATGCCGCGAAAGGCGCGCTGGTCGTCGACTGCTCGACGATCGACGTGGCGACGGCGCGTGAGGTGGCCGCGATGGCGGCCGCCGCCGGCCTGCGACCCGCGGACGCGCCGGTCTCGGGCGGCGTTATGGCGGCGGAGGCGGGCACGCTCGCCTTCATGGTCGGGTGCGATGAGGCGCTGTTCGAGACGGTACGTCAGCGGCTCTCGCCAATGGCGCGCGTTGCGATCCACGCCGGCGGCGCGGGCGCCGGTCAAGCCGCCAAGATCTGCAACAACATGGTGCTGGGCATCTCGATGCTCGGCGTCTGCGAGGCCTTCGCGCTGGCGGAGAAGCTGGAGCTGGCGCCCGAACGCTTCTTCGAGGTCGCCTCGCAGTCGTCCGGCCAATGCTGGTCGTTGACCAGCTACTGCCCCTGGCCCGGTCCGGTGGCGGCGGCGCCCTCCAACCGCGGCTACGAGGGCGGGTTCCTGACACAGCTTATGCTGAAAGACTTGAAGCTGGCGCAGGAAGCGGCGGCGGTTGCTGGGGCCGCAACCCCGCTCGGCGCCCAGGCCGAAGCGCTCTATGCGCTCTTCGACCGGCTCGGCCATGGCCGAAAGGACTTCTCCGCCGTGCTGCAGATGCTGCGCGGACGGCTGGACGAGCTTTCCTAGCGAATGCGCGATCTCGGCGCGCGGGGGGGGGCAGGCGAGTTCGCTGGCGGTCTTACGCAAAAACCCCTAGATGACGCGCGGGGGCTTGCTGTGCGATGAGCCGGCCTGCATCGGAGCGGGTTCGTCGGCGGGCGGAGGGTATTAAAGTTGGATTATAAGGCCGCCATCCACAACGCCCTCGAGGGGGTGCGCCAGGAAGGCCGTTACCGCGTTTTCGCCGACCTGAAACGTCACCGGGGGGCGTTTCCCCGCGCGACCTGGACGACGCCATCGGGCGATACGCGAGATGTCGTCGTCTGGTGCTCCAACGACTACCTGGGCCAGGGGCAGAATCCGGTGGTGCTCGCTGCGATGCACCAGGCCATCGAAGAGGCCGGCGCCGGCACCGGCGGCACGCGCAACATCTCGGGCACGACGCACTATCACGTGGAGCTGGAGTCCGAGCTGGCCGACCTGCACGGCAAGGAAGCGGCTCTGCTTTTCACGTCGGGCTATGTCTCCAACGACGCGTCGCTGTCGACGCTGCAGAAGATCCTGCCCGGCCTGATCACCTTCTCGGACGAGCTGAACCACAACTCGATGATCACGGGCATCCGGAACGGCGGCGGCCCGCGGCAGATCTTCCGGCACAACGACCTCTCTCACCTCGAGCAACTGCTGGCCGCGGCGCCAGCCGACGCGCCCAAGCTGGTGGCGTTTGAGAGCGTGTACTCGATGGACGGCGACATCGCCGACATCCGTGCGACGGCCGCCATGGCCAAGAAGTATGGCGCGATGACCTATCTGGACGAGGTGCACGCAGTCGGCATGTACGGGCTTCGCGGCGGCGGTGTTTCCGAGGCGCAGGGTGCGGCCGCCGACATCGACATCATAGAGGGCACCCTGGCCAAGGGCTTCGGGGTGATGGGCGGCTATATCGCCGCCGACGCCGAGATCGTGGATGCGATCCGCACCTTCGCGCACGGGTTCATCTTCACCACGTCGCTGCCGCCGGCCCTCAGCGCCGGCGCGCTGGCGTCGATCCGCTGGCTGAAGGGGCACAACGAGGTCCGCATCCGCCACCAGGAGCGCGCCGAGGCGCTGAAGATGCGTTTCAAGGCGGCTGGCCTGCCGGTGATGCCGTCGGTCAGCCACATCGTCCCCGTGCTGGTCGGCGATCCGGTGCACTGCAAGATGGTCTCGGACATGCTCCTGACCGACTACGGTGTCTACGTGCAGCCGATCAACTACCCCACCGTGCCGCGCGGCACCGAGCGGCTGCGCTTCACTCCCACGCCGTTCCATACCGACGCGATGATGGATGACCTGACGGCCGCGCTTTCCGGTCTCTGGTCGAAGTGCAACATCGCCCGGCTAGGCGGCGTGGCGGCCTGATCCAGCAGAGTCGCGCCTGACCCGGCGACGCTTGCGCTGGGTCAAGGTGAAAAGTCGCGGCGGCCGGTTGAATGCCGGCCATGGAGACGGTGACATCCCGGAACGGACGCCGCGCGGTCGGCGCGGCGGGGTCGAGCAGACGGCTGCTGCGGGTCTGGCTGATCGTCGCCGCGGCCGGCTTGGCGGTCGCGGCTGGGGGCGCGTGGTGGCTGTTCTCGCGCGCGCCGCAGGTTCGCTACACGACCACCCCCATCGTGCGAGGCGCAATCGTACGGTCCGTCACCGCCAGCGGCACTGTCAACCCGCAACTGACGGTGCTGGTCGGCGCGTACGTGTCTGGGACGATCCTCGATATCACTTGCGACTTCAACACGCGCGTCCGCCGCGGCCAGGTTTGCGCGCGCATCGACCCGCGGCCGTATCAGAGCGTGGTCGACCAAGACGCTGCTCAGCTGGATGTTGCAGAGGCTCAGCTCGCGAAGGATCGGGCGGCGAGCGTCTACGCGCAGGTCGCTGACCGGCGCGATCAGCTCCTGCTCTCGCAGAACTCGATCTCGCACGACGCGGCCGACGCGGCGCGCAGCAACGCGGACCAGGCCGCAGCGCAGGTTGCGCTCGACCAGGCGACCGTGGTCCAGCGCCGGGCGGCGCTCGCAGCCGCCAAGGTCGACCTCGACTATACCGACATCACGTCGCCGGTCGACGGCACGGTCGTCTCGCGCAACGTGACGCAGGGCCAGACCGTGGCCTCCAGCTTCGAAACTCCGACGCTGTTCCTCATCGCCACCGACCTCACGCGCATGCAGGTCGACGCCAACGTGAGCGAGAGCGACGTCGCCGGACTGAAGGACGGCGACCGGGCGACGTTCACCGTCGATGCTTTCCCGCAGCGGACGTTCAAGGCGATCGTGACGCAGATCCGCCAAGCGCCCCAGAGCGTGCAGAACGTCGTCACCTACGACGTCGTGCTGACGGTGGACAATACGGACCTTGCGCTCAAGCCCGGCATGACCGCGACGTGCAGGATCATTGTCGCCGAGCGCGATGGCGTGCTGCGGGTCCCCAGCGAGGCGCTGCGTTATGCGCGCGGCGAGCAGGGGCGAGGGCAGGCGCGCGGGGTCGCCTCCGGCCCACGCGATCACGACCAGGTCTGGGTGCTGCGGAGCGGCAGGCCGGTTCGGGCCGCGGTCGCGGCCGGCCTGTCCGATGACATGTACACCGAGGTGTCGGGCGCCGGCCTGTCTCAGGGCGACCGGGTGATCATCGGCGAGACGCGCGGCCCCGAGGACGCACGCCGCGGCGCCGCTTCCCCACCGTCGATGCGGTTCTGAGATACGGAGCGGGTGACGATGAGCCCCGTAATCGAAGCCAGGGGCCTGACGCGCACTTACCGCATCGGGGACATCGAGGCGCCGGCGCTGCGCGGCGTCGACCTGACCGTCGAGCGCGGCGAGTTCCTCGCGGTCATGGGTGCTTCGGGGTCGGGCAAATCGACCCTGATGTCGATTCTCGGCTGCCTCGATCGGTCGGACGCGGGCGAGTACCTGTTGGACGGCCTGGACGTGTCGCGGCTCGGAGAGGCCGACCTGGCGTTGATCCGGTCGCAGCGGCTCGGCTTTGTGTTCCAGAGTTTCAATCTGTTGCCTCGTACGCCGGCGATCGAGAACATCGCTCTGCCGCTCGTCTACGCGCCCGGCGCGCCAGCCAGCCGGAGCGAGCAGTTGAACCGCGCTCGCGCCGCGCTCGAGGCAATCGGCCTTGAGGGGCGCGAGACCAACACCGCCAGTCAGCTGTCGGGCGGGCAGCAGCAGCGCGTGGCGATCGCCCGGGCGCTGATGAACGATCCGGACCTGCTGCTCGCCGACGAACCGACAGGCAATCTCGACACCAAGACCTCCCATGAGATCATGGCGACGCTGACCAGGCTCAACCGCGAGCAGGGGGTCACGGTCATCGTCGTCACCCACGAGCAGGATATCGCCAAGTACGCTGAGCGCGTCGTGACGATGCGCGACGGCGAGATCGTATCCGACGAGCGCCGGCCTCGCGCGGGCTCCCCGGCGCCCTCGACGACGCGGCCTCGTCGCGCCGAGGTCGCCCAGACCGATACGTTCTCGTGGGCTTATGGGCGCATGATCATGGGCGCGGCCCTGCAGGCGCTGTCGCGCAACAAGATGCGCTCGGCCCTGACCATGCTCGGGGTGTTCATCGGCGTGGCCGCGCTGATCGCCATGGTGGCGCTGGGCGAAGGGGCCAATGTCGCGGTGAAAAAGCAGATCCAGAGCCTCGGCACCAACCTGATCGTGGTCCTGCCCGGCGCGGTGACGAGCGGTGGCGCGCGCAGCGGCTTCGGCAGCTCTTCCACGCTCACGACCACCGACGCCGACGCCATTGCTCGGGGCGACCCCGCGGTCGCCCTCACCGCGTATCTCTTGCGCCAGGTCGGGCAGGTCCAGTACGGCGACCAGAACTGGACCACGAGCGTCCAGGGCGTGACCGAGACCTACGCCGGCATCACCAACTGGAGCATCGCGCAGGGGCGCGGCATCAGCGACGAAGACGTGACCGGCGGCGCCTTGGTCGCCGTCATCGGACAGACGGTGGAGCGACAGCTGTTTCCTGGCGGCGGCGACCCGGTCGGCGCGACGATACTGGTCAAGGCGACGCCGCTGCGGGTGATCGGCGTGCTCGCCGCCAAGGGGCAGACCGCCTTCGGCCAGGACCAGGACGACCTGGTGATGATCCCGTTCACGACGGCCGAGCGGAAGGTGCTGGGGGTCGCTGCGCCGGCGCAGGCCGCGAGCCCGACCTGGCCGTATCCGGCGCTGGAGAATCCGTACGGTCTGCAGCCCAGACTGACGGGACTGGTGAACCAGATCTATGTGCAGGCCGCCAGCGCGAACGAGGTGCAGGCGGCGATCGCCCAAGTGACCAGCACGCTCAGCCGGCGTCATCGGATCAAGCTCGGAGAGACGCCGGACTTCTCGGTCCGTAACCTCAGCCAGATCGCCACGGCTGCGGAAGGATCCAGCCGGATCATGGCGATCCTTCTGGCCACGGTGGCCTCGATCTCGTTGGTCGTGGGCGGCGTCGGGATCATGAACATCCTGCTGGTGTCGGTGACCGAGCGCACGCGCGAGATCGGGCTGCGCATGGCGATCGGCGCGCGACGCCTGCAGGTCCTGCTTCAGTTTCTCGCCGAAGCGGTGATGCTGAGCGTCACCGGCGGCGTGGCGGGTATCGTCGCGGGTCTGGCCGCCACCTGGATCATTTCGTTGTTCTGGCCGGTCGAGATCTCGCTGGCGGCGATCGCCGGCGGCTTCCTGTTCGCAGCCGCGGTGGGTGTCTTCTTCGGCTACTATCCGGCGCGCAAGGCCGCCCGGTTGGATCCGATCGAGGCGCTGCGCTTCGAGTAGGTCACGCCGATCCCCGACGCCGCACGCCGCGTCCGAGCCCGATCTCCTTGGCGAAGGCGCTGCGCCGCTCGGCATAGGCGGGCGCGACCATCGGATAGTCGGGCGGGAGGCCCCACTTGCGGCGGTATTCTTCTGGGCTGAGGCTGAAGCGGGCGCGCAGGTAGCGCTTCAGCATCTTCAGCTTCTTGCCGTCTTCCAGGCACACGATGTGATCGTGCTGGACGGAGCGGGAGATCGGCACCGCCGGGCGCGGGCGCACAGGCGGGTCGTTCGCCACCGGCTCGCCGCCGCCGAGACGGCTCAGCGCATGATAGACTTGCGTTAGCGCATCCGGCAGCGCGCCCGCCGCCAGCACATTGCGGCCGACGTAGGCGGCCACGATGTCGGAGGTCAGGCGCAGCAGATCTGTGTTGGAGACCCCTGTCTCATCGTTCACGGCCGCCATGGTCCGACCTTGCTCCGGGAATAGAACGACCCGCAGTCCTGAACGCGCCCCGAATGGCTCGGTTCCCGGAGCGCTCGCGTCGCTGCGCGGGGCATGGCGCTTGCGCGGCGCCGTCCCCATTATCTAAGGGTGGTATGAAGCGGCCGCAGGGAGGGCCATATCGTGCGCTGTCCCTTCTGCGGACATGACGAGAGCCAGGTACGGGACAGCCGTCCCTCTGAAGAAGGCGCGGCGATCCGACGGCGGCGGATGTGCCCGGCCTGCGGCGCGCGATTCACGACGTTCGAACGGGTCCAGCTGCGCGAACTGACCATCCTGAAGCGCTCCGGCCGCCGCGCGCCCTTCGACCGCGAGAAGCTGGTGCGCTCGATCTCCGTGGCGATCCGCAAGCGGCCGGTGGACCCTGAGCGGGTGGAGCGGCTCGTCAACACCATCGTGCGCCAGCTCGAGAACATGGGAGAGACCGAGATTCCGTCCTCGGTCGTTGGCGAGCTGGTGATGAAGGCGCTCAAGTCGCTCGATGACGTGGCCTATGTGCGCTACGCTTCAGTTTACCGCGACTTCCGGCAGACCAGTGACTTCGCGCAGTTCCTGAACGCCGAAGGGCTGGTTGACGAGTCGGAGCGTTGAGCGCCGCACGCGGGCGTGCGACATCGTGCGGTCCGCGTGACCCGCTGCGTCTGGATCCACGATGCTGAGTGACCCCACCCGCGTGCTGATTGTCGAGGCGCGCACTCATGTCAGGATCGCCGACCAGTTGATGGCCGGAGCGCGAGCCGCGCTGACCGCAGCGCGAGCGGAGCATGAAGTTGTCACGGCGCCCGGCGCGCTCGCCGTTCCCGCCGTGATCGCGCTGGCGGAGGAGGGCGGGCACCGGCCCGCCGGCGTGCGCTTCGACGGCTATGTGGCCCTCGGCTGCGTGATCCGCGGCGAGACCTATCGGTTCGAGGTTGTCGCGGGAGAGAGCGCGCGCGCGCTGATGGACCTCGCCATCGGACGGCGGCTCGCCATCGGCAACGGCATTCTGACCGTCGAGAACGAGGATCAGGCGCTCGTGCGATCGAGGCAAGGCGAAGGCGACATGGGCGGCGAAGCAGCGCGGGCGTGCCTGGCGATCATTGACCTGAAGCGCCGTCTGCTCGGCCAGGCGCGATGATGGGTGCGAAAGCGCAAGCAAGGTCGGTCGCCAGACTGGCGGCGGTGCAGGCGCTCTATCAGATGGAGGCGGCCGGCGCCGGCGCCGAGGCCGTCATACGCGAGTTCAGCGACCACCGATTCGACCGGGACGTCGACGGCGTGCGCCTGGCGCCGGCGGACGAGGCGTTCTTCGCCGACCTTGTGCGCGGCGTGGTCGCCGACCAATCGGCGGTCGACCGCGCGATCGCGCGGCGGCTCGCGCGGGGCTGGCGGCTCGAGCGCATCGACGCGACTGCGCGTTCGATCCTACGCGCCGGCGCCTTCGAGCTGATGCGACGCCATGACGTGCCGGCCGAGGTGGCGATCGACGAGTATGTCGAGATCGCCAAGTCCTTCTTCGAAGGGGCGGAGCCTGGCTTCATCAACGCAGCGCTCGACGGCATCGCCCGCGATGAGCGAGCCTCCTGACGAGTTCGACTGGATCGCGGCGCTGCGGCCGCTGACCCGCGGCGCGCCAGCCGCGCTGGGTCTGCTCGATGACGTCGCCGTGCTGCCGAACCGCCCCGGCCACGACCTCGTCATCACCGAAGACGCCATGGTCGAGGGCGTCCATTTTCTGGCGGGCGAGGCGGCGGACATGGTCGCGCGCCGCCTGATTCGCACAAACCTTTCGGATCTCGCCGCCAAGGCCGCCGAGCCGTTCGGCTACACGCTCACCGCCGCGTGGCCGGCTGCGCGAACCTGGGAGGACCGCATGGCCTTCGTCGCGGGGCTGGCCGAGGACGGCCGCCGATTCGATCTCGATCTTCTCGGCGGCGACACGGTCTCGACGCCTGGCCCGCTCACCGTCTCGGCGACGTTCTTCGGCTGGACCCCTGCCGGGGGCGCGGTGAAGCGCTCCGGCGCGCGCGCCGGCGATGCGCTCGTGCTCTGCGGGACGATCGGCGATGCGGCGCTTGGCCTGCGCGTGGCGCGCGGCGTGCTCGACGACGCGGACGGCTACTTCCTCGAGCGGCTGCGGCTGCCCGAGCCTTTGCTGGGACTGCGCGAGCCTTTGCGCCGGTACGCGGCCGCCGCCGCCGATGTTTCGGACGGCCTTCTGGCCGACGCCCTGCATATAGCCGATGCGAGCGGATGTGGCGTCGTGGTCGACCTCGGCAGAGCGCCGCTTTCGACGCCCGCCGCGGCGTGGTTGCGGGCGCAGCCTGATCGCCCCGCTGCGCTCCTCGAGTTGGCCACGTTCGGGGACGACTACGCGCTGGTCTGCGCCGCGCGCGACGGCCAACGCCTCGCCGAGGCGGCGAACGCGGCCGGGGTGCGCACGGCGGTCGTCGGCGAATTCGTGGGGGGCGCCGGGCTTTCTCTCGTCGTCGACGGGCGCCCCGCCGTGGCGCCTGCGCGCCTCGGCTGGCGTCACGCCTGACCGACACCTTTCGGCAATGGTTACAGCCCTCAAATGCGGAGGGCTCGAATCACGGAGCGACCGGATGCTCAGGCGCGCCCTCGTCCTCAGCCTTCCGTTGACCCTCGCCGCGGGCGCCGCGCTCGCCGACGGTTCTTCGAATCACGAGGCTGGCCAGTACGTCGACCTCGCACAGGTCGCATTGCCGATCGTCGCCGACGGTCGGCTGGTGAATTATTTCTTCGTGTACGTCCGCATCAACCTCATGCCCGGCGCCGATCTGGCCAAATGGCGAGACCGCGAACCCTTCTTCCGCGACGCGCTGGTGCTCATAGCGCACCGCACCCCGTTCGTCGTGCCGGGGGATTACACGCGGATCGACGAGCCGCGCCTGAAGGCGGCGCTCTTCCAGGCCGCCAGCGCCATCACCGGGCCGGGGCAGGTGGCGTCGGTCGAGATCCTGCCGGGCGGCGGCCCGATGCGCCGGACGGGCCTGTCCGTCACCGCCCAGAGATAGAATTTGCGTCGTTCTGCGCACGGCTGTTGCGTCACGCTGGCGCTTTTGGCAGTTTCCGCCGACTTTTTTGAGGGGCCGGTCCGCTAAGCGCCCCTCCCAAACCAAAAGGCGTTTGCCTTGATCGCCCGCGCCGCCGAAGCCGCGGCGCGGCGATTTGTGCAAGGCGAAGAGAGGGGCGCGACGAGATGAGTCCTGTTTTGATGCTGGTGATCCTCGCCGGCCTGCTGGCCGTGGCGTACGGCGCGGCGCAATCCGCTGCGCTGCTACGGGCCCCGGCCGGCAACGAGCGGATGCGCGAGATCGCCGCCGCGATCCAGGAAGGGGCGCAGGCCTATCTGCGGCGCCAGTACACGACCATCGCCATGGTCGGCGTTGTCGTCCTGGTCTTGCTGGCGGTGCTGATCGGACCGCTCGAGGCCGTCGGCTTCCTGATCGGCGCCATCCTCTCGGGCGCGGCTGGCTTCGCCGGCATGCTGATCTCGGTCAGGGCCAACGTGCGCACCGCTCAGGCGGCGTCCGAAGGGCTGGGCAAGGGTCTCTCGATGGCGTTCCGCTCGGGCGCGGTGACCGGCATGCTGGTCGCCGGCTTCGCGCTCCTGGGCGTCTCGGTCTACTACGCGGTGCTCACCGGCCCGCTGGGAAAGGCCCCGACTGACCGCGACGTGCTGGACAGCTTGGTTGCGCTTGGCTTCGGCGCTTCGCTGATCTCGATCTTCGCACGCCTTGGCGGCGGCATCTTCACCAAGGGCGCCGACGTGGGCGGCGACATGGTCGGCAAGGTCGAGGCGGGTATCCCGGAGGATGACCCGCGCAACGCGGCGACCATCGCCGACAACGTGGGCGACAACGTCGGCGACTGCGCCGGCATGGCGGCAGACCTGTTCGAGACCTACGCGGTGACGACGGTGGCGACCATGTTCCTGGCCGCGATCCTGTTCCGCGACGACCCGGCGACGGCGGCGGCGATGATGCTGCTCCCGCTGGCGGTTTGCGGGGTGTGCATCGTCACCTCGATCATCGGCACGTTCGCCGTGCGGCTCGGCAGGAGCAACAACATCATGGGCGCGCTCTACCAGGGCCTCATCGTCACCGGCGTCCTGTCGGTGATCGCGCTCTGGTTCGTGTTCGGCGATGGACAGGGCGAGTTGGCCGGTAAAGCTGGCCGGATTGTCCGGCGCCCCAAGTTTCACGTAGTCAACGGTCCATCCGGCGGTTCGTAACTCTTCGGCGAAGTGGCGCATGGCGGAAAAGATGAACGCGATCTTCTTCTGGTGATGGCGCACATAGGTCGCTTCATCATGCAGTTCGGCCATCAGAACGCGGTCCTGGGCAGGGTCGGCGCCGGCAAGGCTGGACAGTGTCGGAGTCAGTTGATCGCCAAGCACAAAGATCAGGTTACGAACACGGGTCATCGAAAATCCAATGCCGTTTGCCGGTTGGCGGCCGGCTTGTGCCCGGTCATGGGGATGCCGGCCTTGCGGCTGCCATGTCTGGCGGCGATCCGCCGCGCCGCCGCTGTGTGACCGGCATCTTCGCGAAGTGCATGGAGCGCATCGCGGGCCGCCTTCGCCGCCCCGGCATTGTCCACGATCGGCGCTGGATACGGCAAGGCGGCGGCACCAGGCCAGCGCCATGGCTCATGGATAAACGCATCGGGTACCGTATCGAGTTCGGGCACATAGGCGCGCACGAAGCGGCCAGCCGGGTCCTGATCGTAGCCCTGCTTGACTGGATTGTAGATGCGCATCGTATTGATCCCCGTGGTCCCCGACTGCATTTGCGCCTGCGACCAGTGGATGCCCGGTTCATAGTCCACGAATTTTCGCGCCAGATGCAG
>JAKAZA010000091.1 GCA_021816155.1 Pseudomonadota bacterium | reverse complement strand
GATGCGGCGCGCGACGTCGCGCCAGGCGGCGTTGCGCTGGGCCGTCACGAGGCGCGTGATGTCGTCGAAGGTAAGAACGAGCCCGTCGGAGGAATGGCCGATCCGCAGCCGCAGCCGGCGCGATTCGCCGCCGCGGACGACATCGACGTCTTCCTCGAGCCCCACCGCGCCCGCCCGGTCGACGACAGCCTGGAACTCCGGCACAAGCTCCCGCAGCGGCCGCTCGAGATCCGCCACGCCCAGCTCCAGAAGCGCGGCCGCCTGCCGGTTGACCACGGAAATGCGCCCCTGCGCGTCGAGGCCGATCACCCCGGCGCTGACGCCGAACATGATCGTCTCCACGAACTGGCGCCGTGACTCGGCCTCGGCGTGCGCGTTGACGAGCGCGAGCCGCTGGGTTTCGAGATCGCTCGTCATGCTGTTGAAGGCGCGCGACAGGACCGCGATCTCCTCGGGATCCGACCAGGGATCGACGCGGACCGAAAGGTCGCCCGCGGCGACGCGTCCGGCCGCCTGACCACGCCGCCAGCTGGGTGAGGCGCCGCCGCCTGCTCCCGCGTCTGCCAGCGAGTCCTAGGCCAGCAGAACCCAGAGCACCGTTTCCAGGTAGATGAGGAAGAAGCCGAACTCGATGCGCGTGCGGTTGGCCTTCGCCTCCCGGTAGTCGGTGATGCGCGCGTCCGTGATCCTCAGGTGGTTGAAGACGCCCGGATCCACCGGCCAGACCACGTAGAGGTAGTCGTTGGGGAAGGCGCGAAGGCGGTAGAGCGCGCGAAAGAGATCGGCGTGCTCGAACTGGTTCACCGGCAGGTCACCCTGATCGGCCGCCTGGAAGGCGTCGGCGGACGGCGTGAGGAACGCGGGAAGCTGCATGCCGTTGGCGCTGGCCAGCACCCGGCCACGGCCGTCGATCACGTAGGCGGCGACGAACCCATTGCCCTCCGCCTGCTGGGCGAGGAACTGCGAGAAGGCGACAGGCGAGGCGGCGAGCTCGGACGGCCCGGCGCTGTTCAGCTCGCGGGCGACGAATGTGGTGTGGTCGCGGATGTCGTCGCCCTGCTGGGAAAGGTAGGAGCGCGCCATCTTGGCCGACTCCTCGATCACGCTCTGCACCCGGGCCGAGAACCAGCTCTCGATGCCGCGCGTCACCAACACGCCGAAGAACAGCGCGATGATCAGGGCAGGCACGACAGCGGCGGCGGCGAAGAGCGCGACGAAGCGCAGGTGCAGGCGCGCGCCGGCGTTGTCGCCGCGCTCGGCGACCAGCCGCACCAGCCGCCACCCGATCAGCGCGCCGAGCACGACGATCAGCGCGAAATTCACGCCGAGCAGGGTCAGAACCAGCGGGCTCGCCGGGCCCATCGGCCCCGCCAGCGAGGGGGACGAGCCAAGCCCCACCGCCGTCGCAGTCAGCGCGGCTGACACGGCGTAGCTCGCGCCTATCACCGGGCGCGATTCCAGCCTTTCCAGCCAGCCACGCCCCAGCGCCATCAGCGGCGGCGCGGACAGGACGTCTTGGGACTCCATGCACCGACCCTAGGCCCGACTGTGCCCTCGCTTCAACAGGGGTCGTGGCGGAAATGCGTCAGCGACGGCCGCGCGTCATCGAAACGCCGAGCTCCTGGATCTTCTTGCGCAGGGTGTTGCGGTTGAGCCCCAGAACCTCGGCGGCGCGCACCTGATTGCCACGGGTCGCGGCCAGCGTGAGCTGAATCAGCGGCCGCTCGACGTCCTCCAGCACCCGATCGTAGAGCCCGGGGGGCGGGACGCCGTCCGGCTGGTCGGCGAAATAGGAGGCCAGGTGTCGCTCCACGAGCACGGTCAGCGTCAGTGGGCCCTCGTCGCCTAGCGGCGCCGTCGCCTGCTCCGAAAGCTCCCGCTCGACGATCCGCGCGGTGATCGTCTCCTCCGCGTACAGGGCGCAGACCCGTCGGATCAGGTTCTCCAGCTCGCGCACGTTGCCGGGCCACGCGTGGGCCTTCAGTCGCTCGAGCGCTCCCGCGTCGATGGTCTTGGCCGGCAGCCCCTCGCGGTTGGCGCGCAGAAGGAACGCGCGAGCCAGGTCGGGGATGTCTTCGGTGCGCTCGCGAAGCGGCGGCAGGCGCAGCGGCGCGACGTTGAGGCGGAAATAGAGGTCCTCGCGGAACAGCCCCTCGCGGATGAGGCCCCGCAGGTCGCGGTTCGTCGCCGCGATCACGCGTACGTTGGGCCTGCGGCCGGTGCGGGGATTGATGGCCGTCTCGGCGCCGTCGAAGACCCGCAGCAGGCGGGTCTGAGCGTCGAGCGGCATGTCGCCGATCTCGTCGAGGAACAACGTGCCGCCGTCGGCTTCGATCAGCTTGCCGTAATCGCCGTCGCCCTTGCCGAAAAGTTCGGTCTCCACCCGCTCGCGCGGCACCGCAGCCAGACTCACGACCACGAACTTGCCGTCGCGCCGGCGGCCGAGGTCGTGCAACGCACGCGCGACCAGATCCTTGCCGGCCCCTGACTCGCCAAGAATCAGCACGGTCAGGTCGGCGCCTACCAGACGCGCGATGGTGCGGTAGACTTCCTGCATCGGCGGCGAACGGCCGATCAGCGGGAGCCGTTCATCGCGCATCGCCCTCGCCTGCGCCCTCGCGGTCTCGGTGTCAGCCGGCCGGGCCAGCGCGCGTCTCGCCGTCGCGGTCATGTCGTCGAGGTCGAACGGCTTGGGAATGTAGTCGAATGCGCCGATTTCGGCGGCGTTGACGGCGGTGAGCAGCGTGTTCTGCGCGCTCATGACGATCACCGGCAGCTTCGGGCGCTGCTTGCGGATCCTCGGCAGCACGTCGAACACGTTCTCGTCCGGCATGACCACATCGGTCACCACGAGGTCGCCCTCCCCTTCGGAGACCCACTTCAGCAGCGTGGCGGCGTTGCCGGTCGCACGCACCTGGTAGCCGAGACGGCTGAAGGCCTGACTCAGCACCAGCCGGATCGAGGAATCATCGTCGGCGATCAGTATCTTCTGCGGTTGCGCGCTCATCGGCTCACCATGAAGGCGCTCGTCGCCGGAGCGGCGGGCAAAAGGACGCGGAAGACGGTGCGCCCCGGCTCTGACTCGAAATCGATCAGGCCGCCGTGTCCGGCGACCAGTTTGGCGACAAGCGCGAGGCCGAGGCCGACGCCGCCGACCCTGCCGCTGACGAACGGCTCGAACAGATGCTCCCGCAGTTGCGGCGGCACGCCGGGACCGTTGTCCTGGATCCGCACCTCCAGTGGCGCGCCCTGCGCGGATGAACCATCGGCCGATCGCACGCGCACGCCATGGCGATAGGCCGTCGACATCGTCACCTCGCCGCGGCCGTCGCGACGGGCGTGCGCGGCCTCCGCGGCGTTCTTCACGAGATTGAGGAATATCTGGATCAGCTGATCCTCCTCGCCCCACACGGGCGGCAGCGACGGATCAAAGTTTTCGCGCAGCGAAAGACCCTCGGCGACGCCGTTGACGGCGAGCGCGCGCACCCGGTCGAGCACGCGGTGGATGTTGATCGGGGTGCGCTCGGGCGCAGCGTCCTCGGAAAAGGCCTCCATTCGGTCGACAAGGCGACGCACGCGGTCGGTCTCGTCCATGATCAGCTGGGCGAGCGGCGCGTCCTCCGCCTTGGCCCCGCCTTTCAGCAACTGCGCGGCGCCGCGAATGCCGGCGAGCGGGTTCTTGATTTCGTGAGCCAGCATGCGGCCCAGGCCGGTTACCGAGCGCAACCCCACGAGGTCGCTCGCGCGATCCACGCCGAGCGCGCCCGAGCGCACGTGCAGGCTGAGCAGGACCGCTCCGTCGCCCAGCGGCGCGGCGGCGCCGTCGGCCTCGAACGGCGGATGGCCAAAGAGCGCGATCTCGATTCCACGCTCGCGCACCGCCGCATCCTCCGTCAGGGCCCGGTTGATCAGCGAGACGAGCGCTGAATCGGGCGGCAGGGCGGCCTTGAACCGACCGCGCGCGAGCAGCGCGAGACCCTGTCCGAACAGCGTCTCGGCCGCCTCGTTGACCGCCACCAGCGCGCCCTCCTGGTCGACCACCATCGCGGGCTCGGGAATGAGGTCGAAGGCGATGGCCTTGAGGCTCTCCAGCGATCGCCTGTCGTTCAAACTTCGAGCTCGCGTTTCCGTCATGCCCCACCCCGTGCGTGATGCCTAATTTACACGCACCCTAAGCGCTCTCTTTTTAGGCAATTTGTGCGGCGCCGTAAAGCCTGGACTTGGACGTCGGGTTTGCGGACAAGGGCGGACAATGACGAGCTGCGCCGTGATCGTTGCGGCCGGGGTTGGCGCAAGGGCCGGCCCGGGCGATGCCAAGCAGTGGCGACCGCTGGCCGGACGGCCGGTGCTCCGCTGGTCAGCGGAAGCGCTGCTCGGCGCAGGCGTCGACGAGCTGGTCGTCGTCGTCGCCGATGCCGAGGAGGAGCGCGCGGCCGAGGTGCTGGCTGGCCTGCCGCGCTGGAAGCTCGCACGTGGCGGCGCGGCGCGCTCCGACTCGGTCAAGGCGGGGATTGCTGCGCTGAGCGGCGGCGACGATGCGGTCGTGCTGGTCCACGACGCCGCCCGGCCGCTCCTGCGCCGCGCGCACGTCGAGCGGCTCATGGCCGCGGTGACGGCTGATGGCGCCGCGATCCTAGCCCTGCCGCTCGCGGACACGCTGAAACGCGACGACGGCCAAGGCCGGATCGCAGCGACGCTAGGCAGAGCGGGCCTCTGGCGTGCGCAGACCCCTCAGGGTTTCCGTCTTGGCCGGCTGAAGTCCGCGTACGCCGCGTGGCCGCCAGGCGACGAGCCGACTGACGAGGCGATGGTCGTCGAGCGACTCGGCGACGCGGTGACGCTGGTTCCAGGCGATCCCGCCCTCGCAAAGCTCACCTATCCGGAGGATTTCGCCATGGCCGAGCAGCTGGCCGGCGCGGCGCGCACGATGCGGGTCGGACAAGGCCTCGACGCGCACCGTTTCGGTCCCGGCGCCGGCGTCTGGCTCTGCGGCGTCAGGATCGCGCACGACCGCGCCCTCATCGGACACTCCGACGCAGACGCCGGCCTGCACGCGCTGACCGACGCGATCCTGGGGGCGATCGGCGCGGGCGACATCGGCGACCACTTCCCGCCCAGCGACCCTATGTGGCGCGGCGCGGCGTCCGACCAGTTCCTCACGCATGCAGTGGGCCTGGTCGCGGCGCGTGGCGGCCGCATCGTCAACGTCGACGTGACGCTGGTCTGCGAGCGACCGAAGATCAAGCCACACCGCGAGGCGATGCGGACGCGTCTGGCCGACCTGCTGGGTGCGCCGTCAGAGGCGGTCAGCGTGAAGGCGACCACGATGGAAGGCATGGGCTTCACCGGCCGCGAGGAGGGCCTTGTCGCTCAGGCCGTGGCGATGGTCGAATTGCCGGCGTAAGGAAGGCCGACGCACCGAATAGGCAAGCTTTGGGGAGGGCCGCGTTGTTGTTTTCGCTCGAAATCGAGACCTTGGCGCGGCTGGTGATCGACGACGCTCGCGAGCGGTCCTTGCGCATCGTCACCGCCGAGAGCTGCACGGGCGGCCTCGTCGCTGGCGCGCTGTGCTCGATCGCCGGCGCATCTGATGTCTTCGAGCGCGGGTTCGTCTGCTACTCCAACCGCGCGAAGCAGGAACAGCTCGGCGTCGCCGGCGACATGATCGCCGACCTGGGCGCGGTCTCCGAGCCGATCGTGCGGATGATGGCCGAAGGCGCCCTCGAGAACAGCCACGCCCACGTCGCCGTCGCCATCACAGGTGTCGCGGGGCCCGGCGGAGGCACGCCGCTGAAGCCGGTGGGCACCGTCCATTTCGCGACCGCAAGGGCCAACCAGTCGGTCTATCACCGCCACGAGTTCTTCGAACTCGAGACCCGGCAGGAGATCCAGCTGGCCTCGGTGCAGGTCGCGCTGGAGATGCTGAGGGACCGATTGCGCTAACGACGGACGACGCCGGGCGGTCCCGTTCAGTGTATCTCGGCGGCCTTGCCCTGGGCCGCGCGCAGTTTCTCGGCGTTGAAGCCCGGCGCCCGAGCCGCCTCGATGATCACGCGTTCGCGCGCCTGCAGAAGCCGCGCGGTTTCCTTGACCCTGTGCGCCACATCCGCGGGGATGACCACGGCGCCATGCTGATCCGCGTGGATCAGGTCGCCGTCGCGCACCCGCATGCCCGCGACGCTGATCGGCCGGCCGAAGTCCACCACATGGACGAAAGCGTGCGACGGCACGACACGTCCGGCGAGCACTTGGAACCCGTCGGCGAGGTCCGGCAGGTCGCGGACAGCCCCGTCTGTGACCAGTCCCTCGCAGCCAAGGCCCTTGTGGATGGCGCTGTTCACCTCTCCCCAGAACGCGCCGTAACCCTGCGGTTCGTCCAGGTCCTGGATGGCGATCACGCTCGGCTTCGGACCGGCATCTATGTAGGCGTAGTAGGCGTCGGAAAGGGCGCGGGCCGCCGCAGGCGCGAGATCGCTCGGATGGGCGCTGCGGATCGTCGCCGTCCGAGCCAGCGCCACCAGCGGCGGCAGCGACGGGCGCGCGCAGAACAGCTGCCGGGTCGTATAGCCGTGGCTGCGCCGTGACGGCGCCAGCACCTCGAGGGCGTTGCAGACTGTGGGCGTATCGAACGACTGCAGATCCCGTCTGAGTTCGGCGGTCAGATCGAACATGTGAATCCCTCCCGGCGTCGCCGCCGGGGCCGGGCGGCGCGGAGAACGCATAACCATAAAGCGGGCGCGCGCAACGTCGGGAGGTGGAGCCCGCGCTTTCGCAGGGAAGAAAGATCGCCTCGACCGAGCCAGGCCAAGCGCCGGCGAAGGACTAAGCCAAGGCTCAGGAGTGATCGCGTCCTCGCCGTCAGGGTTGCGGACGGGGCGTCGTTGCGACGCTCGGCGGCAGAATGGGCAGCGTCACTCTTGGCTGCGCGCCGGTGAGGCTTTGCAGGAAGGCGGTGATCTTGTCCGTCTCGTCTGGCGACAAATGCGCGCCGAGCTGGCTTGCGCCCATCACGTCGACCGCCTCGCGCAGATCCCAGACCGCCCCGGTATGGAAGTATGGAGCAGTCAGAGCGACGTTGCGAAGGCTTGGAACCTTGAACACGTACGCGTCGGACGGGCTGTGCGTGACCATGTAACGCCCCTTGTCCGACGATGGCAGCAGATTGGCGCCGGGCTTGGCGACGACGCCGAACGGGGCATACATGCCCCCGCCGACACCAATTCCATTATGGCAGGACGAGCACCCCTTATCCATGAAGAGGGTGAGCCCCTCTTTCTCGACCGGCGAGAGCGCGTCGGTCTGGCCGTTCAGATACCGGTCGAAGGGCGAATCCGGGGTGATCAGCGTTGCTTCGAACACCGCTATCGCCTTCTGCACATTGGCCAGCGAGATAGGATCCTGCTCGCCGGGGAAGGCCCGGGCGAACACGCCTTGGTAGCCGGGAATGCCCTTCAACTGCTCGGCGATGTGCTCGCTGGGCGAGGCCATCTCGACCGGGTTGACCATCGGCCCCCCGGCCTGTTGCTCGAGGTCCGCCGCGCGGCCGTCCCAGAACTGCGCCGTATCGAAGACGGCGTTCAACACGGTCGGGGCGTTGCGGGCGCCATGCTGCCAGCGATGGCCGATCGACGTCGGTTCGGCGTCGGCCCCTCCAAGCGAGAGGTTGTGGCAGGAGGCGCAGCTGATGGCGTGACTTGCTGACAGCCTCGGGTCGAAGAACAGCATCTCGCCGAGCTCGAGCTTGGCCGGAGTCGCCGCATTCCCCGGCAGCTGCGGCGGGTTCGCCGGAATCGGCCGGAACACCTGTCGCGCCCGCGCCATCAGGGGCTCGACGACCTGCGCGCCCGCGGTCGGCGCCGCCGGGGTCCGGTTGGTCGCTGGTCGCTCTTGGCTGCAAGCTGCGAGCAAGGCGCCGGCGGATGCGACAAGGATCAGCCTTGCGACGTTCATCTTGCACCTCCCGTCGGCAGGACGGTGTGGCGAGGGCTCGCGGGGCGCATTGACCTGGCTCAAGTACCGGCCAAGCGCGTCCTATCGAGGCAGAGCATGCTTACCGTACAGCTGCTCCGCGCGGGCTTCGAAGCAACCGACGAGACGCGCCACGGCGTGGTGAAAGTTGGCGCGCAGCAACGCGTCGAGCAGCCGCGATTTGAACTCGAAATCGATCTCGAACGCGAGTTCGACGCCGTCCGGATGGTCTTTGAAGCGCCAGCGGTTCTTCAGCCGTCGAAACGGGCCGGACACGAGGTCGACGTCGATGGCCAGCAGCGGCGCGTCCAGCCGGACCGTGGTCGTAAAGCGCTCGTGCACGATCGAGAAGCCCACCTCGGCCTCGGCGTCGAGGCGCGTGATCCCCTCCCCGTCCAGCCGTCGGTTCCGGGCTCGAAGGCGAAGCACCCAGGGCACGAATTCGGGGTAGCGCTCGACGTCGCCCACCAGCTCGAACAGCTCGCGGGGTTGGTAGGGCAGGATGCGCGTCAGGTGATGGCGCAAGCGCGGTGTCAGACAGCGTCCAGCGCCGCGCGGGCGGCGCGCAGGCGCTCGAAGTCTTCGCCGGCGTGATGCGAGGAGCGGGTCAACGGGCTCGCGGCGACCATCAGGAAGCCCTTGGCGTAGGCGATGGCGGCAAGCGCCTTGAACTCCTCGGGAGGGACGAACCGCTCGACCGCGGCGTGCTTGCGGGAAGGCTGAAGGTACTGGCCGACGGTGATGAAATCGACGCCCGCGCAGCGCATGTCGTCCATGACCTGGAGCACCTCGTCGCGGCTCTCGCCGAGGCCCAGCATCAGGCCGGACTTGGTGAACTGAGCGGGGTTCACCTCCTTGGCCCGCTCCAGGAGCCGCAGCGAGGCGTAGTAGCGCGCGCCCGGCCGGATCGAGTGATAGAGCCGCGGCACGGTCTCGAGGTTGTGGTTGAACACGTCGGCGCGCGCGGCGATGGCGATCTCGGCCGCGTTCTTCTTGCGCAGGAAGTCGGGCGTCAGGATCTCGATCGTCGCGGCGGGCGCGGCCGCGCGGATCGCCGCTACAGTCTGTGCGAAATGGCGCGCGCCGCCGTCCGCAAGGTCGTCGCGGTCGACCGAGGTGATGACCACGTGCTTCAGCCCCATCCTCGCCACGGCCTCGGCGACGCGGGCCGGCTCGGTCGGGTCGAGCGGCGCGGGCTTGCCGGTTGCGACGTTGCAGAAGCCACAGGCCCGCGTGCAGACCTCGCCCATGATCATCATCGTGGCGTGGCTCTTCTCCCAGCACTCGCCGATGTTCGGGCAGCCGGCTTCCTCGCAGACGGTGACGAGCCCAGCTTCGCGCACGATCGCGCGCGTCGCCGCGTAGCCCGACGAGCCGGGTGCGCGGACGCGCAGCCATTGGGGCTTGCGTTGGATCGGCGTGTCCGGCCGGCCCTGCTTCTCGGGGTGGCGGAGCTGGCGGGCGGTGCGGGGCTCGATGACCACGGTCATGACAGCCCCTAGATCGGCTGTTCCCGCGGCGCGATCAAGCCGCGCCGGTGGCGCAGGGCCTTGCGTGTGGCTAGGCTTCGGATCCGGCGCGTCGGGGCTCGCATGGACATTCCCAAGCTCAGGCTGACGCGGACGCGGCTCGCCGGCGCCGCGCTCGGTGTGACGGCCCTGGTGGCGATCGTCGCGCTGCTGGCGCCCCCGATCTCGCCCGACGATCGCGGGCCGTTCGCAGACAGCCGCCCGCCGCCGGGACTGGCCGAGCGGTTCTACCCGCCAGACAACTGGGCCTGGGGCCTGATCCGGGTCCGGGGGGCGCCGGCGCAGCGCTACGGTGTCGCCGCGCCGTCCGAAGTCGCGCTCGCCGACGTGCTGATCCTGCCAGACTATGGAGAGACCGCCGAGACTTGGTTCGAGACGGCGAGGGACCTGACCGCCGACGCCTATGCCGTCTGGGTGCTGGAGGGCGTCGGCCAGGGCGGCTCGGGTCGGCTTGCAAGCCGACGCGACCTCGGCCACCTGCAGAGCTTCGACGCCGACGTGACGGCCGTGCGAGCGATGGCCGAACAGGTGATCCACTCCGAGCCAAGGCGTCCGCTGGTGATCCTGGGCGAAGGCGTCGGAGCGTTCGTCGCCGCGCGCGCCGTCGAGACCGGCGAGCGCCCCGCGGCGCTGATCCTCAGCGCGCCCGACTGCGTCATGGCGCCGGCGCCGCCATCGGCCGGAACGTCCGAATCGGGCGAAGCCCGCGCGCCAGGCGGCGGGCCATGGCGGCGGGACGGCCCGGACGATTTCTCGGCCCGCCGTACGCATGACGCATGGCGCGGTGCTGTCACACATGCGTGGCAACTGGCGAACCCCGACCTGCGGCTCGGCGGTCCCAGCCTTGACTGGCGCAAGGCCTTCCTGGCGCTGCGGCGCGCGACAGGCGCCGACGTCGGCGGGATACGGGTCCCGACGCTCGTCCTCGAGGCCGCCGGCGCCCCGCCCTGCCTCGATCCGCCAGGCGCGCGCCTCCAGGACTTGGCGGGCGCGCGCCCGAGTCTGGAACTGGATGACGCCGCCCGTAGTGCGCCGTGGCTGGACACCGTCCGCAAGGTGGTCGCCGACGCGCGCGCCAGCGCGCCGTCCGCAACCGCGCTTTTCAAGCCGACGGCGCGGCGATAGCCTCCCCAGAGGGGAGACAGGGAAGAGGGCCGCGTCAGCGCGACATGCCGCACACGTTCGATCCTCAGCGGAGCCGCACGTCGCTTTTCGACGCCCTGGTCGAGGCGGCCCGGACCTATGGTCCCAAGAAGCCGATCCTCGAGGACCAGGAGCGCAAGCCGCTCACCTACGTCGACCTGATCCGCGCCAGCTTCGCGCTCGGCCGCAAGATCGCGGCGATGACCGCTCAGAAGGAACGGGTCGGGGTGCTCCTGCCCACCAGCGTCGGCGGCGCGGTGACCTTCTTCGCGCTGCACGCCTTCGGGCGGACTCCGGTGATGCTCAATTTCACCGCCGGGCTCCGGAACCTGCGGGCCGCCGTTAGACTCGTCGGGGTGACGCGCGTGCTCACGTCCCATCGCTTCGTCGAACAGGGCAAGCTCCACGACGTGATCGACGCGCTGACCGAGACCTGCCAGGTCACCTACCTGGAAGATGTCCGCGCAACGATCGGCCTCGGCGACCGGCTCTTTGCGCTGGCCGCCTCGCTGGCGCCGCAGCGCTTCCGGGTCGCGACGAGTCCTGACGATCCGGGGGTGGTGCTGTTCACATCTGGCAGCTTCGGCGCGCCTCGCGGCGTGGTTTTGACCCAGGCCAACCTGCTCGCCAACGCCGACCAGATCGCCGCGCACATCGACCTCGATCCGGACTGGGTGTTCTTCAATCCTCTGCCGATCTTCCACTGCTTCGGGCTGACCGGTGGCGTGATCCTGCCGCTGCTGACGGGGATGAAGGCGTTCGAATACCCCTCGCCGCTGCACGTGAAGATCATCCCGGCTCTGCTGCGCGAAAGCGGCGCAAGCGTGCTTCTGGCCACCGACACCTTCGTCAACCAATACGCGCGGTCGGCCGACGCCGACGACCTCAAGGGCCTGAAGTTCGTGGTTTGCGGCGCCGAGAAAGTGCGTGACGAGACCCACGATCTGATCCTTGACCGCTTCGGCCCGATCCCGCTGCTGGAAGGCTATGGCGCCACCGAGGCCTCGCCGGTGATTGCGGTGAACCGTCCGGACGACAATCGCCGCGGCACCGTGGGCGGCCTGCTGCCCGGCATCGAGGTGCGCGTCGAGCCGGTGGAAGGCATCACCCGCGGCGGGCGGCTCTACGTGCGCGGCCCGAACGTCATGGCGGGCTATATCGGCGAGAATGGCGTGCTGGAGCCGCCGGAGGGCGGCTGGCACGACACCGGCGATGTGGTCGAGATCAGCGAGGACAACTGGATAACCGTCCTCGGCCGGGTGAAGCGCTTCGCCAAGATCGGCGGCGAGATGGTCTCGCTGACGGCCGCAGAGACGCTGGCGGCTTCGCTCTGGCCTGACGCTCGTCACGCGGTGATCGCCCAGCCCGACAGCCGCAAGGGGGAGCGCCTCGTGCTCGTCACGGACCGCATGGACGCCGAGGTCGGTCAATTGGTCGCCCACGCCCATGCGGTTGGCGCTGGCGAACTCGCCGCGCCGCGCAAGATCGTCCACGTCCCGGAGATTCCGGTGCTCGGCAGCGGCAAGACCGACTATGTCGCGATCCAGCGTATGGTCGAGACGGAGGCCAAGGCCGCTTGACCACCGTGAGGAGACACCACGTCGTCGTCGCGATCGCCCTCGCGGCGACGCTTGCAGGCTGCGGTCCGAAGACCGGGACAGCATCTTCCCCGCCCCGGTCCGGGGCCGCGCCCTGGGACATGAGCCTTGATCGCGGCGCCGGCATCCCCTTTGGCGCTCGCGACCCTCGAACCTGCCCGACGATCAGGTCGAGCAGACTGACCAAGGTCGAGGCGAGCCAAATCTTCGTCTGCGATAACGAAGGCGTGCGCGGCGCCGATCAGTCGCTCGCGCTCGTCTCGGGCGTCGTGCTCACCCTCGGCCCGGCGCGTCCGTTCGCAGCATCCGACCATCAGCTCCCCGACAGCAACGGCGCCGGCCCCCTATACCCAATTTATGGCAGCTACCGCACCTATAGCTGCGCGCCGCTGGGGCCGGCCGGCGCTCCCGGCGCGAATTGCACGCTAAGCGTCCACGCAAAGGCGCAAGGCGCGTGCTACATGACCGCCCATTCGGGCTGGCGCTGCGCGATGGCCGACCCGGCGGCCACCCAACAACGGGAACAGCCTCCGCCGTCGCGGGGCGAATAGAGCCGCGCCGACAGGAGAGACGAAGGATGATGCGTATCGCGGTCACCGGAGCGGCCGGCAATGTCGGCTACGCGCTGCTCTATCGGCTGGCCTCGGGCGCGGTGTTCGGGCCCGATACGCCTGTGATCCTGCATCTGATCGAGCTGGAGAGCGCGATGCCGGCGCTCGAAGGCGTGGTCATGGAGCTCGAGGACTGCGCGTTTCCGGCGCTCCGGGGGATCGTGGCGACCAGCAACCCGAACGTCGGTTTCGACAGCGTGTCCTGGGCGCTGCTTCTGGCCGCCGTTCCCCGCAAGGCCGGGCAGGAGCGCGGCGATCTGCTGGCGGTCAACGCCCGGATCTTCAAGCCGATCGGGGAAGCGCTGAACGAGCGCGCGGCCTCCGATGTGCGAGCGCTGGTGGTCGGCAACCCCTGCAACACCAACGCTTACGTCGCCCATCGGAACGCACCTGAGATACCGGCCGACCGCTGGTTCGCCATGACCGCGCTCGACCACAACCGCGCCAAGAGCGCTCTCGCCAGGAAGGCCGGCGTGTCGGTCGACGATGTGCGGCGCATGGCGATCTGGGGCAACCATTCGCCGACCATGTACCCGGATTATCGCCACGCGCTGATCGGCGGCCGGCCGGCGACTGAGGTCGTCGGTGACGAGGCCTGGTTCGAGAACGATTTCATCCCAGAGGTGCAGAACCGCGGGGCTGCGATCATCAAGGCGCGCGGCCAATCTTCCGCTGCGTCAGCCGCCAACGCTGTGATCTCCTCCGTGCAGGCGGTGCGCGACGGAACGGGCGATGACTGGATGTCGCTCGGGGTGGTCAGCCGAGGCGAATACGACGTCCCCAAGGGCCTGGTGTTCAGCTATCCGGTCCTCTCGAACGGGAGCACGCACCATGTCGTGGCGGGGATCGAGCACGGGTCGGACGCGCAGGCGGCGCTGAAACGCACCGTCGACGAACTCCTGGCCGAGCGCGACGGCGTGCGCGACCTCGTTCGCGGTTAGGCGAATCAATCGCCGATCAGGTGCATCGCCACCTGCCGGCGCTGCGGCCGGCGGCGGTGCTCGAAGAGATAGAGGCCCTGCCAGGTCCCCAGCGCGAGTCGACCGCCGATGAGCGGAACGGCGAGGTTGACGCCCGTCAGCGCGGTGCGGATGTGGGCGGGCATGTCGTCCGCGCCCTCGTCGCCGCGGTCCAGCGCTCGACTTCGCCCGAGATCTCCAGGAGGCAGCGACCGCGGGTGGCGAACTCGAGCGTTCCGACCTCCTGGCGCATCCGGCCTCAGCCCACGACGTCGGCGTCCGTGAAGAACTGGGCGATTTCGATCTTCGCGTTCTCGGGGCTGTCGGAGCCGTGCACCGAGTTGCCGGTGAAGCTCTCGGCGTAAAGCTGGCGGATGGTGCCGGGCGCGGCGTTCGCCGGATTGGTGGCGCCCATCACCTCGCGGTAGCGCGCGACGGCGTTATCGCCCTCAAGCACCTGAACGACGACGGGCCCCGACGTCATGAAATCAACGAGCTCGCCGAAGAACGGCTTGTCCTTGTGCACCCCGTAGAACGCCTCGGCCTGGGCGCGGCTCATCCTGACCCGACGCTGGCCGACGATGCGCAGGCCGGCGTCCTCGATCACGGCGTTGATTTTGCCGGTCAGGTTCCGGCGCGTGGCGTCCGGCTTGATGATGGAGAAGGTGCGTTCGGTCATGGAAATCCTTGGGCCCTTGGGGAGGATGGGCGCTGGCGAGCGGCGGGGACCGGGCTTATAACGAGGCCGTCTCCCGCCGCCAAGGCGGGGAAGAGGAGCAACGTCGCGTGACCGAAGCCGGGGTTCGAAGGCGACCTTGACGGGCTGAGCCGAGACCCGTCCCGCCCTGTCCGCGCCGTCCCGCGCGGCGGGCCGCAAAGCCGTTCGAAACCCCACTCATCCTCGCAAGCGCTTCGCCATGCTCCGTATCCAGGACCTCGTCTTCGACGCCTACGGGCGCCGCTTTTTTGACCATGCGTCGGCCGCTCTGCCGGTCGGCGCCAAGGTCGGTCTCGTTGGGCGCAACGGCGCCGGCAAGACCACACTCTTCCGCCTGATCAAAGGCGAGCTGACGCCAGGCGGCGGCGACATCATCACGCCGCGCCTCGCCCGCATCGGCTCCGCCGACCAGGAGCAACCAGCCAGCCCCATCCCGCTGATCGACACGGTGCTGTCGGCGCACGCCGAGCGCACGGCGCTCACCGACGAGCTCGAGACCGCGCCGCCGGAGCGACTGGCCGACATCTACGCCCGCCTGGCTCAGATCGGCGCCGACGCCCTGCCCGCCAAGGCCGCCGAGATCCTCGTCGGGCTGGGGTTCACCCAAACGGACCTGACCCGCCCGATGGCCGAGTTCTCGGGCGGCTGGCGGATGCGGGCGGCGCTCGCGGCGGCCCTGTTCGCCGAGCCCGACCTCCTGCTGCTCGACGAACCCACCAACTTCCTCGACCTGGAAGGCGCTCTCTGGCTGGAAGCGCGACTGAAGCGCCACCCCTCGACCGCGCTGGTCATCAGCCATGACCGCGAGCTCCTCGACCGGGCGATGGACTTCATCCTGCACCTCGACCAGGCCCAGCTCACGCTCTACGCGGGCGGCTTCTCGTCGTTCGAACGGCAGCGCGCCGAGCGGCTGACGCTGCAGGGCGCCATGCGTGCCAAGGTCGAGGCGCGGCGCGCGCACCTGCAGTCGTTCGTCGACCGCTTTCGCGCGGGCACCAAGGCGCGCCAGGCCCAGTCGCGCCTGAAGATGATCGAGCGCCTGGGCGCCATCCCGCCGGTG